>JAFGCA010000212.1 GCA_016932895.1 Sedimentisphaerales bacterium | reverse complement strand
TGTCGTAACAACCATCTATTCGACTTGGAGGTCTGTTCTTCTATACTCTTATCGGTCCTTGGCTTGCAGCTTATGGAAGTGCCATTCCGGTCTGACCCTCCAGGTCGGCCTGGCGCACTCGATGTACAACTCGACGACCGGGTACGTGGCGTTCGACAACTTCTCGTTGAGCGGCCCCTCGGTGGTGCCTCCCGGCACGGCCTACAACGCCGAGCCCGCCAACCGGTCGACCGATGTGCCTGCCCATGTCCTGCTGAGCTGGACGCCGGCGGAGGGGGCAGTCGCCCACGACCTGCACTTCGGCACGGATCGCGACGATCTCGCGGCGCTGGTCACGGGCCAGAGCGACAGCTCGTACGACGTGGGCCGCCTGGCGTTCGGGCAGACCTACTTCTGGCGCGTCGATGAAGTGAAAGCCGACGGCGGCATCGAGGAGGGGGACCTCTGGTCGTTCACGGTCGAGCCGTACGCCTATCCGATTGCCGGCGTCACCGCCACCGCCTCCAGCTCGAACCATGCCGACATGGGACCGGGCAAGGTCGTCGACGGCTCCGGCCTCAATGCCGAGGAACGGCATGGCGTCGACGCCAAGACCATGTGGCTCAGCGCCAAGACGGGACCCCAGCCCACCTGGATCCAGTTCGAGTTCGACCGGATCTACAAGCTGGATCACATGCTCGTGTGGAACTCGAACCAGGCGATGGAAGTCATTCTCGGCCTGGGTTCGAAAGACATCACGATCGAATCCTCCCCCGACGGCGCCACCTGGACCGCTCTGGGTGAGGCCCAACTGGCCCAGGCTTCGGGCGAGCTCCTGGCGCCCGAGACCGTCGATCTCGGCGGGGTGATGGCCAAGTACATCCGACTGATGATCCACAGCAACTGGGGCGGCCTGCTGAAGCAGTATGGCTTGAGCGAGGTCCGCTTCTTCTACGTGCCGGTCGCAGCCCGCGAACCGCAGCCTGCCTCCGGGGCCACCGGCGTCGACCCGCAGACGACACTGAACTGGCGGGCCGGACGCGAAGCTACCGCGCACGAGGTGTCCCTGAGCACAGACGAGCAGGCGGTGATCGACGGAACGGCGCCTGCGGTGACGGTCTCCGAACCGCGGTACGAGGCCTCGGTCGACCTCGGCCGGAGCTATTTCTGGAAGGTCACCGAAGTGAACGACGCACAGGACCCGGCCGCCTGGGCGGGCGACGTCTGGACCTTCGCGACGGCTGAGTACCTTGTCGTCGATGACTTCGAGAGCTACACGGACGATATGGACACCGGCGGGGCTGTCTTTCAGACCTGGAGCGACGGCTGGGAGGTCCCGGCCAATGGGTCGGTCGTCGGTTATGGCCAGGCGCCGTTCGCCGAGCGGACGACCATCCACAGCGGCCGGCAGTCCATGCCGCTGGCCTACGAGAACACCGGCACCGCAACCTATTCGGAGGCCAAACGTACCTTCGAGGCTTCCCAGAACTGGACGCAGCACGACGTCACGACACTGACGCTGTTCTTCCACGGCGCCGCGGCCAATGCTCCGGTCCCGCTGTATGTGAAGATCAACGATACGAAGGTGGTCTATAACGCGGGCGCCGCCGCGACCGCGTTGCCGCTGTGGAAGCAGTGGAATATCGACCTGGCTGCGACGGGCGCCAACCTCCAGAGCGTCAAAAGCCTGGCGGTCGGCGTCGAAGGCAGCGGCGCAGGCATGTTGTTCGTCGATGACATCCGCCTGTATCGGGAGGCGCCGGCGGTGGTCGCCCCGGCCGATCCCGGCGCCGGCGGCATCGTTGCCAACTACCTGATGGACGGCAACGTCCAGGACAGTTCCGGCCGGAACAATCACGGCACGATCGGCGGAGACGCCGGATACGAGGACGCGCTCCCGGGCCATGGCAAGGCGCTGATCTTCAACGGCACAAATGCTTACGTCACGTTGCCCGTCGGTTCGCTCATCAGCTCGCTCAGCGATATGACGATCTCGATGTACGCGAACTTCCCGAATACCGGAGGCGACTGGCAGCGAATCTTCGACTTCGGCTCCGGCACGACCGTCTACATGTTCCTGTCCCCGCGCACCGGCGCAACCGGCCCGATGCGGTTCGCCATCCGCACGGCCGCCGTGGGCGAGCAGATCGTGGACGCCCCCGCGACGCTGCCGAGCGGCTGGCATCACGTCGCGGTCGTCATCGACAGCGCGACGATGATCATGCGACTCCATCTGGACGGCGCGGTCGTGGGCAGCGGCGCGACGACGCTGCTGCCCAAGGACCTGGGCAACACGACGCAGAACTGGCTGGGCCGGTCACAATTCGCGGCCGACGCCTACTTCACCGGCTCGCTCGACGAGTTCCGCATCTACAATCGCGCCCTGTCGGAAGCGGAAGTCCGTTACCTCGCGGGCGACCGGTAGCGGTTTTCGATTTGCGATTTCTGATTTGTGTCCTGAGGCCGCCGTCGCGGCAGGACTTCTCAAAACGGGGCGACAACCAAATCGTAAATAGTGAATCGTAAATTGAAAGGGGCCTGCATCGAAGTGGTGCGGGCCCCGCTTGTTTTGGGGGATGGCGGCCTCAAGGGCAGCCTGTTCGTAGTGTGCCCGTGAGGGCATATCTTCCAAGCAGAAGATAACGCCTGACGGCGTCACTACAAACAGGCATTGACGCTGTCGCCCGATCCTCGATAATGGACCCCGAAGAATTCAGTCGTAATCAACACCTTCATCGCAAAGTAAAAGGAGTGGCGATGTGCACCTGGACCGACAGCGCAACGAGACGATGGAAACGACCCCTCACCGTATACCACGTGATCCTCTTCGTTGCGGCGGCGCTTGCGGCGTTTTACGCAGGGATAGACGGTGCGGCTGGGGCGTCATCCGCACGCGACGGCAGCGTGGTCAAGAAGGCCCTCCGGCTGGATCAATCCGGCGAGAATCTGCTGAAGCCCGACGGTTGGACCGGCTGGCAGCGGGGATTCACGCGGGACGGCGACGTCTTCGTCTGTGACAATGGGGCGGACACGCAGGCGCAGCGAGGCGTTTCCCAGACAGTCACGCTGAACCAGCAGAAGCCCGAGCCCATCATCGCGACCGCCTGGAGCAGGGCCGAGAACGTCGGCGGCACGCGCGACCGGGACTACTGCCTGTACCTCGACCTGCGCTACACGGACGGCACGCCCCTGTGGGGCCAGGTCGATTCGTGGAGCGTCGGAACGCACGACTGGGAGAAGGCGCAGGTCATCGTGTTTCCCGAAAAGCCGGTGGCCTCGGTGTCCTTCCATATGCTCCTGCGAGGACACTCGGGCAAGGCCTGGTTCCGTGACCCACAGCTCCAGACGGTTCATGCGTTTCTGTTCGATGGCGTGCCCGTCGAGCCGGC
>JAFGCA010000211.1 GCA_016932895.1 Sedimentisphaerales bacterium | reverse complement strand
TCCGTCTCGATCAGCAAGCTGACCAAGTGGATGGGCAAGATCGCCCGGGAAAGGGGCGTGGAGGTGCTCACGGGCTTCGGCGCCGAGGACATCGTTATCGACCCGGCCACCCACAAGGCCACCGGCATCAAGCTGGTGGACCAGGGTCTCGACAAGGAGGGGCACAAGCAGCCCAACTACGTCGAGGGCGAGGTGATCGAAGCCGATTTCATCGTTCTGGCCGAGGGCTGTGACGGCCTCGTCACCGAGCGCTTCGTGGAGAAGGCCGGCCTCGAGAGGCAGGGCAACGCGATGTACTCGCTCGGCGTCAAGGAGCTGATCAAGGTCAGCCCCGAGCAGTATGCCGAGTTTACGCCGGGCCGCGTCATTCACGCCATGGGCTATCCCATCTGGACGCCGGTTCTGGGCCCGGGCATGTTCGGCGGCGGCATCGTCTATGCCGGCGCGCAGGATCACCTCTCCGTCGGCATGATCGTGGGACTGGACTGGAAGTATCACAACTTCAACGCCCAGGACGCCCTGGTGCGCTTCAAAGAGCACGCCCGCATCAGGAAGTACATCGAAGGCGGCACCGTCGTCGAGGCCGGCGCCAAGATGATTCCCGAGGGTGGCTACTACGCCATCCCACGCGACCCGCAGACCCAGAGCATCGGCAAGGGCAACGTCATGATCCTCGGTGACAGCGCCGGGTTCGTGAACATGCTCAAGATCAAGGGCCTGCACAACGCTATCGATTCGGGCATCCAGGCGGCCAAGGCGATCGTCAATTCCGCCAGCGATCCTTCACAGGCGGCGGTCAAGTACACCGAGCGGATCGACGGCTGCAACGTGACCGCGGAAATGAAGAAGGCGCGGAACGCGCGTCAGACCATCGGCAAGTTCGGCCCGCTCCAGGGCATGCCGCTGTCGGTGTTGGGTGGGTGGCTGCCGAAGTTCAACGTCGAGCCGGACTATGAAATGATGCGGCCGGCCTCCTACCGGCTCAAGCCCAAGCAGGAGTTTGACAAGGACACCTTCACCGCGGTCGCCGCTACCGAGCACCGTGAGGAGGAGCCTTCGCACCTGACGATCGTGGACCCGACGATCTGCCAGACCCAGTGTACGCCGGTCTTCAACAGTCCCTGCATCACCTTCTGTCCTGCCGGCGTCTACGAGACGATTCATGACGAGGTCAAGCCGGCCAACCCGTCCAACTGCCTCCATTGCAAAACCTGCCAGCGCAAATGTCCCTTCGACAACATCCGCTGGACCGTCCCCGAAGGCGGCGGTGGACCCCGATACAAACGCATGTAAGATTGTGCGTTCCGCTGACCACACGGCAATCCCTCGGCGAGGCCTTCGACGGCCTCGCCATTTCTTCTCTGACCTGTCGCCGCGTGGCGGGTTCACCGGCGCGACTGTGCCGTGCAGACCTGACCGCTCAGATAAACATTCATCGTTACACTTCTGCAGGGAACGATTGCTTATGCGTTGTCGATGAACTTCCGCAACTCGTCGATATCTTCGGCGTCAATGTGACCGTCTTCGGCCAGAAACTGCATCAAGGGCTTCGGATCGCCTCCGAAGAGGCGATCCACGAAATCGAGCACGGTTCGCCTGACGACGTGCTCGCGCTGAATCGCCGGGACGAACACGTGCGCCTTGCCCTCGGTGCGGTGTTTCAAATAGCCCTTCTCCTCGAGCCGCCGCAGCAGGGTCTGTACCGTTTTGTAAGTGATGGTTCGTCGGGCCGGTAGCGCATCGCACGCAGTTTTCGCCTGCCCATTTCTTTCTCCTCTTACGTGCGTCAGATCTTGTTATCTTACATTCGTAAGACCAGTTAAGAGGATAATGGGAGATTCTCGGAGATTCTCTTGATGGCCTCGAAGGCGGCGTCCTTCACTTCAAAGGCAGGTGAGAAAGGTCGTGAGACGTCGGTTCGCTTTGCGGATGTAAATTCGGACGTTCTGTGCGGGCGCAGAAGAACCTCCTGATGGTCAGGAGGGTTGTTGGTGTGCGGGGGAAAGAGAGAGGGATGGGAATGCAACTACGCGGGTTTTCGGTGCGCCTGGTCTGCGTCCTCGGTCTTCTCCTCGGTCTGTTGCGACTCAAGCGTCTTGGCCTCCGCAGGCTGGGCCGCGGCCTGGGCTTCGGCCTTCTCCCGTTGGATGGCGTCGTAGATCTCTCGCCGGTGGACCGGGATCCGCTTCGGCGCGGTGATTCCCAGCCGAACCTTGTCCCCTCGGACGTCGACGATGGTGATCTCCACGTCGTCGCCGATCATAATCGATTCATCTCTCTGTCTGCTCAGAACCAACATCGCTAACTCCTTTTGTCGGCTGGTTTTGTAGGGTTTCCTACGTTAATAGGGCTTTATCTGTTCGTTTTGCCAACTTGTTCCTGTTTCAAATCTCGTTGCGATGCCGGGGCTGACACCCCCGACAAGGTCGCAAGACATCTATATGTCGGCTAATTCAAGGGGCCAAACCAGCCAAATCTGTATTTCTCAGGTCCGGGCAGGGAAATTGAGGTGTGAGTTGGACGTAAGTTCTTTGATTAGAGGTACTTAAGGGTTGTTCGGGGATGCGATAAAACCGCATTGTCTTGGTTTTATGCGGCACTTTCGTGCTGGCGCCAGTAGTCATACCGGATGGCCATCCAGTAGCCCAGGACGGAGCCGAGAGCACCCAGAGCGACTAATTGTACGGGCAAGATGGCAAAGACGGGACGCGGGAAAGAGGTTGCCGGAAGGGTCGCAGCGAACTCTTGAATGGTCTCCGTTCTGTAGTAAATCGTTTTGGCAAAAGGGATTATGAGAATAGAGGCGAGGGTGGGCCAAAGATAGCTCAGGTCCAGGAACTTCTTTACGGCGAAGGCCGCCACGGCAAAAGCAGCAATCACGGCGAAGATGATCTGGCCGACGGCCGGCTGCGGAGCGACGTGGTTATCGGAAGCCGTGAGGTCGCGTGCGAAGACGCCGAGGAAAAAATGGGCGAGCAAGGTGGCGACAAGCAGGGCGATAGCGATGTTGACGCCGAAGGCGGGTGTGAGATAACTCTTTATTTTTTCTAAGGTTAAGGGTTGTTGAGAGCCGGGTCGCAGGTACTGGGCAGCCAGGACGCCGGCAAAGCCGGCCGCGACGATCAAGAGCCAATAAAACGGTTCAACGCTGAGCGAGCCCAGCAGGGCCTCGCGCTCGGACGGCTCGTCGAGGGCCTGCGTCAAGGCGCGCATCGGACCGGAGCGGCCGGCCCAGACGGTCAACGCGAACGGGACGCCGAGAATGCCGATCTCCCGGCCGTGCGGCCAGGCGATGAAGTACCCCGCGAAACCGGTCGAAAACGCCAGCGCCAACAGCACCACGGTCCCTCCAAACCCCGCATTCGAGGCCCGAACCGGCGCGAGAGGGTCTTCCGGCGCCACCAGAGGCCAGGCGAGAATCCCGATCACAATGACGGCAAAGCCCGCCACCAGGGCGATGCGGACCTTGTTAATCCATGACAGTTCCATACCTATATCTCCTTTAGACGGCGACAGGCTACCATCAAAGCGCCGCGACGTCAACCTTTCCCCGATGCGTGTCCCGCGCCGCAGGCACGGGTCTCTGGTTCCGGCGGGAAGAGTGGCTCAAATGTGAGCCGATTCGTTCCGGGGTGGGCCTGGCGGGGCAGCGGGCGGTGGAATGCGTCTGTTCAGTCGTCCTGTTGCCGTGTGCCCGGGTTTTGCCCGTCGCGCCGCAGCAGCGCGGTCAGCCGGCGACGCTGCGACTCCAGCCGGTCCAACTCCGTGCGGATCACCCGCATGAGATCCGTCTGCGTGACGATCCCGCAGATCTTGCTGCCGTCCGCCACGACCAGGCGATGAAGATGCATCTGGTCCATCTTCCGGGTAGTGGTAATGACCGAGTCGGTCGGCGGGACGCTCATGATCGGAAAGGACATCACATCGGCCACGTGGGTTTGCGCCGGATCCTTCTGCAGGGCCACCACGCGTTTGAGCAGGTCCTTTTCCGTCAGAATGCCGGTCACCTCGCGGCGGTGCATCGCCACGACGCACGAGATGCCCTTGTCGCTCATGATGCGTGCCGCCGCTGCGACCGTTGCCTCGGCCGGCACCGTGGCGACGTTGGGGCTCATGATGTCGGCGACGCTGCGCAGCGGACTAAGCGAGACCAGGGCTCGCGTGATGTCGGTTTGGGTGACGAGACCCAGCAGCTTCTCGTCCTCGACGACGGGCAAACGCTTGATGTTCATGTTTTCCATGACCTTGCCCGCTTTGATAACGGAGAGGGTCGCAGGGGTCACTGCCACCGGACTGGACATGCGGTCGGCGACCTGGAGCCGGCGAAAATCCACTCCGGGCTCGGCCACGGCTTTGAGCACGTCCTTTTCGGTGAGGATTCCCTCAACGCCGTTCGCGCCGGGGATGAGGAGACAGGAGACATGATGTTCGGACATGGTCTGGGCGGCCCGGAAGACGGTGCTGTCGGCCGTGGCGGTGACGATGTCCTCGCTCATGACGTCGCGCACCGTCAGCTCGCGGGGGCCGGCCTCGGGCTCTGCATGCCCGTCCAGACCCGTCGCGACATCGTCGGCGCGTACTGCCTGTGCGGCTGATTCCATGGAGTATCTCCTTGTACCGATCGCAACCGTGGGCGTCGCGCGGTGGTACGAGTGTGCCCTGGCGCTCCGCCGTGTGCCGCCCTTATTATCGACGCGTCAGGCAGGTGACTTTTCGGAAAAAGCTGCGCGGAAAAGTCTGACCCTCCAAAATAGGCATTATCCCGAATCCCATTTTCGGACTCTTACCCTGCCGCCGTCATTGTTTTTCGATGGCGGCGGGGGCGCCGAAGATGGTTTTGAGCCGGGCGATGCCCGACAGCTTGCTCTCGAGGCAGAAAGGCACCGTGATTGTCCGGTTGAATCTGTCCGGATCGTTGCGCCAATTCTGCTCCAGTCCGACGACGTTGGGGTCCATCGCCAAGCCCCACGGCCCGTTCAGATTCAGCCAGGCCTCGCGCATGAATTGCGGCTTCGGATGCTCCGCCCGGGGCACGTCGGCGGCGCACGTGACAGCGGCCAAACCCGCCGGCACAAGGGCGGAAATCAGAATCACCTGCGACGCGTCTCTTTTTGAAGGGCGAAGCTTCATGTCATTTCTTCTCAAACACCGCGCGGACGTTGGAACCATGTTGATGCGCGAGCACAGCCTGTGAGGCGTTGCCGCACAAGGTCGCTCGATTGCAGTATTGCTGCCGACGCTTGCCGTGTGATTGTGTTCGCCGGCATTCGACTTGCGTCAGCGGCGGGGCGCCGTTGTGGCCGTAACCGGAGGAATCCATCGCCACGTTGCCTTGCCCGTCGTCGAAGGTCCAGTAGCCGATCAGGTCGCCGGCCTGGCTCGAGAGAGGCGTCGTGACGAGCAGCACTTCCGACAGTGGCGACTCGTTTCCGGCCGCATCGTAGGCGGCCACCGCGTACGCGTAGCCGATCCCCGGTGCCACGTCGGCATCGTCATACGAGCTCGTCGGCGCGAAACCCACGCGGATGTCATCGCGGTACACCTTGTAGCCGGCCACGCCCGTGTCGTCGATGGAGGGACTCCACGTCAGCACGACTTGCGTGGGCAGGGTGGTCTTCGCCGCTAGGCCGGTCGGTGCCGAAGGCCGCTGGTCGTCGAGGACCGTGGGTCTGGCATACACCGTCAGAACGCCCGCGTCGGGGATGCCGGCGACGACGGGCTGGCCGAATGCGATCGGCTGGTCGGGCAGGTCCACGTCGTAGGCGGCTGCCGTGGTGTACTTGATGCCATACGTCCCGGCCGCCAGGCCCCCGATGGAAAAGTCCCCACCGGCGTCGCACTTGACCACGACGACGAAACTGCCGTCCTCGTTGATGAAGGCCAGCGGGTCGAGGTGCTTGGCCTGCGAGAGCGCCTCGATGCGAACCGCGCCGGGGCGGACGAACTTGAAGTACTGCCGGGTGAACTTTGTCTTGTTGTTGACGGAAACCACCGGCCGGCTCGGGTCCGAGACGTCAACGTCGAAGAAGCCCCCCACGGTCTGCTGCTGCCACGCCGAATTGTTACCGATCTTCAAATCCTCGTGCAGCGTGCGGTAGGTGTTGCTGTCGGTCCACCACTCGAGCATCGAGGTGGTCAGACCGTATTGTTGGGCGCGGGCGGCGATGGCGCGCAGGTTTTGCAGGGACACGCCGCCGTAGCGATGGTAGCAGAACTCGCGCAGGTAGGGCAGCACGCCCGAGATCTCCATCATCCGGTCGAAGTACGTCACGGCGTTGCCCATGTTGGTGTTGGAGGGCGCGACGAACACGGGCTTGAATCCGTTGTCCTCCAGGCGCGCCGCGGCCGCGACGATGGCTTGGCCCAGCAGTCGGCCGTCCCACTGCGATACGTTGTCGGGCTCCAGCAGGACCTCCCAGGAATCGGGGACCCATCCGTACTTGTCCCGAATGTGCAAATACGCGGCCAGTACGAACTCGGCGTACTCGGCCGGATCGTCGTGCAGATACGCGCCGTCGGTGATCTGGTTGGTGAAGGCGACGTAGTTGACGTTGACGTACAGTCTCTCGCCCCTGGCCTCCAGCAGATCGCGGAGAGGATTGACGACGAGATCGATGGCCCCGTCCATTTCCGAGAAGTGGAAGCCGGACCAGTCGATGGTGTACGGGTCGGCGTTATCGTTGACCGTCGCATAGCGCCGGCTGCGCCACGTCTGGTACTCGATCCGGCCCGCCTGGTAGTCCGACCAGTTGTCGCTGGTGTTCTCGACGCCGCTGCGAATCTCCAGGCGGACCCGGTTGATGCCGACGTCGTTCACCGCCATGTCGTACAACGTATCCTTATAATAGGGCAAGGCGGCATCGCCGGGTGGCGCCACCCAGGCGGTCGCCTCCCAGCCGTTGATCGTTTGATAGCTTGTCCCGGGATCGATCGTGATCGTCGCGGCCGGCGCGAGTTTGGCGAGGATACAGTCCCCGTTGCCCCAACTGCCTCCGCCGCCGGCAAACTTGCTCTGGGTTGCGTTGCGCGCGGGCCAGCCGGGTCCGTCGCTGGCGCCGGTGACATAAAGGCTGCCGTCGGCCCCGAGGAAGCCGGACCGGCCGTTGTCGTTGGCGCCGCCGCCTAAGTACGTTGCATAAAGCACCTGGTTCAGGTCGGACGAAAGCTTGACCAGCACCGCGTCGGTGCCCCCGTGGTGCTGCCCCTGGTGCGCGTCGGCGGTCACAGGGAAGTCGGGTGAGCTGGTCTCGCCCGTGACGAAGACGTTGCCCTCGGCATCGGCATAGATGCCGTCGGGGTTCTCCCTGCCGCTGCCGCCGAGCAGCGTGCTGGCGAGCATACCGCCGGTCGGCGAGAGCTTCGTGACGGCCCAATCCGTAGCGCCGGCCGGTCGTTTCTGAAACGCGGTTCGCGTGACGGGATAGTTCGATGAGCCGGTGGGCACCGCGACGTAGGCGTTGCCGGCGTCATCAACGGCGAGGTTGTGCGTGCTGAGCCACTCGTGGGCCGAGCCACCGAGGTAGGTGCCGTAGACCAGGTGCGAGCCGTCCGGCGTCAGGCACGCGACGGAGAAATCGGCCTCGCCGTTGTACGTCCGGTCGAACGCGCCTTCGGTTGTGGGGAAGTCCTCGGAGAACGTGGAGCAGCGGACGTACACTCTCCCGTCCCGTCCCACGCGAATCGAGGCGGCGCTGCCGTCCTCGGCCGAGCCGCCCAGCCAGGTGGCCCACAGAACGCCCGAGCCGTCGCCCTTGATCTTGATCGCGCCGCAGTCGGAGACGCCGCCGCCCGGGTTTTTCTGATAGGCGTTGGCGAACCATTCGGCCGGCGGGGTCTTCGTCGTGTTCCAGCGCCCGCCGGGGACGTAGACGTCGCCGCCGGCATCGATGGCAATGTCACGGCACAGCGTCGCGACGCCGACGTAGCTCGACCACACCAGGTCGGACCCATCCGGGGCCAGCTTCAGAACGAAGGCGTTCTGCATGCCGTAGGAGCCGTTGTCCACGCCGTCGAATTCGCCCTGGAAGGCGTTTTTCATGGGAAAGCCGGGTCCGGCCCGGCCGGCCACGTAAACGTACCCTTCTGCGTCCACCTCCACCCCGTAGGCCCGGTCGTAATTCGGCCCGCCGATCAACGTGGACCAGAGCAGCGTGCCGTCGGGCCCCAGCTTCGTCACGAACACGTCACAGGGCCCGAAGTCCTGGCCCCCGCCCGTACTGAGCGTCTCGGAAAACGCACCGGGCGTAGTCGGAAAGTCCCGCGAGGCCGTCCCGCCCACCACGTACACGTTGCCCTCAGTGTCGGCGAACACGTCGCGCGCATGCTCCCAGTCACTGCCCCCCAGATACGTCGAGAACGCCAGTTCATAGGAACCCGCCGCCACCGCCGCCAAAAGCAGGACAAGGAGAATCCCGTAGCATGTGCCAGGCACACCAATAACCGGATCGCCGCGGCCGAATCGCTGTGCCGCGCTCGTGCGAAGCGTGAGACGTGCAGCATATCTCACAACATCCCTCGCTTCACACTTCCCGAACGACGTTTCATGCCCACATGATCGTCCCATCGAAACGCACCTCCAAATCTACCACCGACCACATGCCGACACGATTCGTCCCTGAACCTGATTCTCTCCGGCGCCCCACCATTGTACCTCGGGCGAATGAAATGCTCAACCGGCCCGGCCCGCTCGGAACCGCTGGTCGTCCGCTGCCGCGGTCCAATATTTTTTTCGGGTAATTGCCGGGTTTTTCCTTGACAACGCCCGATAAGCGGTATTAACGTCATACCTGGAAAAGTTGGAGGCGTGTTGGAGGACAGCCGCCACAAGATTTGCACACCTACGTCGTACCTCCGCCGCCTGTTGCCATACAGATGCACGGGCATAGTGAGTTGCAGTGATGGGAGGGGGGCCCGTTCTGCAATCATACCCGTACGCGAAAAAGGACGCGATGTCCCGGCGCCCAATGTACGCCCCGACACCGCCCCACAAACGGAGGTCCGCAGTCATGGGAGAGAAACAAATGAGGCGGCAGGGTTGCCCGAAGGGGCTTGGTTCATCGAGACATACATGGGTCAGCCGTACGATTTCCAGATCAGTTATTTCGGTCACACCGGCAACGACGTGATCTTGACCGCCGTCGACACGTAGCCGCCAAGCCCCGGCCCCCTGATCCTCGTCAGCATCGGCGTGGGCTTGGTCGGCTGGCTGCGGAGCCGTAGAACCATTTGAAGATAGGCAACAAGGGTCGCGAAGGGCGGCGATCTTACTTTGTATTTTGGACACGGAAGGAGGATTTCGTATGAGAAACTCAATGACAATTTGTATCGAAGTCGGCTTGATGGTTCTCGCAACGTCAGTGAGCCATGCGCTGCCATTGGACAACTTCAACGACAATCTGATGGATACGTCTTTATGGAATCTCTACCAGGCTGATCCCACGATTGTGTGGCTGGACGAAACCAACCAGAGATTAGAGTTGCGCTCCACAGGAGTACATACTTCTGCGGAGGCTGATTATTCCGCCAATGCCTGGGGTTTTTCGTCGACAGACGACTTTTCTTTCAAGATAGATTTCTACCATCGTTCGATTCCTCCCGTGATTCCAGGCGACCAAGACTGGGACTTTTCCGTTCATCTGGGGTTGGCCAAGGACTGGGATAACGATGTCTTCCTAGAGGTCGGCTATGGAGTCGCTAGCCCGAGTGGCGCCCACTCATTCTTTTACTACGCTACAGAAAGAGATGGCGCTGAATCGGAGGAAGGCGAGAAGGATAAGGTTACGGATTGTGGAACTCTGTATATGTCCTACGATGCGAATAAAGACGAATTATATCTGAGCGATACCGGCTACTGGGCCGCTAATGCCTGGATCACCACCCCGGGCTTGGTGCAGGATCAGTGGGGCGCCAGCGTTGTCTTCCCATACATAGGGGGCTGGTCCGATGGCGTAGCTCTGAATTCCGGCGACGCTTACCTTGACAACTTCGTAGTCGATAGCGGCACGGAAGTTTGTGGCACAGTGATCCCCGCCCCCGGTGCCCTGGTTCTCGTCAGCATCGGCACCGGCCTCGTCGGCTGGCTGGCTGGCTGGGTCGTCGGCGGAGTATTTAGGTGGCGTTGGAGGTGGCCAGATCGCTTCGGCCTCCCGCCTCCAGCCTGCGGCCTATGTCTTCCGCGTGATTGTCTGCCGCTACGCTCGATTGTGCTCTATTGCCACTTCTCGGTGGCGACCGAGATCTTCTGGTGGCATTTGACGATTGGATAGGCACGGCCGAGTTGCAGGTGCGCGTCGAGCAGGTTCCAGGCGGCTACGCCGTCGAGGCTTTCGGGTTCGAGCAGTTGGAAGATCAGGATGCCAAGCGGCTGTGCCGTCCGTACGATGCAACTGCCGGCCGGGATTGTGACTTCCTGTGAAACGAAGGTTCCTTCGAGGCGGAGGAGTTTGTGCCCCTGATAGGCGCGCTCGGCCCTGTCGATCGCACTGATCTCGAAGGACTCCGCCGGTCCCCGCCGGGGCGAACGTGTGCGTTCGACGACGATGCCGTGCCTGGCCAGGAGCTCGGCCACCGCCGGGATATTCTCGGTGAACAAATACGCCGAAGGAAACCGCCTCGTCCGGGTCGCCTTGAAGCGGTCGAAGATCTCGGTCTCGAATTCCACGACGTCCTCAGGCGGGCCCGGCGGCCTGTTCTTCGGGCGATTATCGCGCATCTCGGGCGTCTCACTCCGATCCAGCAAGACCATCTCGCGCCCGCGCGAGGCGAACTCGAACCGGACGCCCAATTCGGGAGCCTTCTGCAGGTCCGCCCCCCCGGTTGTCACTTGCAGGTCGGCCCGGCGGGTCAGCTCGATAACGCGGCCGGAATCCCTGGCGGTCTTTTCCAGAATGAGCCGGACGAATCGATACGTCGCGCCGACGCGATCCTCGAAGGGCAGATGGCTCATCGCCTCCGAAAGGATGCTGATCCGGTTTCGCAAACCTACGTAATTGGTGCCATACCGCGGTATGGGGGCGCTGGCGTACCAGCCGAACGGCTTATCGGCAAAGTCCCATCGCGGCGTGTTTCCGTAGTCGAAGATGTGCAGGCCGTAGCGCGCGTGCATGGCCTGCCGTATTTCGATCAGCAGCTCATCCCGCGCATACGCCTGGATGCACCCAACCGTATCGGGATGCAGAGGGGCAGAGTAGGTCAGTTGATACCCGTGGATGGTCCCGTTGGTGGCGTGTAGATCAACGAAGACATCCGGGTCCCAGGCGGTGAAGACGTGCTGCACGGCGGCGCGGGTTTCCGGCGCTTCGAGCTTGACGTAGTCGCGGTTCAGGTCCAGCCCCTGGCCGTTATAGCGGATGCCCACCTGTTCGGGGCCCAGTTGATGCCGGCGATTCCGGCTCTGCGGCCCAAGCTTCTCATTGCCGTCGATATTGTAGATCGGCAGGACGATCAGAATGAGCTGGTCGAGCAGGCCGGCGCCTTCCGGCTCCGCCGAAAGGTCCCGAAGCAACATCAACACCGCTTCCTTGCCCTCGACCTCCCCGGCATGAATGTTGGCCTGGATGCACGCGATGGGCCGATTCAGCCGGCGAGCCTCCGCACGATCGGCCGGGAGGGGACGAGCGGCAATGACCATCGGGATCTTCCGCCCCGACGGACTCGTGCCAATGTACTCTATGGAAAGCGGCGCCCCCCGGGCTTCCAGGGTCTCGACGAACTCAATCACATCCTCATACAGTGACGTCTCTTTGTAGTCGGTCCGTTCGGCTCGCGTCTGAGGCGAAACCTGTTGGCCTCGCACAAGCGGCGCGAGTATGGCCAGCAGAATGAGGAGAGACGGTTTTGTAGCATGCGCATGATTCACAGTGGCATTCCTCCGTCAAGCCTTCAGGCCGGTCAGGTTGGGTTCGAGGCGGCGGTTTTCTTTGATGACTTCGTCGAGCGTGAGTTTGGTTCGGCGGCGTCCGGCCTCGCGGCCCAGGATGGTGGCTAAGGTGGCGTTGATGCTGGGCTCGACGGTGGAGTTGGTGTAGTCGCCCTGCGTGACGCACTTGTGGAACGTGTCGATGTTGCGCTCGGCGCCGCGCGGGTAGAGCTCGACGACGTCGCCGCCCCGGTAGCCGGTGCGGTTGCCGAGGATGCGAACGAGGGAGGTGTAGCCGGATTCGAGGCAGCCGTCCCGGCCCTGTGCGAGGCAGTCGCTGCGGAATTCCGAGCGGTTCCTGAGATGTTCGCCGCGATGATTGAGGATCATCCCGTTGGCAAATTCGTAGGTGATCGAGAAGACATCGTGCGAGTCGCCGTGCGGATCGGCGCGGACGATGCGCGAGGCGCCCATGGCGCTGACGGGCATCTCGCCCGCGATCCACAACGCGACGTCGACGGCGTGAATGCCCGCGTTGACGAGGTAGCTGCCGCCCAGGGTCTCGTCGTTGACCCAGATCAGATGTTGCAGGCGGCTCTCGACGGTCGCCGTCAGCGGCGGGTCGGCGAAGCTCTCGTCGTTGTATTCGGAGCTGATCAGGCCGACTTCGCCGATCGCGCCTTCGCGGACGCGCTTGACGCCTTCGATGAAGAACGGATCGGTCCGCGTCTGAAAGTCGCATAAAAAGACCCGTTTCTTCGCCTTGGCGCGGCGGGCGGCGTCGCGGATGCGCAGGCACCCGGGGACGTCACAACCGAGCGGCTTGGCAATGTAGACGTGCCGGCCGGCCGCGACGGCGGCCTCGACGTGCTCGGGGAAACAATAGGGCGGTGTCTCCATGAAGACCGCTTCGACGTCGGAGCCGATGAGCTTGCGGTATCCCGACAGGCCGGAGAAACGCTGGGCCTTCGGGACCTTGAATTGCTCGCCGGCGGCGTCGGCGACCTGCGGGAAGTAGTCCGCCACGGCGGTGATTTCGTAGCCGCCGTGCTGTTGGACCATTCCGGCGATCATGCGGCCTCGCCCGCCCAGCCCGATGACGCCCGTCTTGATGCGACCGTTCGCCGGTGTTCCCCTTACTGCGCCGGGCCGCACAACGGCCAGAGACAGCGTCGCCGCCGTGCCCGCCACAAAACCCCGACGTGTCATGCCGTTTGCTGATCGACTATTTGTCTGCGTCATCGTGTGATCTCCTTTGGACTCCGGATCGTGGCCGTGTTTGCCGGCCGTAGCGGCAAATCGTTTGGGCCTATAGCTTAGCCGAGCTTCATCCAGAGTGCAGCTTTTTTCCCGGCATGGGAGGGATGATTCAGGCCGGCCGCGTCGAGCCTTCTGTCGCGGGCCCGCCGTCAGGGCCCGCGCGGCGAACCAGCACGCGCGCCGGGGCGTACTCAAACACGGATAATAATATTGATATACGCGAATACGTACTCCGCAAGGGGTCGAACGATATGAAAGCTCTGGAACACCTAAAATCCGTTTGGCGATGCTGGTGCCGGCTCTGGAACCTTGATTGGGAGCACCATGCGTGTCAGGACCGTCATCACTGGGAAAGCAAGATGGAGACACGGAGGCGGCTTGCCGGGCCGCGGCCGTGAGGCCGATAGAGCGAGGCTCGAACTCGACAAGTTGACCCATTCCGGCCAATTATGGCGATTCCTGTGCTCGAAAGGACCGCTTCGGGCAAAATCTTCTTGGCTTGACGCACCTTTTCCTGTAAAATAGGGCAATGGTGGAATTTAGGCTATCACAGGGTCCAGCGTGTTCTCTGGAGAGGGGACATTCGATGAAGAAGCGTCTTTTTTATGGGACAATACTGGCGGCGATTCTGGCAGGGTTGTGCGTAGCGGCGCCGGAGCCGGCAGTGGTGCAGAAACCGGGGCAGTGGACGGTTCAGGTGCGATACGAGCACCCGCAGCAGCTTGTGCTGCCCTGGGGCGAGAAGGGGCCGAGCCGGTTCTGGTACACGATTTTGACGCTTACGAACCGCACGGGCCAGGATGTGGAGTTCTACCCGCGTTGCGAGCTGATGACCGATACGTTCCAGATCCTGCCGGCCGGCACGGGCGTTCCGCCGATGGTTTTCGACCGGATCAAGCAGAGGCACGCCGCGGCCTACCCCTTCCTCGAGCCGCTGGAGGGCGTCGAGAACCGCCTGCTCCAGGGCGAGGACAATGCCAAAGACATCGCCGTGATCTGGCGCGACTTCGATCCGCAAGCCTCTGGTTTCACAGTATTTATAACCGGACTGAGCAACGAGACGGCCGCCGTGAGACATCCCGTCGCCCGCGACGATCTCGGCCTGCCGGTCTTCGTGTTCCTCCGCAAGACACTGGCCGTGGATTACAAGCTCCGCGGCGATTCGGCGCTAAGGTCTTCTGTAGAAGTAGCTTACGAAGACCAGAGCTGGGTAATGCGGTAGAGTCCGTCGCTTCTGAGACGCCAGCCCGGCGTTCTACCACAGAGCGAGCGGGCACACAGGCCATAAAGCCTAACTCCTTTTCAATAATGTAGTTACATCAGCTTTGGCGTTCTCTGTGTCTCCGTGGCCAATCCGCCCCGGCCGCCAATTGGGTTCGTTTGACATCCCGCGCCCACCTTGGCGCGAATCCCCAATCCGGAATCTCCAATCTCCACTTGCCCAAATTGGCTTCGTTTCGCATTTCCCATGTTTCGGTCCTTCGCATTTCGAATTTGTTTCGGATTTTGAGCTTAGGGTTTCGGATTTCCCGGCCCCGCCAGGAGCCGGGCATATTGGCTTTGTTTTGCATCTCTCGCGTGTTTACATCCCCTGGTTTTCGTGCTCGTTTCGGGTTTCGACCTTCGTGCTTCGGATTTCCCGGCGTCGTCCGGGTCCATCCTTGTGAGTGGTCCATGATCGTCAGTCTCAGCGTGGTGTTCAGTATAGTTGTCTATATACTATATGCGGTCCGCCGTTGGCCGTCAAGGGAAAAGTCGGCATTTTGTCATTGCCAGGAGCGAAGCAAGCCTGCCCTCGACCCGATCGGGGGCGGCAATCTCCCCGGCCGCGGATTTCAAACCAGGAAAGATGCGGACCCCGCGAAAACTGCATGTTCTGCCACAGAGATCTCAGAGGACACCGAGGAATGGACTCACCTCGCTTCACGCTTCACTAACGACATGGTGCGGTAGCGAGTCGTTGATGCGATGATTCCGCCAACGAAGACAAGGATATCCGGCCTTGCACGCCCCGAGCCTATCGGGCCCTGACCGACGAACGTAAGCAAGGCAACCTGAAAAAAGCCGGTTAAAAAACACTAAAAACAACAAAATAAGATTCTGTTTAAAAACCCCTTGTGACATCCGTTGGCGCTATCGAAAACGAGGGTGTTTTGGCGACTTTCATGGGTTTTGCAGCAGAACCAAAATAAAAAGCCTGACCCCTTTGGTTCTTTCAGCAAGCTCCGGGAGAGACCAACCGGTGTCACAACATCCGACCACCCTGGGGACCGCGTGACCCGTAACTCGTACGCTGACAAGGGCTTAGACATGACAGTGCCATTGAAGCCTGATCCCTTTGGTTCTTGGTTCCCTCAAGCCAAAACGCCGGGAAATATCTTGACACCACCGTCCTTCTGGTTTAATATAACTGGATAGGTTGTATTCGTTACGAGGGAGGTGTTTTCTGGCCTGTTCACTTCTTCAGATCAGGTCAAAGTGCAGTTGTAGAGCCAGTTGCACATCATACAAAAGTATGATGGTGCCAAAGTCTGTTACTGGAGGTCGGTTTGGCCGCCAGCTAGACCCTGGGGAGGAGGATTGTGATGCATCGATATATTGCACAGGCACTTCTCACAACGCTGGTTTTTGGGGGCAGCGTCTTGGGCCAGGCTTTGCCGCAAGGCGGCTGGACCGCCAGTGAGACTATTGGGGCTGCGATTGCTGGTAATGCAGTTCTCTTGCCCGATGGTGTTTATGAGGTGACTACTTACGGCTATGATATATGGGGGGAGCGCGACACGTTTCACTACCTTTACAAGGAATTAACCGGTGATGGCGCTATTATCTGTAGAGTCTTGAGTAACGGTACTGGTTGGAATGAGTGGTCCAAAGGTGGTGTGATGATTCGTGAGCATAGCACGCCTTCATCTAAATATAGTATGATGGTTGTCACTGGAGGAGGGGGCGGGGGGGCTGCTATGCAATCCCGCGTAACTCAAGGTGGCTATACCGGTATTGCCACTGCAACTGCAACACCTCCTTGTTGGGTGAAATTGGAACGCTATGATAACCACTTCTCCGGATTTCTGTCCTATGATGGAGTCCTCTGGACTCAGGTGGGTACAACTACACCAATTGCCATGCAAGATACTGTGTTGATCGGTCTCTGTGCAAGTGGCGGTGCGCCTCGTACCTATGCCTTTGACAATGTCAGTTTTGTCGGCAATGTCAGTGAAGAGGACTTCCCCGTTGGTGCTGCTTCATATCCCCTCCCAAGGAATGGAAAGGAAGATGTTGCTGTAAATGCAACTCTGAGTTGGGTGCCAGGAATTAATGCGTCTCAGCATGATGTGTATTTGGGGCAAGACTTTCATCAAGTCAACGAAGGCACCACGGACAGTCCGGCCTACATGGGCCGTCAGACTGAGCCATATTACACGCCCGACAACCTTGAGCCGGGCGAAATCTACTTCTGGCGCATCGACGAGTCCCGGAGCGCTTCGGACGAGAACGTCATCAGGGGCACGACCTGGAGTTTCACCGTACAACTTGACGCGCCGTCGCAGGATCACCGCTATCCTCATCAAAATGGCGTCGCCGGAGTGGCGTTTACCGGTATTGCCCCTGCAATAGAGCATGATAGCCCCGCAGGCTGGACTCTGGTCAAGGCGCCTGCCGGAATGACCATTGATTACTTTTCAGGAGTCGCCACTTGGGCGAATCCCATAGCCGGAACTCACCGCATACGCGTACGCGCGACATACGCCGCAGGATACGACATCATTGAATGGCACCTGCTCATAGCCGATGCTTACGCAGATCAGATTCTGGTGGCCACAAAGCACGTGGATTTTGTCGTACCGTTGCAAATGGCCTGGTGGATGAACCAGTGGCAGCCGCACGAGTTGATCGACGGTGCCTGGGAGTGGCTTCGCGATACCGTCGGCCAACAGACCTATTCCGGTCGTCAGATGGTATTGCTGGACCCTTCCATGGGAGGAGGCGCTCACAGCGGAAATCCTATTCGCATGGGGCCTAACTGGTGGACGGACGATCCGATACACGGGTGGTATGTATTCACGACCCTTTTTGTTCACGAGCACGCCCACAACGCCCACGGCCTGGTCAGCATACCCGGGCATGACGACTGGCCATGGTTCGATCCCTTTGTTCATCATATGTGCGAGTTCGCCCAGCAGGCATTCATTGCTGATGTACTGCAAAATCCGGAGCAATACGGCTTGAGGGGAGAAGCCTGGGCTAACTACCAGGCATTCACCGAATGGCTGGAGAACGACTATCAGAACCGTTACTGGTCCTACGGTTCCTGGCTGGATCAGGGCGGTACGGCCCGAGACTTCTCCGGTGATACCTACGGGGCATGGCAGAAGATTGTCCACGATCTGGCGGGCGACTTCGGGCCAGCAATCTTACGCGACACTTTGCTTGCTTATCGCCCGGACGGGCTGCCGAAAAGCCTGCGAAATGCGGCCTACACAAGCGAACATAGGGTGACCCTTCTGTTCTCCGTGCTCTCGGCCCTGACCGGAACCGACCTTCGCCAGCGTTTCAGGAATCTTGGTTTTCCCGTTGACGATGACTTCTTTGCGGTCGCGCATCCCCAGGTCGAGCAAGCCATCGCAAACTTGCCAACAGCAGGTTACCAGCTATGGCACCAGTCGCCACTAAATGGACACAGCTACGCCCTGACCTCACTTGACATAGAACCCAGTCAGGCATCGCGCTGCGCCTCTCGCGCAGGCGGCGAACTCGTCACGATTCGCAGCAGCGAGGAAATGGAGTGGTTGAAAACAACCTTTGGATCTCGTCCATTCTGGATTGGTCTGTCCGATGCAAGCCAGGAGGGAAGATGGACGTGGCCCTCCGGCGAGCGAGCTACCTACACCAACTGGATGACCGGCGAACCCAATGGTGGAAGCCAGGAAAACTATGCGGCGACGAATTGGTGGGATCAAGAGGGGTGGATAGACGTAAGTGGAGACTTCTTCTTTCAAGGGATCATTGAAAAACAAGATCCAACTACCCCAGGGACTCCTGATGGCCCGAGTTCTGCTCAAGTGGAGGATTTCGAGACAGGCGACCTCAGCGCGTTCGACTGGTCGTGTTACGGATATGCCGATTGGTTTGTTACGCCGAACGAACACTATTCCGGTTCTTACAGCGCTCAGGCGGGGTCAATCGGCGACGACGGGTCTACAAGCTTGAGCGTGACACTTGATTGCGTTGCCGGAGACATCACGTTCTGGTGCAGGGTTTCGTCGGAGTCGCACTGGGACTGCCTGAGATTCTATATCAATGAATCGGAAAAGGGCGCGTGGTCTGGCGATGAAAGCTGGAGTGAGGTGTCATTCCCCGTAAAGGCAGGAAGAAGAACCTTCACATGGACATATTCAAAGGACGAGTCTTTGGACAGCGGGCAGGATACATGCTGGATCGACGATGTGGTATTTCCAGTCGAGTAGGCGCGGCGATTCAGCGCTGGAGATTCCTGAAAGAGGGTCACGTCGTAAACGGCTACAGGGGTCATGCCGTGATTACTGATTCTGCTGAAAAACTTTCTTAACATCGGGCAACACCATACATATTTCTGGCTTCGTTTTGGGGAACTCCGAGGCTAACGATGCATGGGTTTCACGCCTGCGGCAATGTTCCTCCGGTTTTGGCGCTTATTCCGCCGTGGGCTTGACGGTGAATTTGACGGGCGAGGTGGACTGGAGTTGCAGCCAGACGACGAGGGTTTTCGTTCCGTCCGTGTTTCGAGTGATTCCCTGTCTGAAGGACTTGCCCGGGGCCAGTTCCTTGCCGTTGACTGTGAGGCGGCTCTTGTTTTTGCTTTTCCACTTCTCGATGACAAAGCACGGATTGTGAATCGGCGTCTCTTCCGAGCCGTCCAGGGCGAACGACATGGACGATGCCTTCGCTGCCAGTCGGTAGGCGCGCTCGGTCTGGTTGTATCCGCTGCTCTCACAGCCGCTTAGGCTCTTGAGCTTCGGCGGGTGATTCCAGGACTTGGCAAGCGGAATGAGGCTCGTTGCGGCCTGGTCGGTGAAGCCGTACATGATGAAGGGGCCTACGCCGCCGGCGCCGCCGATGGCCGCATGCGTGATGCGGTCGTGGGATACCGCGTACCTGCCGTCGGAGGGGTTGAGCCCGACGGGCCAATGGTTCCACGGTCCGGCGAAGGGGTCCGGCGTATGCTTGGATTGCTCCGAGTGGCCCCACTGCCCGATCTTGGCCCCCTCGCGGTAAATCGCGTAGACCTTCCAGTTCGATTTGAAATTGATGACCTTGATGCAGGCATCCTCGATCGGGTTGCGCGGCACGCGGTTCGGCAGTGCCCACGTCAGGTCGGCACTCTCGCCGGCCAGATTCGCCACGGTCAGAGCGGTCAGGCTGAGGTTGTCCAGACAGGTGGTGCCGGCCTGGGTCAGGAACTGGGTGTCATGCCAGCCGCCCTTGGCGCGGGCGACATAGCGGATACCTGCACCGTCCGGGTAGATTGTATAGTATTCGTCGGCCCACACATCCGGAGCCGGGAACACATAGCCCACGTCAATCGACGGATAACGCCAGTGGACGACGACGCGGGCATCCGTGTTTTCAATCAGCCGGACGTGGCCGAACCGGCCCCGCTTGTCCGCCATGTGTTCGGCACAGCCGTGGGGACCGCCGATCTCGGCGCTCTGGTCGGACATCCACCGGTTGTTCTCCGTCACCCATCCTGAACCGAAATTCGTGCCATACCAGAACACGACGCTCGTCGGCAGCGCGTCGAACCGGACCACAATGTCCCGGTAGGGGCTGGACCTCCACAGGTTGTCCCAGAGCTCGTGATACTCCAGCGTCTCGTACGATGCGCCGAATGTCTCGGCCGGCTTTCCTGTCACTTCACCGGGGAGGATTCTTCGCCCGAGACACGAATCGTCAACGAGCTCCGCGGCCGGCCGGAAGGCGCCATACGACGCGCGGATCTGTTCGCCGGACAGGGCGCGGTCGTAGATCCGCACCTCGTCGATCAGCCCTTCGATGCCGTAGAGGATGGGCAGGTTGTTGTTGGCGGCAAATTCGCTGTGGGACACGGGATCGGAGATCCGCTGCGCATCGCCGTTGAGCCCGATCAGCACGTCCCTGTCGGGCACGTCAATCGCACCGGAGGCCGCCTTCCGGTCGACCAGCTCGCCGTTCATATAGAGCGACATGCTCGCGTTGCCATAAACGCCGGCCAGGTGCACCCACCGGTACGTCGGAATGACACGCCGGGCGTCCACCAATTCCTCATCCTGCACTTCCCCGCCGCCGGCCTGCGTGCCGTTTGCCTTGAACACCGGCCGGCCGTAGGGGTCGATGCCGAGCATGTAGCCCCGCATTTTCCAGGGCCGATAGACGTACGGGTCCTGATAGCCATGCTTGTACGCTTCCGGCGTAATCGCCTCACCGGCCGACTGGTGCACGATCCCCGCGTCGTTCCAGGGATACGCACCGAGCACCACCCACGCCTCGACCGTAAGTTCGTCGGCCACGCGGGGCGCCTCGTCTCGCGGAAGCGTGACCTTGGAGAAGTACCCATCGAAGGCAAGGGCGGTCCCCGATACGCCCGGCTTCCACAGCGTGCTGTTGCCGGAAATCGTGCAGGCCGCTCCGCTCGCACTGTCTCTCGTTCTGTATTTCTCCGATGCCGCTCTCCTGCCGAGCCCTTCGTCGAATTTCAGCCACGCCGCAGGCGACCCGGGAATCTCCTCCCTGACGGCGCTTCCCTCCACCGCCCTTCCCGGCCTCTCGGACCGCTCGGCTCGTGACAGCGACAGCTCTTCGATGCCCGTCCTTGTCAACCGCAGCTTCTGAACCGTGACGTTGGCCCGATCCTGAAAATCCTCGAGCCTCTGCGTGCCGACCCTGACCCTGCGCACCACCCTGCCTCGCGGCCGGACGGTTATGAGCTCGTGAGTCTTCTCCGTGATCGCGATGCTCTCCGCATCGGGAACGTGACACCAGTGGATGAGAACCTCGTCCGGCTCGTTCTTGATGATGCGCACGTAGGAGGACAGACACATCGGATCGGGCTTGCACTCGACGAGCTGCTTGAAAGGAAATCGCCCGCTCGGCGTCTGCAGCCAGGGGCAATAGGACGTCTCGCGCCCGAACACAAGGCTCCGGCTGTCGTCAATATGCACCACGACGTCCGCATACTTGCCGCTAATCACCGACCCGCCCAGCGACGCCTTCCCGTCCACGTACAGATCGACCCCTCGCAGTCCCTTTCCGCCGGCAGCCGCCACGTGGTGCCATTTGCCGTCGGCAATATCCGCTGCGTGTCTCACAGCACCGACCCAGCCGATATCGAAAGTCAGGTTCCCCTCCCGGACGAAAAGGCACCGGCCCCGGGCGTGCCACGGACCCGACCGGTTGCAGTGGGCGATGACCGTTCCCTCGCCGCTCGTCTTGATCCAGGCGGCCCAGGTGAATCCGCTTTGCGGATGTGCCGCGACAGGCAACTGCACCCACATCAAGCGACCATCGAGTTGCAGAGAGTGCGAACCTTCCCGGCGATCGGACGAAAAGCCCGCACCTTCATGCCGTATAGCGGGTTTCCCGCCGGCCGAATCCTCGGCGCTGCGGTTGAACCGGTAGTTCGCCATCGCAGTCGCGTCCACCGCCTCGCCCGCCGCCAGCCGCGCGATGTCACTTCCGCTCAGCTTCCGGTCGTAGATGCACACGTCATCGATGTTGCCCTCAAACATCCCGCCGAAGTTGGGGGACGCAGCGCCCACTTTCAAAACCGGGTCCTTGGGCCGCGGCACGGCGGAGGGGATATCCGGGGCCTCACGCGCCTCCCGGTGGGCCTGGATGTACTCTGGGTCGGAAAAGGGCACGTCCATGTGGATCTCGGAAAGCGGGATCCGGTACTCCAGTCTTGTGTAATATGCGTAGAGATCGGATTCCGAAACTCCACGAGAGGCAACCGGAAACACAGTTGAAACCAGGAATAACAACGCAACGGTTCTTCTCATGATCATATCCTCGTGCCGCCTTTCAAATGTCTTTCGGCAGTTGTCCATCCGAGCCACTGGGTTCTCCTTATCATTCCTGGACGTACCCGGACTTGCTGCACTCAGTTGATTCTACTATCCTCCCGACATGCATGCTACAGGGAGCCTGCTGATAAACGTACGTCTCGTGCCGGCCCGTCCTGCGCAGTCTGACACCTTCGCCAGGACAAGGTTTTTCGGAGGGACACCCCTGTCGCGCGCTTTTCACCATTCGGCCGAACGCTCGCCTGTTACTGAGTCATGGGAGGTCTCTTCAGGGCAACCGGTCGGCTTGTGATCGCAAGGCCGTGTTGCACTTGCCATGTTCATGGGCCTCTCGCCCGGAAGGTTCGAGACGGTACAAGAGTCGCCTTGGGCAGCGGTTCTCACCACCCGGGTGTGCCGCCGGGTGTATCGCTGCTGGTCCAGTTCTCGGGGGCTTGAGGGTCGAGGTTTTGTTCGGAGGCGATGCGGATGAGGCTGTCTCCCTGGCCGTCGGCGCTCTCGGGCCAGGGGAATTTGTCGTCGTAGGCAAAGGCCTCGATGTCCGTGCCGTCGTGGGCCACGAGTCCGAGGGTCTCACCGCCGTTATCGAGACGGCCCTGGAATTGCCCGGCCACGGGCAGGTCCGGGCCGTATTCGGCGGCGAAGGCGACCGGATCGGCCACGACGAGCAGGCGGTCGCCCGGTCCCAGCGTGGTTCCCGGAGCAAAGGCGAAGTCGATGCCCGCGTCGAAGCAGACTCCCGTCAAATCGATCGTCTCAACCGGGGAGATGTTGAGCAACTCGACAAACTCTGTATCCTCTGCCGAGCCTGGAGGATTGTAGAAGAGTTCCGAGATCACGAGGTTTCCGGCCCGGGCCGGCGTGCCGACGATGAAGAAGGTCTCGGCCAGGGCCGACCACTGGTTGTTGTCCAGGGCGCGTGCACGGACCGGGCCGGTCTGTGTGAGCGTGACCGGACCGGTGTAATGAATCGCCCCGGGAGATATTGGACTGGCGGCTCGATCGGCATAGCTCAGTTGCGGCACGGCCAGCAGATCGCTGCTGGTGGCGCTTGTGTTGAGCAGATGGATCGCCAGTACATTGTTCCCGACACGTAGCGCGCCAATCGCGCCCGATATGTCGAACGCCTCGTAGACAAGGGCCGCGGCATCGGGGTGACCGGCCGTGGCCTGTGAGTTCCAGGTCGGCGCCGGCGGGGCCTGGGCCGAGGCGACTTCGACGCCGTTGATATAGGCGACGAAACCATCGTCGTATTTCATGTTCAGGGACAGCGTCTGAATCTCGTCAAACTGGGTCTGGTCGGCAATCTGGAATGGGACGCGGACATACACCGTGGCGTTGTTGCCGTAGGCTTGTTCCACATCCAGACCGATCAGTGGCGTGTAGGTCGACGACCGCTCGTACCCGATGCCGGTCTGTCCCTGCAACCAGATGCGGTCGCTGAACCGCAGGTCCGTCCAGGTGGTCCCGAGCGAACCGTCGGTCGGGACCAGGGCGGCCGCCGGGGCCGGCGCGTCCAGGAGCAGATCGGACTTGGTGGTGCCGGCCTGGCGCGGGTCGGTGCCGTCGAGGGTGTAGTAGATGGCGCATCCGGCGTTTGGATGCTGGATCGAGAGGGCAAAGCCACTCGGCACCGCGCCGCCACGTTGGGCGTAGACGGGGGCCTCGAGCGACGGGTAGAGGTTCCTGGCCCTGAATTGCGCCAGTACGATTGCCGTTCGCTGGGGGATATAGGCTTGGAGTATGTAGGCCTGATCCGGCAGGTAGTGATCGTCGCGCGTGTAGAGATCGAAGTTGGCCTGGGGCCAGTGGGGGGCCTCGATATCGCGGCGGAAGTCGCCCCATCGTGCCGATTCGGCGATGATGGCCCGGTCCATCAGATCGGATCGGTTTCGCCAGATCGCCCCGGCGGCCTCCGGCGTCAAGGCGCCGTCCTGGAACAGGTGTTTGTGGAGACGATCGGCAAAACGTATTCGGTATTCCGCGTTGCGCGTCAGGGACTGATGCAAACCGCTGGGCCGGTTCTGGCCATTGAGGCTGGTGCGGTTGATGTTGAGCGTGCTGGTCAACGGGGCTGGATTGTTGACGACACCGGGCCCGTTCGGCGAGATCGCAAATTCGGAATCCCAGGGGAACATTCGGTACTGCGCCCCGGGGATCCGTTGCCGTCCGGCCCGCCAATTGTGCCCGTCCCAGTCGCGGTTTCCGATGTAGCAGTTCAGGATAAAGTAGTCGATGATCGAATCGACGTTGAGGTACTCCTGAATCCGCGCATACTCGGCCGGGTCGGCGATGTTGCCTTTGGCAATCGCGATCATGGCGTTCCAGGCGTTCTTATTACCGTCCGTAGCGCTGCCGCTGTTGAGGACGTCGTATTGCTCAGGGTCGCCGCCGAAATAGGAGGCCATGAAGTCTTTGTCCGGGCGCTCGTGGAGGTGGTAGAGCCCCCAGTACAGGCCGTTGAGATACAGATGGACCCAGCGCCCGTGTGATCCCGGCTGGCCCATGGCCAGGAAAAGATCGTTGGTCCACTGATCGCGGTTGTATTGAGAATGGCGACACTGGTAGTAGTGTCGGTGCATCCAGCCGAAGTTGTAACAGGCCCTCAGTTGGAGGAAGTCGAAACTCTCCACCGCCGTCTCGCCGGAGGGGGCGTCCCTGAAGAGCGGGTAGTCCAGCTTTGCCGCCCCGTACTCCTTGCGAAAGCGCAGACTGAAACTGTGCTTGGGTGTATCCGGATTACGACTGCTGCCTCCCTGAATCCGCAACCCGGCGTCGATTTGAAAGCCAGGTTCCGAACCGTCGGGCACAATCAGTTCAGCCGAGACCGCCCGCTCCCAGGCGGAACCCTGGCCCTGCGGGTTCTGGTACAACCCGTCGGCCCCGAACAGGGCGTCGCGATCGCACGCAATCGACAGGCTCGGGAAGACGTGCAGCGATTGCTCCATGTCATCGGCGTAGCGCGGATCGTTCACCACCTCGGGGTCCATCTCGTAGTCTGCCGGGTGCCCGGCCCAATCGGTCGGATACCCCGCCGGCGCGTTGTCCTGGTACATCACATCGGCCGGGAACAAATACGTATGCGTGTTCACGTTCGACGGCACATACCGACCCTTGTATGCGACGGCCCGGAGCACCGTGGTCGTGGCGATGGGGATGGGCCCGGTGTAGAGCCGCCCGTGTTGCGGTGTCGGCTCGCTGCCGTCGGTGGTGTAGTAGATGGACGCCCCGATTGTGTCGGTGGTGACCGCCACTTCCAGGACGGACTGGGGATAACGCTCGTTGGGATAGACACCTCGGTCCGGCTCGAACCGGGTCTCGGCCACGAATCCCGGTACTGCGGCCGGACTGTTGGCCGCCCCGGGCGTCGGTGTGGTGAAGTACCCCTCTTTGGAATAGGAGATGTCGCTGTATTGCTGTGGGAAGCGCGGCGCGAACTCCTGGAGGATCGTCACGCCGTCCGGGGCCACCAACGCCAGGTATTCGCCGTCGCGCGCCAGGCTGAACGTGGTATGCAGGAATCCCGCCGGATCCATGTAGGCCGCTTCCGATTGTCCCGAGGCCATAAAGACCAGGTATGCACCGGACGCCAACTGTGTCCCCTCGGGGAACGACCACCTGGTCGGGTTGGCGATGTCGTCGGTCAGATAGTAGCCGCTGAGGCTGATGTCCTCGCCGTAGGGGTTGTAGAGTTCGATCCAGTCCGAGTACTGCCCATCTCCGTCGATCAGGGTCGAGCTGTTGTCGGCCATGAATTCGTTGATCCCGGGCGCCAGGTGCCCGGCCCCGACGGCCATCCAGGCCACAGGAGCCGATGGACCGACCAGAAGCTCCGAACGTGCCTGGACGTTTGAACTGCAGGCCAGGCCCAAGGCCAGCCACAGCACCAATTGCCTTGATGAGTCGATCACAAAACACCCTTCATCCGCCAAAGCCCCAATCCCTTATCATACCGTTTCAACGCAATAATTTCAAACCAAACACGAGCCCGAGGCGCTCCCTTCTCCTCAATTCACGCTTCACGAGCGACGCTTCACGGATTTCAAACCACAGATGAACGCAGATGAACGCGGATAGGACCTTATTAGACACGGATTTACGCGAGATTGACACGGATTGGATGTCGTCATTGCGAGGAGCGAAGCAAGCCTGCCCTCGACCCGATCGGGGGCGGCAATCTCCCAGGCCGCGGATTTCAAACCGGGGAGGACGCGGACCACGCGAGAACTGCATGTTCTGCCACAGAGATCTCAGAGAACACCGAGGCAAGGCAACCGCAGATGAACGCGGATAACTCCTCTTTGAACTGGTGGGAGGAGCTTGAAGCCCATGCGGACTCTTTCGCATAACGAAGGGAGGAACAGGTATGGCGCAGCGGAGTATCGTGGGGGGGGCTTTCGCCCCGATGTCGGCGCGAGTGCGGTTTTGCTTTACAAATCCCCGTCTTGTGCCGATGATATGCGATAGGAAACGTACGTATCGTCAACGGGATGAGGACGAGAACAGGATTGGCACGAAATGACATTACCAGCGGCAGTTGCGAGATTGGTCGAGACCTTCGATCGCAACAAAGAGGCCTACCTTCAGGGGCGTTACAACGAGACTCAGCTTCGCCGTGAGTTCATCGACCCGTTCTTCAAGGCGTTGGGCTGGGACATAGACAACGAGAGCGGCTACGCCGAGGCGTACAAGGACGTTATCCACGAGGACGCCATTCGCATCGGGCAGGCCACCAAGGCCCCGGACTACTGCTTTCGCATCGGGGGCACGCGGAAGTTCTTCCTGGAGGCCAAGAAACCTTCCGTCAACATCAAGGGCGATCCCAGTGCGGCCTATCAACTGCGCCGCTACGCTTGGTCGGCGAAGCTGCCGCTGTCGATCCTGACGGATTTCGAGGAGTTCGCCGTTTACGACTGCCGCGTCCGCCCCCACAAGACGGACAAGCCCTCCACGGCCCGCATCATATACCTTACGTACGACGAGTATGCCGAGCGCTGGGACGAGATCGCCTCCAGGTTCTCGCGCGAAGCCGTGCTCAAGGGGTCCTTCGACAAATACGCCCAGAGCGCCAAGCGCAAGCGCGGGACCGCCGAGGTCGATGCCGCTTTCCTCGGCGAGATCGAGCAATGGCGCGACACGCTCGCGCGCAACATCGCCTTGCGGAATGCCGACCTGAGCAACCGCGAGCTCAACTTCGCCGTCCAGCGGACCATCGACCGCATCATCTTCCTGCGCATCTGCGAGGACCGGGGCATCGAGCCCTATAAGCAGCTACAGGGCCTGACCAACGGCCTCGACGTCTATCAGCGTCTCGTCGCCCTGTTCCGTCGGGCCGACGACCGCTACAACTCGGGCCTGTTCCATTTCATGCACGAGGAGGATCGCACGGAAGGCCCGGACGAGCTGACGCCGGAACTGGTCATCGACGACAAGCCCCTCAAGGAAATCCTCCGCTCGCTTTACTACCCCGACAGCCCGTACGAGTTCTCCGTCCTGCCCGCCGAGATTCTGGGCCACGTCTACGAGCAGTTCCTAGGCAAGGTCATCACGCTCACGCCCGGCCATCGCGCCAGGGTCGACGACAAGCCCGAGGTCAAAAAGGCCGGAGGCGTCTATTACACGCCTTCCTATATCGTCGATTACATCGTCGAACACACCGTCGGTAAGCTGCTCGAAGGCGCCTCGGTGAAGTCCTTCAAGACCATACCGCCGCGACTCGACCGACCCCTGCGCGTTCTCGACCCCGCCTGTGGCTCCGGCTCCTTTCTGCTGGGGGCCTACCAAACGTTGCTGGACTGGTACCAACATTATTACGAGGATCACGACCCCCATAAATGGGCCGCCAGCAAGCATCCGCCCATCTGCCAGGCGGGCTCCCAGGGCTGGAAGCTCACCACCGCCGAGCGCAAGCGCATCCTGCTCGACCACATCTACGGCGTCGATATCGACACCCAGGCCGTCGAGGTCACCAAGCTTTCGCTGCTCCTGCGCGTCCTGGAAGGCGAGAAAAACCTCGTCCTCTTCCACGACGAGCGAGCCCTGCCCGATCTGGCCGACAACATTAAGTGCGGCAACTCCCTCATCGGACCCGATTTCTACGAAGGCCAGCAATTGGCGATGTTCGACGACGACGAACGCCTCCGCATCAACGCCTTCGACTGGAAAGCCGAATTCCCCCAGATCTTCAAAGACGGCGGTTTCGACGCCGTCATCGGAAACCCGCCGTACGTTCGCCAGGAGAACCTGAAAGCGTTCAAGGCTTATCTGAAGTCACGCTATGACGTATTCAATAGCACGGCAGATCTCTACGTCTACTTCATAGCTCGCGCGATTGAACTGTTGCGTGCTGGCGGATACCACGCATATATCGTCTCCCGCGGCTTCTTCCGCGCCGCATTCGGTGTTCCATTGCGACGCTTCCTCCGAGACCACGTCAGCGTGTGCCAGGTAGTAGATTTTGGTGGGCTGCCCGTCTTTTCTGGCGCAAAGGATACCTACGTTGCGATTCCAGTCATTGTCAAGAACTCAGAACATCCGCCAATTTCAGTGTGCAATGTGAGATCACTCACCAATCTCACTCTTGAACAGGAGGTCAGAGAAACACAATATATGGTCCCCGCTGATCAGTTTCACGCCGAGGGGTGGGCCACAGAGCGACCCGAGGTCCTCGCGGTGTTCCGGAAGGTAGCTCGTGACAACATTCCACTCGGCTCATTGGTCAATGGAGGCGTTCTGCGGGGCTTGATAACGGGACTTAACGAAGCATTCGAAATCAGCGAAGATACCGCCCACGAATTCGAAGCTGCCCATCCCAACGCCAAGCCACTTTTGCGACGGTTCCTCGGCGGCCAAGACATCCGTCGCTACCATGTTCGCGCGGTAAGCCGATTCCTGATTGCCATCCCATGTGGCTGGACCTCGAATACCATGGCGAAAGCGGGTGAAGATTGCAGGGGCGGTGAGGCTGCCGCTTGGCGCTGGTTCCAGAACGAGTTCGGCAGAATCGCCAAGCATTTGGCACCATTCGCAGCAAGAGCCCGAGCGAGACAAGACAAGGGGGAGTTTTGGTGGGAGCTGCGCCCGTGCGATTACTACGGCGTCTTGGAGGGGCCGAAGATCATATATCCAGACATCGCAAAAGCACCGCGTTTCCATCTCGACACGGGCGGGTTGTATATTCGTAACACAGCATATTGTCTTGCATGCGCGGACCCCTACCTGGTTGGCGTTCTCAACAGTACCCTGATGTGGTTTGCAATCGCGCGAATCAGCATTCCGTTTGGCACGCGAGCTGGTGAGTATCGTTATCGCATGTTTACCCAGTACGTCGAGCAGTTGCCAATCCGCAGGATGGATTCTCGTTGTAAGTCGGATAGCGCCCGCTACGATCACGTAGTGGGGTTGGTAGATTCGATGCTTGAGTTGCACAAGTCGTTGGCGTCGGCGAAGACGCCGGGTGAGAGGAATGCGCTTCAGCGTCAGATCGACGCGACGGACAAGCAGATCGACCAACTCGTTTACGAGCTCTACGGCCTGACGGACGACGAAATCAGAATCGTTGAGGAGGCGACATGATGAGGGTCGAACGGGACCGGGCAAAATCGATTCGTTTGTCGGCTCACGCTTCAAGCTATATGAACGTGCGGGGTTTTACCGTCGCCGAAGTGGAAGAGGCTATCCGCACGGAGTCGTGGGGCAAGGCAGAGCTGGGGCGCCTGGAGTGCCGGAAGGATTTCCCCTTTGATGACGAATGGAACGGACGCAGGTATGCCGCCAAGCAGGTTCGCCCGATCTTTGTGGACGAGCCGGAAGAAATCGTTGTAATTACCGTGTATACATACTATCATCAGGGGTAGGTGTGCTATGAAGATAAGCTACGATTCAGAGGTTGATGCGCTGCGGATTGTGTTCCGTGAGACGACGGTGACGACGGAGCACCTGGCGGAGGGGATCGCGGCCGATTACGACAGTGAGGGCCGCCTGGCCGGGTTGGAAATTCTGGACGCGGTTCGGCGCTTCGGCGGACAAGAGACATTGCGCCAGGTCACGTTCGAAGGCATCGGTCCGACAGCAACGGTCTGACCGACGAGGAAATCAGAATCGTCGAGGAGGCGACGCGGGGCTGATGAGCGATTGGAGGGAATGGGTATCACGCGGAGACGCTGAGGTGCGGAGAATGATGGGAGGAGGCGTTGAAAAGAACATGGAAGCCTTCTGCGTCCCTGCGCCTTTGCGTGAGACAACGTGGTTGCGGCGGGGAGGGGATTGGTGTGCACGGCACACCCTACGGAGTGACGGGAATCATCGATCATCGTTTTCTCGCGAGATTATCGCGGGTCGTTGGTTTTTGGGGGCTGGTATTGGAGGGCGGCGGGGGCGTTTAGTAGGCCGTGGCCGTATTGGGGGTCCCAGCCGGGAGGGCCGGCGTCGATGGCGCTGCCTTGGATGGCCTGGCGGACGTCGTCGGGGTGCGTGACGCCGTGGGAGATGAGCAGGGCGGCGACGCCGCTGACGTGGGGGGCGGCCATGGAGGTTCCCTGGAAGAAGAAGTAGGCGAACTCGGTCGGGTCGAGGCTGAAGGTCTGCTGGAGGATGCCGTCGGCGTAGCCGTCCTCGTTCTGATCGACGGAGATGTCACCACCGGGGGCGACGACGTCGAGGTAGCTTCCGGTGTTGGAGTAGGGGGCGCGGCGGTCGTCGTAGCGGGTGGCGCCGACGGCGATGCAGTAGTCGTCGTAGGCGGCGGGAAAGGACGGGGCGTTCCCTTTGCGGAAGTCGTTGCCGGCGGCGCAGACGACGGTGACACCGGCGCGGTAGGCGTAGGCGACGGCCTGCTCCAGCGTCTTGGACGGGTCGCCGCCGCCCAGGCTCAGGTTGATGACCTTGGCACCGTGGTCGGCGGCCCAGATGAGTCCGCGGGCGATGGTGAAATGGTCGCCGACGCCGTTGACGTCGAGCACCTTGATCGGCATGATGGAACAGCCGAAGGCCACGCCGGCGACGCCGAGGCCGTTGTCGGTGCTCTGGCCGATGGTGCCGGCGACGTGGGTGCCGTGGCCCTGGTCGTCGTTGGGATGCTCGTCGTCGTTGATGAAGTCGTAGCCGCCGACGAAGGAGGTACCGGCCAGGTCGGGGGCCTGGCGGAAGCGGTCGAAATCCTCATAGGCCACGCCGGTATCGAGGACGGCGACGATGACGTTCGGGTCGCCGGTCTCGATCTCCCAGGCATCCTCGATGTAGATGCCGCCGGTGGTATCGTTCTGCATGTGCCACTGGAAGGAGTAGTACGTGTCGTTGGGCTCGGCGAAGATATCGGCGTAGTAGTTCAGCTCGGCGTATTCGACGTCGGGCTCGGCCTGGAAGAGCTCGACGATCGACTCGGGCGTGTGCTCGGCGGGGATCAGGACGCGGTGGAAATCGCCGCTTCGGCACGTGCACTTGATGGCGCACTGGTACTTCTCGACGAGGGCGGTACGGTCGTCGTCGCAGACGTCGGCGTAGAACTGGACGATGATAGTGTCGGGGCAGCAAGGCGGTCGGCCAAACGCCGGCGGGAGAGCGGCCAGCACGGCCGCGACGCCGAGAGCAATCCAAATTGACTTGGCCATGGTCAGTCCTTTCACAACGCTGCCGGCCAGCTTCTCTGATACGGATTAGGAAAAGTTCTTGCGCGTTTGAGCGGTTGTCATCCTGAGCCGCAGGCGAAGGATCTGGGCTGCGAACGTAGTT
>JAFGCA010000210.1 GCA_016932895.1 Sedimentisphaerales bacterium | reverse complement strand
GGGCCCGCTCAAAGGGCAGGGTATCGCCGCACACGAACCCGCATTCGATCCCGCGTTCGCCCAGAACGCGCTGCACGTGCAGGGCATGCTGCACTCCGGCGGCAAAGATCAGCACCGAGTGTCGATCCTCGGTATGTTCGACGATCTCCCGGCAGGCGGCCCGCACCAGGTCGTCGTCATCCATCATCGCCTCGACTTCGCCGGCGATGAATTCGCCGCCGCGAAGATGCAGACTCGATGTATCCACTTTCCGCCACCCCGCCTTCGTCTTCAACGGGCACAGGTACCCCTGTGCAATCAGCTCCCTCACCCCGATTTCATAGCAAATGTGCTGGAGAAGGTGCTCCGGGCCACAGATCATGCCCGTCGTCATCCGAAAGGGCGTCGCGGTTAGCCCAATCAATCGCACCCGCGGATTGACCAACTGTGCGTCCGCCAGGAAGGTACGGTAGCGACCTTCTCCATCCGGCGGGAGCATGTGACATTCATCCAGGAGGATCAGGTCGAAACGATCCAGCTGGGCCGCGCGTCGGAACACACTCTGGATTCCCGCCACGATGATGGGGTGATCCGTGTCGCGACTCTTGAGTCCCGCACTGTACACCCCGATCTGGTGCCACATCTCCGGCGCCATGGCATGGAGTTTCTCCGCTGTCTGCTCGAGGAGTTCCTTGACATGGGCAAGAACGAGCACCCGCCCGCTCCACAGGCGCACGGCATCCAGGCAGATCTGCGCGAGGATGTGGCTCTTGCCCGCGCCGGTGGGACAGACGACGCACGGGTTGTCCTCCCGCGTCCGCAGATGCTCGTATACGGCATCGACGGCCGCCTGCTGATAGGGCCGTAGTGTGAATGCGTCAACCGTGGGTGCCATAGCTCACCTGTCCTCTGCGAAGCCGGGGATGTGGTCACCTGCTTCGCGGACGGCGAAGCATTCTTCGCAGAGCCAGGCCACTTCCACCTCGTCGAGGTAGTAGTAAAGGAACGGATCGGGCCCGTGCTTGCAGTCCTTCTCCTGCTCGCAGAACTGACACTTGCGGCGCTCGGGTTTCTGGTTGTCCCATATCTCGCTCACGATCATCATGCTTCCCCCCCCACAACCATGGCCGCCGTCTGGGCGTAGCCGGCGATGTCCACCAGGTTGTCGCGCTTGTGACGGTGCGCCTGGCGGGCGAGTTTGACGGCGATCATGCACAGCGGCACGTCCGCCGCGGTAATCTCCGCGCCCTCGCACAAACGGTCCCGCAGAATCGCAGTCCACATCAACGCCGTCTTCGCGAAATCCTCGGACGGAGGGCCGTAGTCGTTCTGGCGGTCCGCCGCCGTGATCCGCTTCGCTTCGTCCAGGATGGACTCGAGGGTCTTGCCCTCCTTCATCTGCGTCAGCGTCCAGCCCTGGGGCAGCGGCGTGTCGCCATGGGCCCTTCGTCGGGCGTTGCCGTAGGTGGTCACATCCAGCAAGGTCAGCTCGGCAACGGGCGCATCCTCGATAGGGTCGCCGGTCTGGGCATCGAGAGCGGGAATGCCCAGTTCCCGCGCCACGAAATATTCCATCCTGGCCCCCTGGGATTCCTGCCACCCGGGCAACAGGGCGATGGCGTTGCACCGGACCAGTTCGCCCAGATCGGCGCGAAGGTACATGTCGCGAGGAAGATCCGTACGTCCGTCGAAGTGCTCGGCCGGGTTGATGACGTTCCAGCCTCGCTGGCGCAGCCGATCGGCCGCGGCATCAAAGGCGGGCATATTGAAATCCGGCAATCCCGTCATGGGGCCGGCGAGGTAGACTTTCAATGGGTGGCTCATAGGAATTCTCGCTTTCGTAGCCAGGCAATCTGCGCCCACGAATGGGGCGTTGGTGTGATCCAAAGGTTCCGCATGGTGATCCCGACTGCCACTCCAGCCGCCGGGATGGCCACACAAGAGGGACCACCCCGGCGACGCCGCGTCAGGATGCCATCAGTCCTCCCACTCTTCGGGCAGCGGGAAGTGTTCGCTACCGACCGGGCGAAGCACGGACAGAGGCTGGGCATGGAAGAAGGCCAGCAGGGCCCGCTCCGTTTTGGCGTACTTGCCGACATTGGAGGCATGGTCCGTAGCCCCGGCATGGGCAACGAGGTGGTTCCGCAGCAAGGCAATGGCGGTGTAGGCATGATTCGTGATGATGCCCGTCATGAGCATGCGGGTGAACTCTGCCAGGTCCTGCTCCTGGATGGAATACCACGCCCGGGCCAAGGCCCCGTGCACGGCGGCCACCGCAATGCCCGCCCGTCCAGCGCCCTTGGGCAGGGCCGCAACCGCAAAGTGGATGGCCTTGCCATGCCGGCGGAAGATGGCGTCCACCTCGTGGGCGGTGAAATCCCTCTTGTGCCGCAGGCCGCGCATCATGGCCTTGGCACATGCCGTGTGCTGGTCGGTGACCTTGCCATGGTTGCCGTCGATCTTGAGGCGGTCCGTAATCGTTCGCGGCGTGTTGTTGTCCACGTCGAAGCGGGTCTTGGGGTCGAAGTTGAATCCCACCCACATGGTGACGTCCTGATCGGCCTCGACGATAGCCCATAGCCGGTGCTGGCCGTCGATCAGGACCCCGTGGGTGTCGAAGGCGATGCCCTGATGGGTCAGACCCCACTTGCCGCTGCGGATATCCGTGGCCAGCTTGCGGACCTTGGCCTCATTGACACGTCGGTTCTGGAAGTTCGCCTGCTCCAGCCACCGACAGGCCATCTCCGGGGTGATGTGGACCAGGCTCATGTGACACTTGGGGGCCTGGCTGGTGGTCGGACGGATTTCGGTATTCACTGCGATCATGTTTTTGAATCCTTTCATGATGGGGATTAGCCCTGCTCCAGCAGGGTGGTCAGTTCGGTAATCAGGTCGCGGGCGAAGTCATCGCCCAGGGCAGACAGAAGGGCGCGGGCGGCGGCGTTGGCATCGTGCGGGATGTCGATGTTGACACGGGGCTGGAATTCGGGCGCCGTGCGGGTGGGTTTCTGGGCGGAACGACTGATCTGCGGCGACGATCGGCCCTTGCGTTTCTTCTGGGACGAGCCCTTGCCGATGTTGCCGGTGTCCATCTTGTAGGTGCGACCGTTGCGCGTAACCTCTCGCTCGCCCGAGTCTATCTTGGCCATTTGGCCAAGATAGCTTTCCCGGTGACGCTGAACGGTACGTCTCGGAATGCCTGTATGCTTTGAAATTTCCAGATCCGGCTTGTCCGCCCATGCCTCGTCCTCAAGAAGCGTTCGGAGGATTCGGGCAACATCCTCGCGGGTGCGACGCAGGCCGTGCGCGGCATTCGCACTGAACGAATACCATTGAGCATCCCGCTTCGTGCCCGGATGGACTTTCGCGAAGACATAGTCGCAGTTGATTCGTTTGTTCGCCCAGTAGCGGTGGAAGCCGTCCGCGAGCCAATAGGTCGTGCCGTCATAGAACACCACGACCGGTGGAAGATCGACACCGCTGGCATAAAGGCCGGCGTACTCGGTAACGACATCTTCGTTGATTTCCACCCGGGGCTGGGTGCCGCCATCGATGCGGATCTGGTCGAGGTGGAGGGTTTGGATTTCAGTTGTCATGAGGATGAATCCTTTCGTTGGAAGTCAGAGGGTTCCCGCACAGAGGACAGCGCCGCAGGGGCAGGTCCAGGATCTGCAACATGAGCTTCCCGCCAGTGACCACCTCGCGCCGCTGCGTGAGTAGAAGATCGATCTGGCTGTCGTCGCGGTAGACGCCCGCATGGGCGAGCGAGTCCGCCAAGGCCTTATGCAAGTTGTCCAGATCCCGTTTTCTTCGGTCCGGAGGAAATGCGTCCATGCACAACGCGATCCTCCCATCCGACGGGGGCTTGCGGGGTCCGTTACCGCCGAGTAACTCGCAGATTTTTCGGCGATATTGACGCCCGGATTTGCTGATTAGGGTGCGGGGGCCAACCCTGCGATAGTAGTTGTTCAAGCTGGGTGGCCATGGCAATGTCATCTTCATATGCGTTCTCTCAATAAGCGTGGCAGCAATTCAATGTCCTCCGGCGGCACCGAAGGATGCGCCGGGTCATACCAGTTCTCGATGCGTCGCTCCGCCGCCTCGATGGCTGCCAAAACCTTCGGTGGACATTTGTGGTTGTCTGTCAGACGGCGGTTACATACGATGCACCTTTTGCCCAGCGCGGCGATTCCCTTCATCGCCCCCTCCTCATCGCGCCCATGGCGCCGTGGTGTTCGCAGGCGTCTGTGGCGCTTGCGGCGGCGCCGCCTTCGACTCGTACCCTTTGACCTCGTTGACGATCTCGCCATTGTCCTGGCGCTTCTTGCACTTGACCGTGATCAGAAGCGGCAGGTTGTGCAGCTCGACTGAATCCCGCGGCTCCAGGACATGCACCGCATGACAGATCGCCGACAATTCGCTTCGCGCGATCTTGACCGCGGTGGCGTTGGGATTGTGCAGATTCAGCCGCGCCCACAACTGCCGGCCCTTGTACTCGCCCTCGAGCACGGTAAACGCCAGCTCCAGGTAACTGCCCGTCCCTGCCTTGTTCTGCTTCATCTCCGAGCCGGTGATCGCCGCGACATACTTGCCCGCCAGCAACGGCTCAAAGGTGCTCGCCGGCTCCACTTCTCGCGCATTGAAATTCAGATCTGCCATCGTCAGTTCTCCTTGTGCTTGAGGTTCTGAGAAAGGGCCTGCGTCAGAACGGACCACGACAGAGGCAGTTCCGCCGGCAGGCTGTAGCGGTTCTTCGCCAAAATCAGGTTGGTGCCCTGCGTCAACAACGTGCGGCGGTCCCCCTCCCGAGATGCATAGAGGACACCGTCGGCCCATTCGATGAACGGCGGTGCAATCCACTGCGGCAGGTCCGGGGTGGCCAGGCGCAGCTCGAACCCCTCGGGCGAGGTCACCTTCGTATTGGCCGCATGGGCCAAGAGAATGATGGCCAGCCCCTGGTTGGCGATAGCGTTGAGAAGGGGCAGCAGATCGCGGTAGACGATGTTCTGCACAATCTCCCGGGCCTTGAAATACCCGCCATGGGCGGTGCCAAGCGTGTTGGTGATGTCGTGGGGCGACTTGTCGTCCAGGTCCAATACCACATGCTCGACGATTCGCTGCACCATCCAGTCGATGGTGTCGATGGCCAACGCCGAAGCCTTGTCTGTTGAGGATCGGGCGATTTCTACGAGCCATTGGCGCATCTGCGGCCACGACTCCAGGTACGGGCTGCGCTTCAGGCCGGGCACAGCGCCGGCGCCATTCTCGCAGTCGATCAGAATCGCGTTGGCTCCGGCCGCGAAGCTCGTCTTGCCCACGCCCGGCTGGCCGTAGACGATCATCTTGGGCGGGGCCGGGGTGGTCGTAGTGATCAGAGATTCCATCAGCGACATGCACACTTCTCCTATGTTTGGGGTCCAGGGTTTCCAAGAAATGCCCCCGGGCGGGCGTAGGGAGTCCGGCCGCGTTCTTCCATGAGGCATCCCTGCCGCACGGCATGCCGTCCCGCCCGGGGGCGCCAGAGAGGTCAGGGCACCTCGAGGATCCGGATTTCCTCGTAGCCCGTCGGCCAATCATCCGTCTCCCGGCAATGACGCAGCCGGCGAATCGCCGCCTCGTTCTCCCGCCGGGCCCGGGTGAGGGTCTCGTCCCCGAGCCGCCACACCCCGCACCGAAACGGCTCGGCCTTCTCCACCGCCACCAGGTATGCCGGCGCCCACTGCCCCGCCACCTGCGCCAGCAGGGCCTGGTAAAACGCTAACTGGTTGTGATACCGACGCCTGCGCACCTCGTTCTCGAACCAGGGCAGGTCCGCCGTC
>JAFGCA010000209.1 GCA_016932895.1 Sedimentisphaerales bacterium | reverse complement strand
TTGTCGAAGTCCTCGTCGTCCATCTGGATCATCAGCTTGTCGCGGGTGATGCCGGCGTTGTTGACCAGCACGCCGATGCCGCCGTGTTCCGAGGCCAATTCCTCGAGCACCGCGGTGAGTTTGTCGGTTTCGGTGATATCGAGACAGCGCGTGATCACTTCGAAGCCGGCATCGGCAACGGCCTGCTCGAGCTCTCCGAGCGCCTCTTCCATCACGTCCAGGGCGGCCACGAGACGACCCTGCCTCAGCAGTTCGAACACGATCGCCCGGCCGATGCCCCGGGCCGCACCCGTTACGACTGCCAGTTTCTTTTCCGCCATCGTTCTCATCTCCTATTCGTTCTTGTCAGCGCGGCGGTATTTTACGTCTCGCCCAGCAGTTGCCGGACCGACTCGATGCTGCTGACATTGACGACTCTTGTCTTCCTGTGAATGCGTCTCATCAAACCGGTCAACACGCGACCGGGCCCGATCTCGTAAAATCGTTCGTCTCCCTCGGCCAGCAGACGCTCCATGCACTTCTGCCAGAGGATGGGGCTGGTCAGTTGCCGCGCCAGTCCGTCGGCGATGCCGGCGGCACTGTCGTAATAGTCGGCGCTGATGTTGGCCAGGGTCTGGACCGACGACGGCTCGGCGATGCGGCATTGGGACAGGGCCTCTCGCAGGGCCTCGGCGGCGGTGGACATCATCTCGGTATGAAACGCGCCGGCGACCTCCAGCGGCACCGCCTTGATGGCCCCGTACTTCTCGGCCAGCGCCGTCGCTCTCGCGCAGGCGTCGCGCGTGCCGCTGACGACGATCTGCCCCGGGCAGTTGAAATTGACCGGCACCAGCAGCTCGCCCTGTGCCGCTTCGTCGCAAAGCTCTCGCACCTTGTCTTCGTCGAGGCCGATGAGGCTGACCATGCCGCCCTCGGTCGCGTCGGCGGCGGCCTGCATGGCTTCGCCGCGCTTCTTCACCAGCAGCAGGGCGTCCTCAAAGCTGACGACGCCGGCGGCGTAGAGCGCGGTGTATTCACCCAGGCTCAGTCCCGCCGTGACGTCCGCCGCCAGGTCCCGCGTCGGCTCTGGCGTGCGCAGGATCTCCAGCAGGGCGGCCGAGGTGACAAAGATGGCCGGCTGGGACATGGTCGTGCTGTTGAGCCGTTCGGCCGGTCCTTCGAAGCAGACCGCGCGCAAATCGAACCCGACGATATCATTGGCTTTCGCAAACAGCTCGGCCGCTGCGGGAAACGCCGCCGCGACGTCGGCGCCCATGCCCACCGTCTGGGCGCCCTGTCCGGGAAACAAAAAGGCCGTCTTCATCGTTCGTATCCTTGAACCTGACTCGTTCTCTTGTTTCTGTCGATTCGGGGCGGCGCGCTTAGAGCTCGATTACGTTGGCGCCCCAGGTGACCCCGGCACCGAACGCTACGAAGATGATGATGTCGCCTTTCTTGACCTTGCCCTCGCGCATGCATTCGTCGAAGGCGATGGGCACGGAGGCCGCCGAGGTGTTGCCGTATTTCTGAATGTTGACGAAGACTTTCTCGGGCGGCAGCTTCAGTCGCTTGGCGGCCGATTCGATGATGCGGGCGTTCATCTGGTGCGAGACCATCATCGCCACGTCGTCGCGGGTCAGGCCGCAGTGCTCCATGCAATCGGTGACCGCCTCGACGATCCGTCGCACCGCCTGCTGATAGACCTCCCGGCCCTTGATCTGCATGTACACCTTGCTGGGGTCTTCCAGCGGCTTCGGCGCCGGGTACCGCGACCCGTGCGCCTGACAGTTCAGCGACTCCCAGTACGTCCCGTCGGCCCCCAGGGTGCTGTAGAGGATTCCCCGGCTTCCCTCCTGCTTGCGCTGGAGCACGACGGCGCCGGCCCCATCGCCGAAAAGGATGCAACTGCCGCGGTCCTTCCAGTTGGTGATTTTGGTGAGGGTCTCGGCGCCGATGACCAGCGCGCTGTCGAGACGCCCGGTTTGCATGAGCTGGTGTACTAAATGGAGCGAATACACGAATCCGCTGCAGGCGGCGGCGATGTCGAAGGCCCACGCCTTCGTCGCGCCCAGGGCCCTTTGTACGAAACAGGCGGTGGAGGGAAAGACCATCTCCGGCGTGATCGTCGCGACGGTGATCAGGTCGAGTTCCGCGGGGTCCAGGCCCGCGTAGTCCAGCGCCTCTTTGGCCGCCGCGATCGCCAGGTCTGCCGTGGTCTCCTCATCCGAAGTGATATGGCGTTCCTTGATGCCCGTACGCGTCGTGATCCACTCGTTGGACGTCTTGACCATGTGGGAAAGGTCGTCGTTGGTCAGTATCTTGGACGGAACAAAAGAACCGCACCCGGTAATCACGGCGCGGTTGGCGGGGGGGTGATCCTGAATTTCGTTATGCATCAGTGGTCCTTACGCAAGCTTCCGAGATACACTCCGTAATCTTGTCGTTGATTTTCTGTGTGTGGTAGGTCTTGGCGCTGAGTACGGCGTTGCGAATCGTGCGGGCCTGGCTGGTGCCGTGGCAGATCAACGCCGTCCCGTTGACGCCCAGCAGCGGAGCCCCCCCGTACGTGTTGTAGTCGTGCTTCTGGTACACCCGCATGATAATCGGCTTGAACTTGAGCGCCAGCCGCGGCTTTTCCTGCATCAACTCGTGCTTGATTGCGCGAAACAGCCCGTCCACCGCGCCCTCGGTCAGCTTCAAGATCACGTTGCCCACGAAGCCGTCGCAGACGACCACGTCGCTGTTGCCCCGAAAGATGTCCCGGCCCTCGACGTTGCCGACGAAGTTCAGCCGCTCGTCCGAGCGCAGAAGCTCCCGCGTCCGCTTGACCACCTCGTTGCCCTTGGCATCCTCTTGTCCGATGCTCATCAGGCCCACGCGCGGATTCTTTACTCCGAGGAAATGCTCCGAGTAGATGCTTGCCATCAATCCGTACTGGTGCAGATTGATCGGCTTGCAGGCGATGTTGGCGCCCACGTCGCAGATCGTCACCGGTCCTTCGCTCATGGGAAAGACCACGGCGATTCCGGGCCGGTTCACGCCCGGCAGGTTGCGCATGCGCATCTGGAACGCCGCCACACAGGCGCCGGTATTGCCCGCCGAGATCACCGCGTCGGTCCGACCCTGTTTGGCCATCTTGGCCATCACGGCGATCGAGCTCTTGGGCTTCTTGCGCAGGCTCTCGATCGGCGTCTCGTCCATGGCGATCACGTCGGGGGCATCGACGACGCTGATCCGGCCCTTCTGATACTTGCGCTCGGCCAGCTTCGACTCCACCAGCTCCTGCGGTCCCACCAGGAGCAGCTCGTCATCCTTGTCGAGCTGAGGCAACACTTCCACCGCCCCGTCCAGAATGGCGTCCGGTGCGAAGTCGCCTCCCATTGCATCCAATGCGATACGCATGCTTAGCTGTTTTCCTCCTTGCCAAGCTTCAGGCTGATGTCGGGATTGACGTACCCGCAGTTGGCGCAGGCCGCGTGCGGCAGCTTCGCTTGGTCGCACTTCGGGCAAACGGCGTAGTTCACCGGCGTCAGGCGGTGATGGGATCGCCGCGTGCGGGTGCGGCTCTTGCTCGTCTTCTTATCTGGTAACATCCTGCACTACTCCAATTTTCACACAAAAACCCCACCGGGGCAATTTCTCTGAACGAACGTAAAATAATTTCTAATACCTGACATGAGGATACGTGTCAAGGCAAAATCCCGCCCGCAAGCGGCGAAACGGGCTTTTTCCCCCGAAACGGCCCCCTGACGCCGCCTGTCGCCCGCGAAACCGCCCCCGCTAACGAAGAGTCGACAGTGGTCCGGACCCGCTCAGTCGATGGTGCCGGCGATCCCGGCAAAGCCGAATACCGGCGAGCTCTCGCGCTTGACCCGCATCGGCAGGTCCTTCTCCCGCACCAGATCGTACCCGTTCTTGCGCATGCACTCCTTCACGAATTTCTCCGTGTAGCCGCCCAGGCCCAGCGTCCGGTGTACATCGGCGTACCGTGACGCCTCCACCCGGCATGCCGACAACGCACGGGTCGTCTCGTCAAAGCTCTTGCCCTCCTGGTACCAGTACTTTGCACATCCCGCCAGAAGACCCATGGAAAGCAACAACAGTCCGATGCAAATCCGCCGCATGCCAACGCTCCTACGCATCCACCATATCACCGCCGGGCCCAAAACCCCGGCACAAGCCCACCACCATATACCACAAATCCCCCGAACGCCACCAAAATCCACCCAATCTCCAATCCTCCCCAATTCCCCTTCGCACCCCTGCTCCCTTCGCACCCTCTCCAGCCTCCCCACTCTCCCAACCCTTCACGCTTTGAACCTTTCTACCCTTCACACCCTTCTACCCCTTCCACCCCACGATCATCCGAATCATCTCTCCTTGACAATCCCCTGCATCCTGCCGACATTATACGACAGGAATGGAACGTATCGCCCGTGCGGCGAGGCCAGACTTCAGAATATACATGATATGACACCGCCGGCGCAAATCGCGGGACTCGTAGAAACCTTCGACCGAAACAGAGAAACCTATCTCCAGGCCCCTGCAACGAGACCCAGGTCCGCCGAGAATTCATCGACCCTTTCTTCACGGCCCCGGGCTGGGACGTAACCAACGAGCACGGCTACGCCAAGGCCTCCAAAGACGCCCCGATGCAACGTGGGCAGAACATCTCAGGTGATCTTTCTCTTCTCGTCGGATGCAGACGTCTTCTCCTGATTTCCTCATGGCAAGTGTCTATAATATTCAGACGTCGGTGCAGCGAAGCCGAGGCGTCTCCTTTGGGCATCGGTGCGACGGCAGGGTTTGCCGCCACTCCGCGGACATGGGCTTTTTCCAGAAAATACGTATTTTCGCCAATTGACGCGCGTCATGTGAGAGTGAACAATGCGCGACGCACCTTGACAGAAGCACCCAGGACGAGAGCCAATTGCGGTCACGGATTGGAAAGGAGAGGCCCATGAACGCGCGCCGACTCCTCACATATTGTGTGTTTCTGGTCATGTTCTGCTCGGCACTGCCGGCGCACTGGATATGGTACATCCTGGTATCAGCATGTCTCAGGGGTGGAAGTTGTGGTCCCCAAGAATCCGTTAACGGAATGTCCGTTTCCAACTGACTGGTGCCCATGGCACGCCAAGAAGAAGGGAGAAAAGAAAATGTATGATAGGTCCTCGCGCATTGTGCTGTTATTGGTCCTTATTGTCTTGGTCTCAGGCTGTGGGAAAATCAAACTTGAACCCCTCACGCCTCCGATAAGGGAACGACAACCTGTGCGGCAGCGGATGAGTAGTGAGGCCATCGTTGCTGAACTGAGAAAGACTCGCTTACCTCACGCGAACGTTATTCTACAACTGGAACATGTTCCGTCGCTACGCGAACGCAGGGAGCTTGAAGATCTGGGCATCCGACTTCATACACCGCTGTCGGGCAACGCATGGCTCGCCTCCGTTCCGACTTCATTGTCGAGTGCACGAATCAAGACGGTGCCCGTGCGTTGGGTTGGCTTTCTTACGGCGGCAGAGAAACTGGCCCCGTCGTTGCGTACCAAACGTGCGACCGAACATGCGAAACGTGAAGCGGGACGCCTTGAACTGTTGGTCAAACTCTTTGTGGCCACTGATTCCCCAGCCGTCATTGAGCAATTGGAACAACTTGGAGGGGAGGTAAGACGAGATGCCAGCAAGGAGCTGCGGACCCTCGTCGTATCGATCCCGGAAGGACGACTGGGCGCCCTGGCGAATGTGGATGGCATACGCTACATCGAGCCCACACTTCCTCCGGGAAGGCCGGAATCGGATAGAGCAAGAGCGTATATAAACGCCGATGCCGTACAAGCGGCCGGAACCGATGGCAGTGGAGTTACCGTCGGGGTCTTTGAATACGAACACGTCTACGCCGCCCACCCGGATTTTGGCGGACGTGTTACCAAGGGCGATGCGGATGCGACTTTTTACGATCCAGACGTGGCGCATGCGACCATGACTGCAGGCATGATCGCCGGGGACGGTTCGCTCTCTTCGGCAAACGGCGGCGCCCCCTTGCAGTGGCGAGGGGTGGCTCCTGACGCCTCTGTGAGGTTTTATGCTTTCGAAGACCCGGTTGATTCGATCACCAACTATATGGGCGATGTCCAGGATGCCATCGAGAATGATGATATTGACGTCGCTAATAACTCCTGGGGTGATTCTGGTTGTGCAGATATTGCCTATGGCGCCTACGCGGGCCGAGCACCTTTTTTAGACGATGCAGTGTGTGGATCATTCGGACGACAGGTTCCCATCATCTTTTCCGTGGGTAATGAACGTAACGGATTTTGGGATTCCGGGGCAGGGGCCACTAGTTTTGCCTGTGTCGGCGACAATGCGGCGCCTTTCGAGAACTACGGCACTCTCAATCATCCAAAAGCGGCAAAGAACATCCTCGCGGTTGGTGCGGTCGATAGCGACAACGACAGAATGTCTGTGTACAGCAGTTGGGGGCCGACGTTAGACGGTCGCCTGAAACCGGAAGTCGTCGCCGCAGGACACCATAATGGCGGAGACGTAGGTGATGTGACAGAACTCGACAATGTATTTGGGGCAGAAGAGGATGCTTGGGGGAACGTCACGTACGGTAATCCAAGCCAGCAGGGTTACCGTGTTCCTTATCGTTTCGACCCGGGCAACGCCAACGATTATCGCTACGGCTGGTTTACCATGACCTCGGCCGCTGCTGCGGAGGTGTCCGGGTCTTATGCCCTGATTCTCGACGCCTGGCGAGCGACCTTTCCGGGTCGTCCCGATCCCTTGCCTTCCACGTACAAGGCCATCATCGTGCACACCGCTGATGACCTGGATAACGCGACCAGTTGGTACAATCGCGGGCCCGATTATGCCTCGGGCTATGGGCGTGTGAATGTGGAAGCCGCGGTCACCTCGGTAGAAAGACGTGAAGCGTTAGAAGATCAAGTGGATCACGGCGCATCGGCTACCTACTACCTTGGCGTGACCGCGGGAACAGCCCCGCTTAAGATTACCTTGGCGTGGGATGATCCGGCAGCGGTTGAAGACGCCAATCCTGCGTTGATTAACGACTTGGATTTGGTTGTAACCGCGCCAGACGGAACCCGCCACTACCCGTGGACATTGAATCCGGCGGTCCCATCGGCAGCAGCGCAACGCAATCAGGCGGATCGCATCAACAATCTGGAGCAAGTAGAAGTCGATGCCCCCATGGAAGGCACCTGGGAAGTCAGTGTTGTGGGGCACAGTGTTCCCGATGGGCCGCAGTTCTTCTCAGTCGTCGCCGACAACGGACCGATCCGCAGGCCGCTCGATCTCATTTTGGCGTTGGATGTTTCAAATAGTATGAATAGCGCGCCTTCCGGTGGTGGTGCAGTCCCGACAAAGATCGCATTGCTCAGGCAGGCGGTGGAACTGTTCCTGCAGACCTGGAGTCTCCATGCGGTCACGGGTGACAGAGTGGGTGTCGTCTACTTCAGCACGAATCTATCCACCGTCTCTGGTGCGCCGCCGGTACTGCTGGACCTGGAAACGCATCTTGTCGGTATAATCGACGATGTGCGATTTGTCAGCGCGTCAGGCTGCACTGCCATGGGCGCCGCGTTACAGGAGGCGTTTGACAGCTTCGATCCTCTGGGCCACAACAAACGCGCCGTTGTTCTGTTCACCGACGGCATGCAGTCCACGAATCCATTTGTTGGTGAAGACGGTATGCCCTCTCGACTTAAGATTCAGTCCTATCCTTCGGCTGCCGTATTGCCCTTCGGTGCATTTCGATGTGACCCGGGAACGGCATTGGCGCTGGATGGAGACGCCAGCACGCCCGACGGCAGCTTTGTCGATGAGCATGGGGTGCAGATTCACACTATCGGCACGGGGGTTAGTGGTGCCGGTTTTGAAGAAGTCATCGAGCGTATTGCCAGCGAGACAGATGGCCTGTATCACTTCACCTCCGCCCCCGACGCAGAACTGGATCTGTTCTATACCCAGGATCTCGTGCAAAGCCTGAAGGGCAACACGCTGGAAATCGTGCGAACGGATGCAGGGGATCTCTCCGCCGGAGGAACACGTACGATGCGTTTTCCGATCAACGCAACCGCCAGGAACATCACGGTGGTGTTGTCCTGGAAAGGCAGCCTGCAGCGAGACGCAATTTCCGTAGTAGTCACTACACCAGGGGGAAATCAGGCCGTTGCGGCAGAAGCTAGAAGAGGAACGCATTATACGTTGCTGCGTTTTGACCGCGCGCAAAACCCGATCGAGTTTGATGGCGTGTGGACCGTTGCATTAGGAAACGACGTGCCCGAAACGCTTGGCTTCCAACAGTCGATCCTTGTTGATGAAGAGGCGTGTTTCGGTTACACATTCGCTCACGATACCGGTCTGCATCTCGCCGGTGACAAAATACATGTTACCGCCAAACTTACGGAATACGGTCGGCCGCTTGTTGGTGCGAAAACCGTAGCGGTGTCCGTATCGGCGCCTATAGTCAGCCGGGGGAATCTCCTGGCTGAATGGCTGCCGCGGGTGCAAAGGAAACCCCTTCGCAAAGAACCGCCTATGCAGTTCAAGTCCAAACCGTATCGAATCGGACCGAATGCGGTCATTGAGCCACTACTTGCCCAATTGAACAAGGACAAAGAGTTTCTCGCGCAGTTGAACAGACGCGAAACCTGGTCTATTCAACTCGTCGACAATGGAGACAAACGGAAAGGTGACTGGAAGGCTGGCGATGGGATCTACAGTGCGTTTGTAGCCAATACGGTCGTGGCGGGAGATTATTCCCTTGCCTATAACATTGGAACGGAATCCAATTGTGGACAGATTAGCAGAAGCCAACGTGCTTCCCTGCTGGTCAGGTGTGCCAAATTCGATCTGGACAAGTCTGACATCCGAGTCGAACGAATCCCGGAAGGTGCGACTATCCATATTCGGCCTATGGATCGTTTTGGAAACTTGCTCGGACCCGGTCATGCTCACGAGGTTGGTATGCACGTTAAAGACGGTAGGCTCGCGGGCACTGTGTTCGATAACCTGGATGGCTCTTATCAGCAGCGGATCACCTTCAAAAAAGGATTTGACCCGGAGATTTCTATACGCATTGGAGGACCCGCGGCAGAAACGCTCATGAGCGGCCGACTAAGTCAGTTAGGCAAGGCGCGAGTGAATTAGCGGTGTGCAGTACATAGTAGCTGCTGGTTGAGTTGGCTGATTCGATGCTTCACTTGCGGAAGGCGTTGGCCGCAGCAATGACGCCGGGTCAGTGAACGTGTTGGTCTCTGACCCATTCTGCGATTCGTTTGGCCATTTGGCGGACGGTGGCGGGGTCTCCGGAGGCGGCGGCCAGGGCGACGAGGAATCGCGTGCCGGATTTCTCGTCGTCGACGTAGGCGACGTCCAACGAGTACGTGCTGATGAGTCCTCCCTTGTGGAAGAAGCGGGCGTCGGGAAAGACCGTTTCCACGGCCTTCTCCCAGGCGTAGGGTCCGGCCTCCTTGTTCTCCAGGCCGGTCAGGCCGTCGCCGCCTTCTATAATGAATCGCACCTGCTCGTCGGTGAGGCGATACCGCTGCGACGGGGGCAGAACGCGATGAAACACGATGCGTCTGAGGCAGTCGGCCAGCTCGCGCGTGGAGGTGCAGTTGCCGGTGGTGGCGCTGATGACCGTGGCGCCGCGTTGCTCGGCGTACGATACGCCGGACCAGCAGTGTTCCACTCGGACGGGCTCCTTTCCCGCGGCGTAGAGGGTGATTCGCTGCGGCTCTTCGTTTACGTACAGCGGCGGGCGATACGTGATGTAGTCGCGCATCAGCGCCGAGTGCGGAAATCCACGCTCCGGAATGAGAAACTTCGTATTGATCCGGTCGATGCCCACGAATCGCAGCAGCAACGTGTAGTCCTCGTTTGACGAGCGGCGAAACACCTCGCTGATCATCTCGCGCATCGTGCGGGCACTGTCCAGGATCCAGCGATCGTCGGTCTTGCGCTCGAACGCCAGCGCGCAGTCGGTCGGTACGCCCAGCTCATTGATGTACTCCAGGGCGGCCACAACGGTGTAGATCTTGATCGTGCTGGCCGGCCAGAAGTCCACGGCCTCGGCGCTGTCGCGATAATGGAACCACTCGAAGGCGGGGTGCGCGGATTCGCCCTTGACCCGGACTACCGTCGCCCATTTCTTCACCTCGGGCGAAACGTCGGCGAGAAGGTCGTCCAGGACCGCCGCCGGCAGGGCGGATGTGAGAACGACAAGAAGCAACAGCGCAGCCTTTTTGTACCCCATGTTCGCCACTCCTGTATCGATGTCTGCGTCTGCGGCAGGGCCCGGGCCCCGCGCCGCGCGAAGAAGCAGACGGTTTCACTGGTTGCCCGTCGGAGATTCCGGCGCATCGGTTTCGGACCGTCACCCGGTCCGACTCCCGCCGTGACGGCGGCGAGGCTATATTCGCCGATGGAAACGAAAAAATCAAATGTGTCCTCCAGGCGCGGTCGAGGCAGGGGGTGTTCGCGGAGGGCGGCCGGTGGTAGAATGGCACGTCGTATTCAGAGGGGCCGTAGTGGATCGACCGACGCCAGTATGGAGGGCACGGACATGTGCGAATTCTGTTTGAAGCACGGGGAGGGCAAGAAGTGGTATCTGCAGGCGAAGAACTACTGCGAGGACTTGCTCAGCGACGTGCGTCGGCGCCGGTTCATCGAGGAGTTCGTCACGGATACGGGCGATCTGGAGCGGGGCATGCGCCGTCTGGAAAAGCTGGACAAGGCGCCGCGGCTGGTGAGGCGTCTGATCGGCCGGATGGTCACGCGGAGGATGAAGCGCGTTCATTACGGCCAGGTCGTTCCCATCGAGGACGTCGAGCGCATCTTCGGCCTGGTCAATTCCGTCGTGCGCGTGGCCTGTGTCTGCCGGCGCGTCACGCTGGGCCGGGAGAAACGCTATTGCTACGGCGTCACCATGGGTCCGAACGGCGGGCGATTCGGTGACATCGTGCGCGGTCTCGACACCAGTTTTCTCGCCGGGCCGCATAACTCCGAAGTGGAGACCCTCGGCAAGGACGAGGCCCTCGCCGCCCTGCGCGACCACGAGCGAGAGGGGCTGTGCCACAGCGTGTGGACGTTTCGCACCCCGTTCATCGCGGGCCTGTGCAACTGCGACCGCTCCGACTGCCTGGCGATGCGATGCACGGTGACGCATGGCGTCTCGGTCATGTTCCGGGCCGAATACGTCGCCGAGGTCGATCCGGACGCGTGCGTGGGCTGCCGGCAGTGCATGCGCGTCTGCCAGTTCGGGGCGATGACGTACAGCCCGTCGAATCGCAAAGTGACTATCGATCAGCGCTGGTGCTACGGGTGCGGGATCTGCCGGTCCGTGTGCCCCAAAGACGCGATCCGGCTGAAGGAGCGAAGCAAGGTCCCGGCCGCGGCGAACCGCTGGTGAAGGCGGCTGCAACCTTCGCTACGGTATCGTTCGAGAAGCCGAGACAACTCCGCGACGACCTCGTGCCTCTCCTTGCCTACTTCGCCGATGCCTCGTCCGAGTCGGCTTCCGGTTTCGGGAGCTTCTTGACGAGAATTTCGCTGATCTGGATCTCGGTCTTGGATGAGACGTTGCTCTCAAGGTACAAACCGATCCTTCCTTGCTGCGGGCCCTCGGCGCAGGCGGCGCCGATCTCGGCGCCGTTGAGCCAGACCTGCGTCCGGGGCCCCTCGACCTTGATCGAAAGCGTGTTCCAGCTTTCGCGGTCGGTGAGGTCCCGCTGGAGACTGGTCAGAGCGAGGCCCTTGCCGGGCAGCGAGATGCTCCCGGTGAAAGCGAGCGGCTTTGGGCTGTCAAAGATTTCCACGCGTGGGCCGGACGCATCGGTTGTGTGGCGAATCCAGATGCCGCCGCGCACCGGCCAGTCGGCTCGGAACGTCACGGCCAGCAGGTAGTTGTCGAACTGCCCGGCCGTCAGCAGACTGGCCGGTTTGGCCCCGGGGGCGAGCTGGCCGACGAGTCGGCCGCGCTGCACCCTCCAGACCTTGGGACGGACGGCGTTCCAGTTCTTCAGATCCGTGCCGTTGAAGAGCGAGACCCAGTCGCTCTGCTCTTCTTCATCGCCGCGCAGCGGCTCGTCGAGATTGTGCGTGCCGTGGCAATCGGTGCAGACGGGGTCTTTCATGATGGCCCGGCCGTTCGGCCGCGTCCGGCCCAGCCACTCGTCGTGGAACTCCTGCACCTTCGCCGGGTCCTTGTGGTCCTGCAGGCCGTATTCGGTCCGGCCCTCGCCCGGGGCGTGACACGACGGGTCCGAGCACATCTTCCGCACTTCGGATCGTCCGAAGAGCAGGTCGGGCTCGGTCATCAGCATTTCGTCGTGCATGTGCTCGATGGACGGCCCGTGACACTGGTCGCACGTAATGTCCATCTCCAGGTGGGCTACCGTGATGTCCTCGGTTTTCAACGTGGCGTGACAGACGTAGCATTTGCTGTTGCCGCCGGCCTCCTCGGCAGGGGTCTCCCGGGCTTCCTCCGCTACGGAAACGGTCAGCGCCGCGGCCAGACAGACCACAACGATCATGGTGACAACGAACGTCATTCTCCCGCGAAGATACGCGCGCACAGCTATTCTCCTACAGCATGGAAACGACTACCGACGGCGCCGCACCGTCAGCGAGGCCTCTCGTTCGTCGAGCGGACTACACGATCTCCCAGTCACGCAGCCAGGCGTACTCCTCGGGCAGATTGGCCCAGCGTTCGTCGGTGATCTGCGTGAGCCATTCCTTCTCCGCCGGCGAGAAACCCAGCATCCGCGTATAGGACGCGCGGGCGGCGTTCTCCGCCTCGTACGGGGTCGAGATTCCGGGCACCGTGGCCGTGATCGATCCGTTCGTCAAAATGCATTGCAGCGTCAGCCGCGCCAGATCGTTCTCCTTCTTGCTGCCGACGCCCAGGACGGGGAACTTGTCCTTGCCGTAGCTCTCGAACAGGCTGCCGCCGAAGAACGGTTTGATCGTGACGATGCCGACGTTCTGCTCGGTCACCGTCTTGAAGATGCTTTGCGTCTGATCGGAGCCGTGACCCGGGTTGACCTCCGTGACATTAGCGGCGGTGGCCGCCTGGCCTTTCTCCCGCGTCTTGGCGCTGCACGGGAAGATGATCATCTCGAACTGCGGGAAGGTGGCGATCACGTGCTCCAGCCACGGACGCGAGTGCGACGACATGCCTAAGTGGCGCACCTTGCCCCGGTCGCGGAGCTTGTGGAACGTTTCGATCAGGACTTTGATCTCGTCGTCGGTGTTGCTGCCGTCCATCTTGGCCTGCGGACGCCAGATGTCGAGGTAGTCGGTCTTGAGCAGGCGCAGGCACTCGTCGACGTTGCGGGTCTGGTCCTTGACGTTGCAGCGGTCCGAGCCGCGCGGGCCGAGATTGTGGATGTCGGCGCCGACGTGCATCTTCTCGCGGCGGCCCTTGAGGGCGGCTCCGTAGCAGAGACACTCGGCGGCCGTGGTGATGTCGAGGTAGTTGATGCCGCTGTCGATGCACGCGCTGACCACGTCGGTGCGGTTTTTCTCGACGTCCGGCGGGACCCGGTCGTTGGCGAAGTGGTCCCAGTAGCGCCCGGCGTTGCGGTTCTTCCAGTGCCCGCCGAGACTGACCTCCGAGACCATCAAGTTGCTCTTGCCGAGCCGGCGGTAGTGCATCTTGGGATTGTAGTTGAGTATCTTGGACGTCTCGGGCGTGCCCTCGTTGGCCCGGGTATTCTTCGCCAGGCTGGCGGTCACGGCCCCGGCAGCGGCCAGCGAACTCGTGCGAATGAACGTGCGGCGGGAAATCGGTTCTTTTTTCATTTTCGAGGACCCTCACTGAACAGAAAGAAATTGTCTTGCTTGTGGGCAAGTTTCGGCATGCTCCAATTTGTCCGAGGCGTGCACATACTGGTCCGTATTGTCCCCCGGGAGTCCCGGCGTGTCAACACAAAAACAGACGTGCCTCCACGCTGCGCTGCGAAGCCGCCGCTGCTGCGGATTCGGACCAGGCCGGGACCGATCGCACGGTCGGCCGGTCAGTGCTGCGTGTCGTCGAGGTGCTCCATGAGCTGGAGCTTGTGGTCGTGATCGGCGGGCCGTGTGCGCTCGTAGAGCTCGCGGCGATGCCGCCACAGAATCCGGGCCGCCTTGTCCAGCTTGCAGTGCGTTACGTGTTTACGCGGGTCGGACCAGTGCGATTCGCAGCAGTCGCAGACGCCCCGGTGCCGGTCGTACCACCAGAGCTGAAAGCCCCCGAAGGCGAGAAACTGCGGCCCCTTGATCCCGAGAACGTGCTCGGCGTACAGAAGCTCTTTGATGTGCGTCTTATCCCTGACCTCGATCTTCTTCATCGCTCTCACCCCCGCAGGCGACCGGGCCGCCTGCCCAAATAGAGAGCCAAAAACACACGAAGCAAAATCGTAGTGTCTTATCAATCCGATGCTTTTTCCATTATACAGATGACGCCCTCAATCGCCAGTTTATTTCACCTGTCGTCGCGCGGTTCGCTGCTTTCGATTCGGTCGCTCTGAAAGGAAGGTGAATTTACAGTGGACCGGCCAGGATCTCTTCAGAGTCGTTCGATTTTGCAGGCGAGGTCTTGATGGAAGGCGGGGGTGGGGATGTTTAGGCCTTTGCGGTCTGCGATGTGTTCCTGCGTTTCTGTTGTTTTGGCTGCGCGGGTGTCGCACCAGTGGATGCGGTAGCGGCCGGGACGCAGGCCGGGAATGCGGATCGTGGCGCCGGCGATGGCGCCGGGCTTGCGGTCTTCGACGACGAGATTCAACCAGGTGGCTTCCTTATTGGAAAGCCACAAGTACGCGCGGTCGTTTCCCTGATAGCCCAACACCCGGATGCGTTCGTCCGAGGCTGTGACATGGGCGGGCTCGAGGCCGACGAAGGACACGTCTTCCAGGAACGTCGCCAGCGGGCGGTAGTGCCGGTAGGCGTCCTGCCGATCCAACTGGTCCCACCACCAGAACATCGCGGTGCCCGAGCTGCCGGCGAAGGCCGAGGCCCACAGACAGTTGTGGAAATGCACGCCTTCGCTGTCCTGTTTCATGTAGTCGCTGAGTCCCCACTTATCGTCGGCCAGGCCGAACTCGCCGATCAGGGCCGGCTTGCCCGGGGCGTGCTCGCGCAGGAACCGGGTCTGCTCGACGATGGACGTTACTTCGTCCTTGAAGTCGTCCCGGCTCGGACGCATGTAGTGGTGCTCCTGGGCGACGTCCAACTGCGGATGCCGGCAGTCGCGCGCCGATGGGCTCCACGTGCTGGTCGTTCGCAGGTGCCGGTAGACGTCGATCTCTTCGAGGTACGCGCCGAGATCGGCATAGAACGGATTCGTCGGCTTGCCCGGGTCCATTTCGTTGAAGTATTCCCAGGCCGCAACGCTGGCCGAGTAGCCCCAGCGGGCCACGGCGTATCGCATCAGCTTCTTGGCGTCTTCGGTCGCCTCCCGGTATTCGGCGCTGTCGATATCGGAGAGCGAGCTCATGTAGAGGTCGCGCGTAATCAGGCAGAGCATCAGGTAGATGCCGTTCTGCTCGGCCGCGGCGACGATTTGGTCCAGCATGAAACAGTCCAGCGGATTGTAATAGCCGCGCGGCGGACGGTTGACGTCAGCTTCCCAGAACAGCTCGGCGCCGCCGGCGACCTCCTTCAGCGACAACGCGTCGAGCCAGGCCGCACCCGCACCGACAAGGCGGAAGGCGACACGCCCCAGCCAGTAGTCGCCGGGGCCCGTGACAAATTCCTTTCGGAACGTCTGCCACCCGTCGTCTCCGGCCGGCAGGTCCCACTGATCGCCGCCGATCTGCAAGCGCAGCCCCTGACAGCGGTCCGTCTTGAATCGCCCCGTGATGGCGTAGCGCGTCTGCGGGCGCAGGCCGACGGGGTGGGAGGGTGATGCCGTCAGCGAGACTCCATCCTCTCCCGCGAGCTTCACGCACTTGCGGGCGTCGGCCTCGCCCCCGGTCTCGGGCAGGGCGACCACGGGCGATTGACGCGTCCACGAGCGCGTCCAGACGCTCTTCTCGGCTTCGATGGCGAGGGCCCAATCCTTGCAGCAGGTCCAGATGCGCACGAAGTTGGCCCCGTTTTCCGCCAGCCGGGCGAAGATCGCTTCGGCCTTGGGTACGTTGACGTACTGGCCTTCCCCGACGAACGCGAGGTTCTGTCCGATGACGAAGAACGGCTCGCCCTCGCTGAATTGCAGGAACCTCGGGTCCTCCGCATGGGGGCGCAGAAAACCTGGGCGGGGCGAATCAGTGCACTTGAACTGCACGGGCGGCGAAAAGGTCTGTCCGTTGGCATCCTTCCACGATGCGCGGGCGGTGTACGTCCCGACCTCCGTCGGTGCAAAGCGTGCCTGCCATGAGCCGGCCCCGGTCGGATAGTACCAGGCGGTTGTCTTGCCGCGTCGCTCGAAATCGCGGCGTTCGTAGTCCTGGGCGAAAAACGCCGGCAGCCGCAGGGACCGCCCGCCGGGACTGGTGAGCAGCACGTCGATCTGCACCGCGCAGGGATCGAAAGGACTGTCGTAGTCACGATCCACATCGATCAGCAGTTCCAACTTCTCGTACTTGCCGGCCTCCTGTCGGACGGCGCGGAGCGCAAGGGCTCCCCGCGCCTCACAGTGGGCACAAAGCAGAACGAGCAGGGCAGGGACGATCGTTTGGGCAACGGCTCCTCGGTGAGGCATCGGCACTTCCTTCCGTTTGTCAGATCACACCGGATGTTTGTGCAAAGACCAGATTGTCACAAGATTATAACGGCCCCT
>JAFGCA010000208.1 GCA_016932895.1 Sedimentisphaerales bacterium | reverse complement strand
GCAATCGCAGGCCGGCCGCTGGGACGGCCAAACCCAGGCCTGGGTCGCCGATGAAGCCACCAGCCCCTGCATCGACGCCGGCGACCCCGCCAGCCCGTTCGATGCTGAGCCCGCCCCGAACGGAGGCCTCGTCAACCTGGGCGCCTACGGCGCCACCCGTGCGACCGCCAAATCTCCACAGAGACTGTGAACGGCGGTCAGATATCTGCTATAATATACGAAAAGTGGGTAAGTTGTGCCGTTTCGCGGGTTTCGCTATGACGGCGGCACGAGATCGCTTCCCTCGCCTTGGGGGGGAGAACGCTTTGCTTCCGGCAACGGCACCAAGGGGCTTTGGACGTTATTTCCGGTGAGGCGCACCGAGCGCGGCAAAGTCGGCGTTGCATTGTTTGCCCGACACAGGAGTCGATCCGGTGAGACAGCCTGGTGTGTGTTGCCGGGAATTGTGTTGTGGAGGAGAACAAGGTGGTGCGCTTTCTTTTTGCGCTATTCCTGTTGGTACCTCTGGCGGCTTTCGCCCGGGCGGAAGATCCCGTCTATTTTGCCGATCCCCATCTCAAGGCGGCCGTCGTGGATGAGTTGTGGACTCCGGACCCGACGCCGACGGACATGGCGGGGTTGACTTCTCTCCACGTTGATGTGGGAGGCATCGTCGACCTCACCGGTTTGGAGCACGCCGTGAATTTGTGGAAACTCCACCTGGCCCACAACCTCATCTGCGATCTGTCGCCTCTGTCGGAGCTGAGCAACCTGCAGATGGTGGTGCTCAACAACAACCTCATCCGTGATATTGGGCCGCTGTCGGGGGCAAGCCAGCTTCAGCATCTGGACGTTCACGACAACGAGATCAGTGACATCTCGGCCTTGTCGGGGCTGACCCACCTGCAAATACTGATCGCCCGGTTCAACCAGATTGACGATATCTCGGCGCTCTCCGGATTCGCCGGCCTGCAAGTGGGTGATCTGAACCATAACCACATCAGTGACATCATCGCGTTGTCGGAACTGACGTCCCTGGAGTACGTCGATCTGCGGAACAATCCCCTCAACGACGAAGCTTGCGACCTCCAGATCCCGCGCATTCTGGCCAACAATTCAGACGTCGATCTCAAGTATAACGACTGCGGCCGGCGGTCCCTGTCGATCTCTGCGACGGCCGGGGGGCGCGTGACAACGCCGGGCGAAGGGATGTTCACCTACGACAACGGCGAATTCGTGCCCCTGGAAGCGCAAGCGGAGCCCGGTTTCGTTTTTGCCGGTTGGTCCGGCAGCTATTCCACGCAAGGGAATCCCACCTATCTGCCCATGGGGCAGGACCATGAGATTCGAGCGAATTTCCTCTGCACGCGCAGCGTCCTATACGTTGACGACGACGCTGCCGGGGATGTGATGCCGGGCGACGCCGGCGGGAGCGATCCGCTGGAGAATGGGACGGTCGGGCGTCCCTTCGATAGTATCCAGGAGGCCATTGAAGTGGCCGCACGCGAGGCCTCGATCCTCGTACGGCCCGGGACGTATCGTGAGAACATCGACTTTCTGGGCAAGTCCATCCAACTGCTCGGGCTCGATCCGAACGATCCCAACGGCACTTCATTTCCCGTTCTTGACGGCGCGGGCGCCGGGCCCGTCGTCACCTTTGACGACTGCGAAGATCCCAACTGTGCGCTGGTGGGATTTGTCATCACGCGAGGCCGAGGCCGGTCGGCTGGCGCCATCCTTTGCAGGAACAGCAGCCCGACCGTTGTCAACTGTCTGATCGTGGGCAACCGTGCCACCTTTGTCAACGGGGCGGCGGTGTATTGCACCGACAGCAACGCGGCTTTGCTCAACTGCACCATCGCCGACAATTACGGGGGCTCGGAAGGCGCCGCCCTGGTGCTGGCGGACAGCGAGGTGATGCTGGCCAACTCGATTTTGTGGGCCAACCGTCCGCAAGAAATCCTCGTCAGCGGTACCGGCCATCCTTCCATCAGCTACACGAATGTGGCGGGCGGTTGGCCCGGGCCGGGCAATCTCGACGCCGATCCGTTGTTTGTGCGGTCCGTATCCTGGGTCGATGCGAATGACCCTGACGTACTGCGTGAACCGGAATATCCTGATGCCGTCCGGATCGATGGGGACTATCACCTCCAATCGCAGGCGGGTCGCTGGGATCCCGAGACGCACACCTGGGTCCGCGACGACGTCACCAGCCCCTGCATCGACGCCGGCGACCCAACGAGTGCGCTCGGCGATGAGCCCGTTCCCCATGGCGGCGTCATCAACCTGGGCGCCCATGGCGGCACCGACCGCGCCACCAAATCCGACATGCAGCCATAGGTGCGGAGTCTCGCAGCAGCGTAAGCCCGCCGTCTATGGAGGCTTCTTCGGACAACTTCTGCCAGGACGCAGCGGGCCGGCACACAATGCCTGGCGCGATCCATTTCCATCTGCCGCTTCTCATTTGGGCGATCGTGCCTTATACTTCTGGCTCGTTGTCAATGTAGCCGAACCGCAGGAGGCCGAATATGAAACGAAGGAAACGAATTGCTGTATTGACCGGCGGGGGCGACTGTCCCGGCCTGAACGCCGTCATACGGGCCGTGGCCAAGAAGGCGATGCTCGATTATGACATGGAAGTCATCGGTGTCGAAGACGGCTATCTCGGCCTGATCGAGAACCGCTGTCGCGAGTTGAGCTATCAGGACGTCTCGGGCATTCTCACGCTGGGCGGGACGATCCTGGGCACCTCCAACACCGCCAACCCGTACCGCCACGCCGTGCGCGAAGGCGGCAAGCTGAGCCTCAAGGACGTTTCGAAACCGGCGATCCGGAATCTGAAAAAGCTCGGGGTGGTTTGTCTCGTCTGCATCGGCGGGGACGGCACGCTGGCCATCGCTCACCGGCTCCAGGAAGACGGTGTCAACGTCGTCGGGGTGCCCAAGACCATCGACAACGACCTGCGGGGTACCGACGTCACGTTCGGCTTCGATTCGGCGGTGACCGTCGCTACCGAGGGGATTGACCGCGTTCACACCACCGCCCAGTCGCACCACCGGGTTATGATCGTCGAGGTCATGGGCCGCACCGCCGGTTGGCTCGCCCTCCATGCCGGCGTCGCCGGCGGGGGGGACATCATCTTGCTGCCGGAGATTCCCTACGACCTGGATGTGATCGCCGCCCGCGTCAAAGATCGCGCCCACAAAGGCAAGAGATTCAGCATCGTCGTTGTTTCCGAGGGGGCCAAGCCCCAAGGCGGCAAGGTGGTCATCCAGCGAATGGTGGAGGAGAGCACCATCGCGGTGCGGCTGGGTGGAATCAGTTTTGCGCTGGGCGAGCAGATCGAACAGGCCACCGGTCTCACCGCTCGCCCCGTCGTACTGGGACACCTCCAGCGGGGCGGTTCGCCCACGGCGTTCGACCGGGTGCTTGCCACCCGCCTCGGAGCCAAAGCCATGGACCTCGCGCACGAGGGTGACTTCGGACACATGGTCGGCGTCCGCGGCAGCCGGCTCGTCAAGGTCCCCCTGACAAAAGTAGCCCAGGGCCCCAGAAACGTACCGAAAGACGAACCCCTCATTGCGGTGGCCCGCTCCGTAGGCACCAGCTTCGGCGATTGAAGCCGTACGGCTGGGACCGGAGCCGGCTACTTCTCAGTTTGGATGGGCCGGATCTTGATGTTGCGGAACGAGACCTGGCCGTGATCGCCCTGAAGGGCGATGTACCCTTTGTCGAACCGTGCGAACAGCGGCATCCGGCGGAACTTGCTCTTGGCGACGCGCGCCTTGAAATCGTCGCTGCCCAGGACGTAGTCGAAGTACTTCACTCCGTTGATCTCGTGCTCGCACTTTTCGGGACTGATGAGCAGGCGAACGTGGTTCCACTGGCCGACCGGTTTGGTCGCGTCGAGCGGCTTGCCGGTGGCGGGATCGACCGGCGGCTGGTAGAGGGCGTACAGCCAGCCGCAGCGGACCCGATCGCTTGCTTTGGTATTGTCTTCCAACTGGAACTCGGGCCCGGTCGCCCACGCGGCTCCGCCCTGGTCGGTGACATGGTACATGATGCCGCTGTTGCCGGCCTCACTGATGCTGTAATCGATCTGCAGTTCGAACCAGTCGTACTGCTCGTCGGTGCACAGATCGCCGGCATTGTGCGGATCGGCACAAACCAATGCGCCGCCGCGCACCTGCCAGCCCGGACGAACGTCGTCTCGTTTGAAGGTGTGCCAGCCGCTGGCGTCCCTGCCATTGAACAGCAGTTTCCACCCGGCCGCCTGTTCGGCATCGGTCAGTGTATTCGGTTTCGGAGCGGCCTCCTCAGCGGCGACCTTCGCCTCCATCGCGGTCTTCCATTGTTGCCCCAGCTCTTCCAGCGTCTTACCCGTGGCGTCCTTCCACAACTGCTCCGTATACCGGCCTTCGCGGGCCGCGGCGTTGAGCTTGCAAACGAGGTCGCGGTCGTGCGTGTTCGTAACCCAGTTGATGAAATTGCCGCTGACGCGATAGCTGGCGTCGTGCCGGGCCCGCGTGATGTTCCGCGCGGTGATTTCGGCGCCGTGCGTGTGCGGCTCGTACAGGAACCAGCGGATATAGTCGGCGATGCCCTCGACGACCCAGCCCGGTGTTCTGGTGGCGTTGCGATTGGTGCGGCGGGCCCGGCCGTAACTTTGTACGACG
>JAFGCA010000207.1 GCA_016932895.1 Sedimentisphaerales bacterium | reverse complement strand
CCATGCTGCTGACCATCGGCGACCCGGACCACGCGGTGCAATGCCTGCTCCGCGCGACCGGCTACGACAAGAGCAACGCCGATGCCTACTACTACCTGGGCGTGGCCACCGCGAACAAGGCACATTTCGACGACGCCGAGCGGTTCTTCTCGCGGGCGCTGGAGCTGGACGCCGGCCACGAAGCGGCTTTGAGGGATTCGTCGCTTGTGTACGTCGTGACCGGACAGACGGATAAGGCGGCCGAACGAATCGCGCAAGCCCGGGCGGCCCTGCCGAAGGATTTCGAGCTGCGGATGCTCGACTACGGATTACGGCTGATGCGCCTGACCGATTTCTGCGGACACCTCCTGTCCCGGCTCGATCCGCGCCGCGTACTGCGGCGCTGACACAGCCGGCGCCACCGTCGCCGAACTATCGAAATGCGGTGCTCGTTCGATACGGGAAACACGGTATTGGACAGCCAAATGTTCTCCGGAGCTGTTGTCCGTGAGGCCGGGCTCCCCGAATACGGGCGTCAGCAAGTTCATGCGGAAGCGCCGCGCGTTCCTTCCCCGGGGCGCACCAGCAGGTTTTCCTTGCTTTCCCGGCCACCCGTTCGGTATAATGAAGCGAGTTTAACGAGGAGAAAGCCATGAACGGCGGACAGGCGTTTCCTGGGCTTGCATCTCGTCACAGGGAGCGGCGGAGGGTATTTACCCGTGTTGGAGCCTCTCGTGCCAATCAAGGCGCGCAACCGCTCCAAGAGGCAGAGAGGCCGCGGTAGGTTCTGATGGGGATCTTCTTCCTGAGGTGACTGGAATGTCTGAGAGAAGCTCACATACCAGAGGCGCGAGGAACGGTGCACTCAAGACGGTCGGGCTGGTCGGCCTGGTCGTGGTGATCGGAGTAACCGCCGTCTGGCTCAAAGTGGTCAAGGGCGGCAGCGAGCCGGAAAAAGACCGGGCGACGTTTGTCGCCCAGCGCGGGCCCCTGACCATCAGCGTGCTCGAATCGGGGACCATCAAGGCCAAGGACCAGATCATCATCAAGAACGAGGTGGAAGGACGCCGCTCGATCATCTTCCTCGTGGACGAAGGAGACCAGGTCAAAGAGGGAGACGTCCTGGTGGAGCTGGATTCCAGCTCCCTGAAGGACTCCAAGGTCGACCAGGAGATCCTGGTGCAAAATGCCAGCGCCGATCTGGTGGATGCCCAGGAGAGCCTGGCGATTACGGAAAACCAGGGCAAGAGCGACGTCGACCAAGCCAGGTTAACGCTGGAGTTTGCCCGGCAGGACCTGGAGCAGTACACCGCCACCGACGGCCTGTTCGCCAAGGACGTCACGGAGCTGGAGGCGCAGATCAGTCTGGCCGAGGAAGAGCTGCGACGCGCCGAGGACGCCAACGAATGGTCCAGCCGCCTCTTCGAAGAGAAGTATATCTCCGAGACCGAGTACATGGCGGACAAGCTGCAAGTCCGGCGCAAGGGGCTTGAGCTGGATAAGAGCCAGACCAGCCTGCGGATTCTCAAGAAATTCACCTATGAACGACAGATCGCGCAGTTGACCAGTGACGTGAATCAGGCCGAGATGGCGATGGAGCGGGCCTCGCGCAAGGCCAATGCCAATAACACGCAGGCCCAGGCCCGGCTCAATGCCAAGGAGGCCGAGCATAAGCGTCAGCAGAGCAAACTGGACAAGATCATCGAGCAGATCGAGAAGTGCCGGATCAAGGCCCCCGCCGACGGCCTGGTCGTCTACGCCACCAGCGTCCAAAGCAATCCTTTTATGAACAAGGAGCCGTTGGATGAGGGGCAGGAGGTGCACGAGCGCCAGGAGTTGATTTATTTGCCCAAGACCGATTCGGTCCTGGCCGAGGTGGACATACACGAGGTGAATCTGCACAAGGTCAAGTCTGAGCTGCCGGCGATTATCACGCTGGATGCCCTGCCGGGGGAGAACTTCTTCGGCACCGTCCGACAGATCGCGCCTCTGCCCAACGCGAGCATGCCTCTGGCCCCGGACCTGAAGGTCTACAAAGCCGAGGTGGACCTGCAGACCAACGGCGCCGTACTCCGCACCGGCATGAGCTGTCGGGCCGAGATCATCGTCGCCCAGCACGAGAACGCGGTGTACGTCCCGGTCCAGACCGTTCTCAGCGTTGGCGGCGTTCCCACCGTCTACGTCCTCGAAGACGGCGAGCCCGTGGCGCGCAAGATCAAGATCGGTCTGGACAACAACCGCATGGTCCACGTCAAGGAAGGTCTGGAGGAAGGCGAAGCCGTATTGTTGGCGCCGCCCCTGGATCAGGCTTCGGTGGAAGCGGCGCCCGGTGCCAACGGCGCAGGGTCCTCCACGCTGGAAACCGCCTCCGAGGGGATGGGGCAGAAAGTCCGCGACCAGCTCAAGACCTCGGCGAAGACCCCGGCCGCACCGGCCCCCAAACCGGCCGAACCCGAAGGCGAGGAAGCCGTCGGCCAGCGCCCGGGCGGACCGCAGGGACAGGGGCCCGTGAACCTCACGGCCGAACAAAAGAAGCAAATGGAGAAGGTGCGCAAGGTAATGGAGAACCTGTCGGAGGAGGAGAAAGAGCAGCTCATGAACATGTCGATGGAAGAACGCGCGAAGTTCTTCCGGGAAAAGATGGAGGAGTAGCCCGTAGATCATGCGGCCCTCCCGCATGGGCGCCGCCGGGGCAGGAAACGTGGAGGAAACACCGTGAGAGGCACTCGCTTTGTCCGCAGCATCGGATCGGGGCTTGAGAACCTGCTGCTCCACAAGCTCAGGTCCTTCCTGACCATGCTCGGCGTGGTCTTCGGGGTCGGCAGCGTCGTGGCGATGCTCTCGGTGGGCGAAGGGGCGAGCAAGGAAGCGATCGAGCAGATCAAGAAGCTCGGCAGCACGAACATTCTGATTTCCTCGCTGAAACCGGCCCAGGAAGAAAAGGCGAGCATGATGCGCTCGTTTGTGAGCATGTACGGCCTGACCTACGAGGACCATGCGCGCATCGCCCAGGGTCTCAATACGATCGAGGGCACCGCGCCTGTCAAGTCGACGCGTCAGGACGCCGGACTGCACGGGCGGTCCATCGAGCTGCGCGTGGTCGGGACCACGCCCGAGTGGTTCGACCTGGTTCCCCGAGAGGTCCTGGCCGGCCGGATCATACTGCCCTCCGACAAGCAGCGAATGAGCGCCGTGGCGGTTCTCACCGAGTTCGGGGCGCGCAAGCTCCTGGCCACCGAGCGCACCATCGGCCAGGGCATCCGCATCGGGGGCAACAGTTTCGAGGTCATCGGCATCGTACGCAGCGAAGGGGGCCAGGCGGGCAACATCCAGATGCCGGACGAAGAGGTCGATGTTTACATCCCCCTCGAGATGGCCCGCGCCTACTACGGGGACCTGCACGTGCGCATGGCCTCCGGGTCGTTCAGCGCCGAAAGCGTCCAGCTCCATCAGATCATCGCTCGGGTGGACGCCACCGAACACGTCGAGGCGGCCGCCAAAGCGATTGAGGCCATGCTGACCCGGTTCCACAAGAAGAAGGATTATGTGGTCCACGTGCCTCTGGCGCTGCTGCGCGAGGGGCAGGCGATCAAGCGGCGCTTCAACATCGTCCTGGGATCGATCGCCGGTATCAGCCTGCTGGTCGGCGGCATCGGCATCATGAACATCATGCTGGCCTCGGTGACCGAGCGCACGCGGGAGATCGGCATCCGCCGTGCCATCGGCGCCAAGCGACGCCAGATCATCAGCCAGTTCCTCATCGAGACGGTCGTTCTCTCCACCACCGGCGGCCTGATCGGCCTGGGCATCGGCGCCCTCATTCCGCACCTCATCACGCACTTCTCGGGCATGACCACGATTCTCACCTGGGAGGGCATCCTGCTGCCTCTGTCTATCAGTATTTCCATTGGCATTATTTTCGGACTCTATCCCGCCATGCACGCCGCCGGGGTCGATCCCATCATTGCCTTGCGGCACGAGTGAGGCTGCGGCCCTGTTGCCGATCCACCGCCTGCCACCGGCTGCAAGGGTGCCAGGGAAAGGCACGCCACGAACCGGAGACCTCTGCTTCACGTAGCTCGCACGGGGGCACAGCTTGGCCGCCAACGAGGGCTCGATCTCGCCCGATACGGGTGGCCGGTCTTTTTTCCTTGGATTGACGGGGTCTTGCGCGTATAATGCCGCCGCCGGAACATAGGGGGCTGGATAGGCTGGGGCAAAGCCGAAAAGGGTGGCCCAATGGTGTCCGGACTGAAATGACCCCGCTTTGAATCGACCGTAAAGTATTGTATTATAAGGACTTGGCCGAGTGGCGGAATGGCAGACGCTGGGGACTTAAAATCCCCTGCCCGCAAGGGCGTGTGGGTTCGAATCCCACCTCGGCTATGGGCGAATCGCGTCAGCGGCGCGGTGCCGGGGCGTTTGTTTCCGATGTCGTGCCCAAGGCGCTGAAACACTTTTGGAGATACGATATGACAGATATGAATCACGAACTCGTGGATGTAGATCGACCAAACCTCTACCGGGATGTGTTCCCGTACAGCGAGTTTCCCAAGGTCGTGTTCGACGGTCAGAAGGTGGAATACGAGATTCCGGAGCACATCTGGATTACCGATACGACGTTTCGCGACGGCCAGCAGGCCCGCCCGCCCTACACGCCGGAGCAAATCCTGCGTATCTACGATCTGCTGCATGAGATCGACGGGGGCACCGGCCTGATCCGCCAGTGCGAGTTCTTCCTCTATTCCGAGAAGGACCGAACAGCCGTCGAGCTGTGCCAGCAGCGCGGGTATAAATACCCGGAAATCACGGGCTGGATTCGCGCGGTGGCCTCCGATTTCAAGCTGGTTTCCCAGATGGGTCTGCGTGAGACGGGCATTCTGACCTCGGCCAGCGACTATCACATCTTCCTGAAACTCCGCAAGACGCGGTCGCAGGCGCTGCAGGGCTACCTCGACATCGCCCGGGCCGCCCTGGACAGCGGGGTGCTGCCGCGCTGCCATTTCGAGGATATCACGCGGGCCGATTATGAGGGTTTCGTCCTGCCCTTTGCCGCCGAGCTGCTGAAAATCTCCGAAGAATACAAACAGCCGGTGAAGATTCGTCTGTGCGACACGCTCGGTTTCGGCCTGCCCTGGGCCGGGGTGGCGGTGCCGCGCAGCGTGCCCAAGCTGATCCACGGATTGCGCCAAATCGGCGTACCGCCCGAACAGCTCGAATGGCACGGGCACAACGACTTCCACAAGGTCCTCGTGGACGCCTCCACCGCCTGGCTCTACGGATGCAGCGCCGCCAACGCCGCCATCTTCGGCTGTGGCGAGCGCACGGGCAATCCGCCCCTGGAGGCCCTTGTCGTCGAGCACGCCCAGCTCAAGGGGATCAGCGAGGGCGTCAACTACGCCGCCATCACCGAGCTGGCCGACTACGCCCGAAAGGAACTGAACCTGGAGATCGCGCGCAACTATCCGCTGGTCGGAAGCGATTTCAATGTGACGCGGGCCGGCATTCACGCCGACGGCCTGCTCAAGAACGAAGAGATCTACAACTGTTTCGATACCGAGAAGCTGCTTCATCGTCCCGTGGGCGTCGCCATCACGGATAAGACGGGTGCCGCCGGCATCAAACACTGGGTCGAGGCCCGCTACGACATCGTCATTCCCAAACACGATGCTCGGATTACGAAGATCAAGGACCGGATCGATGCGGAGTACGCCGCCGACCGCGTCTCAATGATCTCCGATGACGAAATGCACGCGTGGGTGCGCGACGCGTTCGCCGACGGGGTACCGGCGCGAAGGTAGTAGGGACCCTTCGGCCTCAGGAGAGCCAGGATGGCCCATCAGGAAATCAAAGCAGTGCTTTTCGACCTGGGCGATACGCTGCTGAATTTCGGCAGGATCAGCACCACGGGCGTCTTTCTTCAGGGCGCCCGGACTTCGTACCACTTTTTGAAGACGCACGGCCAGCCGGTCGGCAGTTTTGCCTGGTACGCGGTGCGCAATCTCGTACGGTTGCGCCTGCGCCAGTTGCGGTCCGACCTGGCCGGACGCGACTTCGACTCGCTGGGCTTCCTCCAAAAGATCGGACGCGGCCAGGGAATCCAGCTCTCCCCCCGGCAGTGGGAACAGTTCGCATGGGCCTGGTACGAGCCGTTGAGCAAGCTCGCCGACGTCGAGCACAATGTGAGAGAAACCCTGGACTCGCTCAAACAGCTCGGACTCAAGCTCGGCATCGTGTCCAACACGTTCGTCAACCGCGAATCGCTGGAAAGGCATATGAGCCGGGCCGGCATCCTGGAGTTTTTCCCGGTGCGGCTGTACTCCTACGAATTTGCGTTTCGCAAGCCCCATCTGGAGATCTTTCGCATCGCCGCCGAGCGGATCGGGGCGGCCCTGGAGAACGTCATGTTCGTCGGGGACCGCATCGATAAGGATATCGAGCCGGCGTTGCGGAGCGGCATGGTCGCCGTCCTGAAAGACGCTTATACCAACGCCGGAAAGCAAACGCCGCCGGGAGCCCGCAGGATCCGCAGCCTCTCCGAGCTTCCCGGCCTGATCGCCGAGATCAACGCCGCCGCACAGCCCACCCGGGTCTGATCCGGCATTTTCCTTTTCTGACAAGTAGGAAACGGTGAGAACATGCGCCTATCGAAGAAGCACTTCCTTCAGATGTCGATGTCGCGACATATCGGATCGATTCTGCTCTGCCTTCTGTCGCTGGGCACCGTCTCCGGGGCCGCGCCGGACGAGTTGTACGACGGGTTCCGGAATCCGCCGGCCCGGGCCCGGCCCTTCGTGCGCTGGTGGTGGAACGGAAGCTGCGTCACCGAAGAGGAGATCCTGCGCGAGCTGGACGTCATGCAGGCCGCCGGTGTCGGCGGGATCGAGATCAACCCGATCGCCATGCCGCCGGAGGCAAGCCCCGGCGCCGCGAAGCCGCTGGTCTGGCTCAGCGACGAATGGAACGCGATGGTTCGAGTCGCCGCCGACGGGGCGCGGCAGCGCGGCATGATCGCCGATCTCATCGTGGGAACGGGCTGGCCCTTCGGAGGCAAGTTCCTCGCGCCCGGGCAGACGATCCAGGGCATCACCCTGGGCAAGAAACCGCTTCGAGGCCCGGGCACGTTTCGCAGCGAGGTCGCAGAACTGCTCAAGCCGCCGAAGACACCGTACAAGGTGGAAGACAGGCCGGCGCCGCAGTTGCTGTTCCTGTGGCTGGTCCCCGACGATGCGCGCGGCGTGGGCGAGGGTGTGGACATGATGGAGAAGATCCGCTCCGACGGCAGCGTGGCGTTCGACGTTCCGGCGGGCAAACACACGCTGTACATCGGGACGTGGCAGCAGAGTTTCCGGGCCGTAATGTGGGGCGGGCCCGGCGCCGACGGCCCCGTGCTGGATCACTACAACCGCGACGCCGTCGAGACGTATCTCGGCCGCATGTCCGACGAGCTGGGTCCGGCCCTGGGCGGCAAGCTGGGCGACAGCCTGCGCGCGATGTTCTGCGACAGCATCGAGCTCTCGGGCGCCAACTGGACGGGGGATCTGCCCGCCGAGTTCGAGAAGCGCCGCCGCTACGCGCTGGCGCCCTACCTGCCGTTCATCCTCGACAAGGACGATCCGAAGGACGACGGCGCGTTGGCCGATTCCGTGCGACGCGCCCGCTACGACTTCAGCAAGACCTTGGTCGAGCTGTTTCACGAGCGCTTCCTGTGGCCTTTCCACCATTGGTGTCACGAGGCGGGCACGCTGAGCCGCTACCAGGCCTACGGCCATCCCTGGCTGATGGGCATGCTCGACGGCTACATGGCGCCCGACATTCCGGAGGGCGACACCTGGCTGTTCAACAATTGGGACCCGCTGGACGGCATTCGCTACGCGGTGTGGAACAAGTACGCCGCCTCCGGCGCGCACCTGGCCGACCGGCCGCTCGTCGGCTGCGAGGCGATGACCAACACGCAGGGCGTCTTTCGCGCCACGCTCGAGTACGTCAAGCAGGCGACGGACCTGAGCATCATCACGGGGGTCAACCATTTCGTCCTGCATGGGTTCAACTATTCCCCGCCCGAGGCGGGCTTCCCGGGCTGGGTCCGCTACGGCACCTACTTCAACGAGCAGAATCCCTGGTGGCCGCACTTTCGCAAGTGGGCCGACTACTGCGGGCGCCTGTCCTGGGTGCTGCAACAGAGCAAGCCACACGTGCAGGTCGCGATTCTGGGGCCCACCGCCGATGTCTGGAGCCGGAGCGGGCTCGACCGCTCGCCGTTTGTTTATACGCCGCGCTACCTGCACCTCATGTGGCAGGCGATCCACCAGAACGGCTGCTCGGCCGACTACGTGAATCGTACCGTCCTGGAAAAGGCGACGTTCGCAGGCGGAAAACTGCGCTTCGGCCCGATGGCCTATGACGCGCTGATCGTTGCCGGCGTCGAGACGCTCGAGCCGGCGACCGCCGAGGCGATCCGCCGGTACGCGCAGGCCGGCGGCAAGGTCGCCTTTGTGGGCGAGCCCCCTCGCCGCTCCGCCGGCCTGATAGACGCCAAAGCCGACGACGAACGGGTCGTCCGGGCGATGCGCGAGGCGCGCCAAGCGAGCGCCCAGCGCGTGGTGCAGGTATCCGAACCCAAGCCAGACGACCTGCTCGGTTGGGCCGGGGGCGTCCTGGCAAAGCTCGACGTGCCGCGTTCGGTGCGGATCGACACGCCGCACGAACGGCTTTACCAGGTCCATCACAAGCAGGGAGATCGTGACGTCTTTTTCCTGGCCAACCTGCACCGCGACGAGCCGCTGGCGTTCGAGGCGGCGTTCGACGCGCCGAACAAAACGGCGTGGCGCTGGGACCCCGAGACGGGCGCGCGGTCGGTCTTCGCCCGCAAGGGCAAAGGCGATGCGTTCTCGGTGACCCTGGAGCCGCTCGCATCCCTCTTGCTGGTGTTCGAGCCCGGCTCGTCAACCGAGGCGGGCCGCCCGGAAACGCAGATGGACCGGCGCGATTACGTCACGCTAAGCGCGCCATGGAGCGTGACCTTCAAGCACGGGATTCTGAAGACGGAATTCGAGCGGACTTTCAACACACTCGTCGATCTGGCGCAGACGCAGGCCGGGCCGCTGCGAACGTTTGCGGGGACCATCGTCTACCGCACCGAGTTCGATCTTCCCGATGCCGGGCACACGCTGCTCGATTTAGGCAAGGTCTGCGATGTGTCCGAAGTGACTCTCAACGGCCGGTCTCTGGGCGTTCGCTGGTGGGGCCGGCACGTCTACGACGCCGCAGAAGCAGTACGGCCCGGACGCAACGTTCTCGAAATCATCGTAACGACCACCGTTTTCAACTACGCTCAATCGCTCCCGGACAATGCGACCGCGGCCCGATGGACCCGAGGCAAGGAGTCCTTGCCGGCCGGACTGCTCGGCCCCGTGAGATTCCACCGGCCGAAATGATGCCATTCCAAAGGGTGGGGCCTTGACCCACGGGTTCATGTCCACGCTGTCTTCACGCGTGGTTGAGGACCCACCCTGCGAATAGGACTTGCATGGGCGGGCGACAAGGAGTGCCGGAAATGGGGGTGAAACCTGATTGACAGGTTGAGTCCGGGCCCATAGTATCGCACGCAGGGTTGTATATTAGTATGAGACCTTTATCTTCGAGGAGAAAAGAATGGCAGAAGGTAAGACGATTGACGTGACGGATGCCGATTTCGCCGACGTGGTTCTGGCGTCGGATGTTCCGGTGCTGGTTGATTTCTGGGCGCCGTGGTGCGGCCCGTGCAAGATGGCCGGCCCGGTGCTGGACAGAATCGCCGGCGAATACGAAGGCAAGCTCAAGGTGTGCAAGATGAACGTGGACGAGCAGCGCCAGGTGGCCAGCCAGCACGGCATCATGAGCATCCCCACGATGTTTCTGTTCAAGGACGGCCAGGTCGTCGAGCAGATCACCGGCGTAACGCCGACGTTCGAGGCCGACCTGAAGGGCAAGATCGATGCCCACGCGGGCTAAGTGCGAAGGACCCTTTTCCCATGAGCGACACGATTTATGACGTTATCATCGTCGGCGCCGGTCCGGCCGGTTTGGGCGCGGCCGTCTACACGGCGCGCGATCGGCTCCGGACGCTGATCCTGGAGAAGTTCATGCCCGGCGGTCAGATCAACAACACCGACCGGATCGAGAACTATCCCGGCTTCGAGCGCATCGATGGGCCCGGACTCATCGAGAACATGCAGAAGCAAGTCGAGACCTTCGGCGCCGAAATCAAGACCGGCGCCGAGGTCACCGGCCTCGAAAAGCTGCCCGACGGAAACGTCGCGGTCCTCTGCAACGACGACCGGTATATCGCTCGCGCGGTCATCCTGGCCCCGGGCAGCGACTATCGCAAGCTGGGCATCCCGGGCGAAGAGGAGTTTCGCAACGCCGGCGCGGGCGTGAGCTACTGCGGCACGTGCGACGCTCCTTTCTTCCGCGAGAGGCAGGTCGTCGCCGTCGGCGGCGGCAATACCGCCGTCGAAGAAACGCTGCACCTGTGCAAGTACGCCGATAAGGTCACGATGATCCACCGGCGCGACGAGTTCCGCGCCTCGAAGATCCTCGTCGAGGAGCTGGTGGCCAAGGCCAACGAGCCCGGCTCCAACCTCGTGCTCAAGTACAGCACGGTCGCCACCGCCATCGGCGGCGAGGGCAAGGTCCAGTCGTGCACGCTCAAGAACGTCAAGACCAGCGCGGAAGAGGATTACCCCTGCGACGGCGTCTTCATCTTCGTCGGCATGGTGCCCAACACCGGTTTCCTCAAAGGCTCGGTCGAGCTCACCGAACAGGGCTTCATCAAGTGCGACTGTGCGTATCTGCGCACGAGCATGCCGGGCGTGTTCGTGGCGGGCGATTGCCGAATCGGGGCGGCCATGCAACTCGTGACCGCCGTAGCCGACGGCGTCAACGCCGCCATGATGCTCAAGAACCACTTCCGCGATCCGCAATGGTGGGGCAGCGCCGTCAGTGACATGCTCCAGCCCGGCGGCTGGTAGGCCGACACCGCGCAGGGGAAAGACGATGGTCGAAGACCTCAAAGGCAAAAAGGTCCTGGTCACCGGCTCCAGCAGCGGGATAGGCGCCGCGGCCGCGGTGATGTTCGCCCAACAGGGTTGCTTCGTCGGCGTGCACTATTTCGCCACGAAGGAAGGCGGCGAAAAGACGCTGGAGCAGGTCAAGGCCCATAGCGACGGCGTCCTGCTCGGCGCCGACGTGCGCGACAAGGAACAGGTGAATCGCATGATCGAGGACTTCGTCGCGCGGGCCGGCGGCCTCGACATCCTCGTGAACAACGCCGGCTCGCTCATCGACCGCCAGCCTTTCGAGACCGCCTCGCTGGACTATCACGAAGACGTGTACGCCACGAACTGCCGCAGCATCTTCCTGGCCACGCAGGCGGCTTTGCCTCATCTAAAGAACAGCAAGGGTAACATCGTCAACATCGGTTCGGTGGGGGGCCACACCGGCGGCGGTCGGGGCTCGGGCATCTACGCCGCCGCCAAGGCGGCCGTGGCCACCGAGACTATCGCCATGGCGATGGAATTCGCGCCGTACGGCATCCGCGTCAACAGCGTCCTGCCCGGCTTCATCGAGACCCGCTTCCATCAGCGCTTCAGCGACGCCGAACGCAGAAAGAACGTCGCTGCGCAAACCCCGCTCGGCCGCAACGGCACCGCCGAGGACGTCGCCCGCGCCATTCTCTTCCTCGCCAGCGAGGCGGCAAGCTTCATCACCGGCGAATACCTCGCCGTCAACGGCGGACTCTACATGCGCGCGTAGCGCGTGACGCTGCGCGATTTCTACCAGAAGATGATGTAGAAGACCGTGACTGCGACCAGGACGGCGGCGCCTACGAGCTTCACGACCGGCGCGGTTTTCACCTCAACGCCTTCGCGGACGGGCAGGACCTTCGGTTGGGCCAGCGGCTTGAGAACGGTGATCAGACCCATGATCGCCAGGACCAGGACGAAGGCCAGAGCGACCTGGATCAGGAAGTGCAGTTCTTGAGAGAAACGCTGGAAGAGCCCATAGATGATCGGGCCGCAGACCAGTGCGGCCACGCCCGCCATGCCCGGTGCCTTGGGGACGACCATGCCGAAAAGAAACGCCGCGACCACGCCGGGCCAGATGTACCCCTGGAACTGCTGGATGTACTGGAAGACGCCCTCGAACTTCGGATTGGCCAATCGCGGCGCCAAGAGGCAGCCCATGACCACAAAGACCCCCGTCATGACGCGTCCCAGAAGCAAGAGCCGTTTCTGTGAAGCGTTGCGGTCGATCATCCGACGGTACACGTCCATCGTGAAGATCGTGGAAGCGGAGTTGAGCATGGAAGCGAGCGAACTGATGACTGCCCCGGCGATGGCCGCAAACATGAAGCCGCGCAATCCGGGCGGAATCAGCTTCTTGATCAGCGTGGGAAACGCCACATCGGGCTTCCGTCCGGCAAGCAATTCCTGGGCAGGTGTCTTTCCGGTTTCGTTTGCAATCCGTTCCACCGTCTCATTGTATTGCTTTATCTCGGTGGCCAGAGCCGGATGTCGTTCCTGCCACTCCGCATCCGGCGCAAAAACCACGAGCTGCTCTGCGTCCGGAGCAGATTTGAGCTGCTCGAACTTTTCCAGTTTCGGCTGGTTGTCCTCGTCGGCCGCGGCGCGAAGATCCGGCAGATACAAGTCGTTGGCCATGATGCCCGGCATGACGATGGCGAACGGGATCAGCAGCCACAGGGCGCCGGCGAAGATCACGCCCAGTTGTCCGTCGCGCAGGGTCCGGGCGGCCAGATTGCGCTGTACGATGAACTGGTTCAGGCCGCAATAGTAGATGATGACAATCCCCATACCGGAGAGGACGCCGGTCCAGGGCAGGCCTTCGTGGTCGGCGGGCAGGACCATGTGGAGCTTGTCGGCGTTGGTTGTGGAAAACGCCTCCCAGCCGCCACAGGCGTGCAGGCCGAGAAAGAACGTGGCGACGCCCCCGAGAATCAGCGCGCCGCCCTGGAACAGATCGGCCCAGGCCACCGCTTTAAGTCCGCCCCAGGTGGTGTAGAGCGCCGCGATGATGCCGATGAGCCAGACGCCCAGCGTCAGGTCCATATCGAAGATCTTGTTCAGCGTGAGCCCGCCGGAATAGAGCACGGCGGTCAGCAGGACCGCCACGTAGATCACCACCGTCGTCAGCGCCATCAGCGCCCGGGCCGCCGAGTTGTAGCGGTACTCCAGATACTCGGGCATGGTGTAGATGCCCGCCTTGAGGAAGCGGGGCAGCAGGGTGAAGGCGAT
>JAFGCA010000206.1 GCA_016932895.1 Sedimentisphaerales bacterium | reverse complement strand
GTGGACGAACGACCAGCTTGCCGTCGGGATCCATGGCGTAGTCGGGGCCTTCCAGCTTCGTCTGGTGGAGCAGCTCGCCGGTGGCGGCGTCGAGCCCGTAGAGATAGATCCCGCCGTCGAGCTGGGACGAGCGTCCCGCGGCGAAATAGACCGTGCCGTTCTCCACGAGCACGCTCCCGTGCACGGGCCAGGCCGATTCGAGCTGGCCGAACGCGGCGATGAGCCTCTCGGCCGGGGCGGCGCGGAACCGCCAGACGAGGGCCCCGTCGCGGGCCCGCACGCAGTAGACGCAGCCGTCCGCCGAGCCGAAGAGCAGCGTGCCCCGGTGGTAGGTCGGCGGCGAGTCGATCCTCGCGCCGGCGACAAAGTCCCATTGCGACCGGCCGCTTGCGCTATCCAGGACGGTGATGCAGTGCTCGTCCATCTGCGGGACGAACAGCCGGTCGCCCACGATCGTCGGGGCGGCCAGCTTGCCGCCGACTTGCTCGCGCCAGAGCAGGCGGGGGCGGCTTGGGATCTGCGTCTTCGTCGAGGCGCTACGCATCGAATCATGGCGAAAAGCGGGCCAGTCCTCCGCGCCGGCCGCCGGACCGCGCGCGTGGCCGAAGGCAGAACCCTTCTGCAGCGCCGGCGTGGCCGGCGGATCGGCCTGTCCGCGCGAGGGTGAGGCCGCCGGCGCCAGGGCGTTGAAGCCGTTGATCTTCTCGTCGATGTAGCAAACGCACGGGTGCGGCGGGGCGTACTGGAGGCCGTTGGCCGGCATCATGCCCAGGTGACAGGTCCCGCGCACCCAGTTGTCGACCGTGTGCCGGCCCTGTTCGAGATCCACATACTCGCTGCCGCGCCGGCTGGCCAGGATGTAGCGCGACGTGGCCTTGTTCCGGTAGCAGCGGTGATGGTGGTGCGTCTTGAAGATGTTGCCCAGCGGCACCTTCTTGACCACCTTGCCGGTGTGCAGGTCGTAGCCGTTGGCGGTGGTGGGCCAGGTGCTGCGCTGCTTCGTGCCTGCGAGAGTCTCGCGGGTCAGCTCGGCGCTCCAGGTCCACGCCAGGTGGTCGATGACGAACACGTCCTTCCACTCGAACCAGAGGTGCTGGAGATACTTCTTGGGCTGGGTCCAGAGGATTTTTCCGGAATCGGCCGAGAAGGCCGCTAATTGGTTGGGGCTGGCATGGAGCACGACGCCGTCGCGGACGACCAGGGTGCCGGTCCACACGGTTCGCATGGCGTTGATGCCGCCGGCCTTGTAGTCCGCTTCGACCAGCGGGAACGGCGTGCGCCACTTCTCCTTGCCGGTGTCGAAATCCAGGCAGACCACATCGGCGCCGTCCAGGAGGGCGACCACCTTGCCGTCCGTGGCGGTATTGAGGGTCGGATCGACCTTGGCGGGCGTGACGCTGCCGTGCATGGCCCGGAATCGATAGTAGTCGGTGGTGGTGCCGCCGTAGGCGTTCTCCGACCGCCACAGTTGCCTGCCGCTCGCGGCATCCACGGCGGCGACGCGGGTTCCGCCCTCGCCCAGGAGCGTCAGGATCAACGTGCCATCCTGCAACAGGATCTCGGCCGCCCGGTCCGTTGCTTCGTAGGTGCGCAGCACCGCGCCGGTCCGCGCGTCGAGCTCGCTGACCGGAGCGTGATAGCCGAGCGTGACGTACACTTTGTCTTTCGTGGCGACGAGCCGCTTGGCGATATTGAGGGGAATGTCCCCCGGGCGAGGCGTGAACCAGGACGGCTTCCAGACGCGCCAGCCCCAGTCGCGGATCGGGACCTTCCAGAGCTGCACGCCGTTGAAGGCGTCGCGCGCCGTGAGGAACCACTTGTCCGGCGGTCCCTCGGGGCCGGGAAGGCTGGTGGGGGCCTCGTCGACGATGTAGAAGAGCCTGCCGCCGGCGGTGACCAGGGCCCGCACGCTCGCATCGCTCTCGTGCGAGCGCATCCAGATGGGCTCGGAGATCCACTGGGTGCGCTTGGGCGGCCCGACCACGCGGTCCTGCGCGACGGGGTTGCCGTCGGGACCGTGCAGGTAGTGCGTCCACTCGTCGATGTTGTCAGGCCAGGGCTTGACGGTCTTCTTCCATTCGCCGCCGACCTTCACGTACGCCACGCCGCGGGGCGCGAGAATGCGCAGGATTTCTTCCATCGCCACCGCGCCGAGGTCCTCGGCCACGAGGAGATTAACCAGATTCTCCGCATAGGGCAGATGCGCCCCGGTCCACTGCCGCACCGACGCGGGACCGTACAAGCTGCGCTGCTTGATGTACGTGCGGGCCTTTGTCACATCAGCGGCGTCGGCGTCAAGTCCGTGGACCACGTACATCTCGCCGGCGCGCAACGCGGCGGTGAGCCGACCGTCGCCGCAGCCGAGATGAACGATCAGCCCGCCCGTGACGCCCGTAGTCTCCAGGATCTGCTTCGCCTGACGCGCGACATCGGCCGGCTCGGCCGCCGCAGACCGCAAGGCCACGCCCATCACCGCAAGTAACAGGACTGCTCGATTGCATGCCGATGGTCTCATATGCAGGCCTCCTTGGGGCAGCACGGTCAACATCGAAGCCACGAGGCCATTCTAATCGAACCTCCTGCCACGGGCAACGAAACCGCGCACATCGGAGCAGGTGCGTAACGGAGATGCAGAGTTTTCGCCGGGGCGAGTCCTCCCCCGCCGTGCCATCGGGGGATCAGCGGCCGGGGCTTGGTTCGGGCTTGAAGTGGGTCGCCCATTCGTCGCTGCAGAGCGTTTCGCCGGTCGTCATGACCTTCGCGTTGCAGGCGGCCAGCAGGACGAAGCGTTCCGCGTCGCTGAGCGTGCCGACGACGTCGCCCCAGTGGTAGGGGATGGCCAGCGCGGGCTGGAAGTGCTGCGTGGCCTCGGCGGCCTCGGCGGCGTCCATGGTGTACGTGCCGCCGGCCGGCAGGAACGCCACGTCGATATCCCGCAGGGCCTTCATCTCCTCGGTCAGGTCGGTGTCGCCGGCGACGTAAACGCGCTTACCGCCGATCTCGACGATGAAGCCGAGCCAGTTCCGGCTCTTGGGGTGGTTGGGCTTATTGGTGTTGTAGGAGGCCACGCCCGTGATGAGCAGGCCGGCGGCCTCGATCGTCTGGCCCGGTGCGAGGGTCTGGCCGCTGCCATAGGTTTGAACGACGTCGGGGGGCCCGACGAATTCGGTTTGCGGCCCGCTGACTCTGGCGACGTCGGAAGCCGAGTAGTGGTCGCCGTGGCTGTGTGTCACCAGGACCAGCGTCGCGTCGCGGGGCGTACCGCTGATGCGGCGCGGGTCCACGTAGACAACCGCATCCTCGCAGGCGATCTTCACGCTTGCATGGCCCAGCCAGGTCAGGCAGACCTGGGGCTCCTCGGCGAATTCGTCGCAGCCGATGTCGGCGCGGGCGCCGGCGACGCGGGGCGTGCCGTCGATGTCGGTGGTGAGCCCTTCGAGGACGAAGTCCGGGTCGCCCGCGTCGATGCAGGGCGAGGTCGGCAGCAGATGATAGTCATCCGGCGCGACGAAGCCGGGCGGCAGGTCGATGTTGCCGGTTCCCGGATAGCCGCCTTCGACGTCGCAGTAATCGACCACGGGAGCGGTCGCGTCGATCTGGGCCGCATCGCCACCGCTGCCGTTGTCGTAGACGATGGAGTTGACGACGATGGGCTCGTCGCCGCAGACGCCCTCGGCGCCGTTGCCGACGATGGTGCAGTGCGCGATGGTCGCCTGGTTGTGCTTGGTGAATCGTCCGCCGCGCGGCGCCCACATATCGATACCCGCGGCGCCGTTGCCGGCGATGATGCAGTTGGCTATGGTCGGGTTGCAGCCTTCGCCCATCTTGACGCCCGCCTCGTCATTATCCACGACGCGGCAGTTCACGATCGTGGGCGCGGCGCCGTCGCAATAGATGCCCCGGATCGCTGCGGTCAGGGTGAGGCCCGCCAGGATGCAGTTGGGCTCTTCGCCGCCGGTAAAGGCCACGCATTGCGTGCTGCCGTCGATGACGGTTTGGGCCACGAGGTCGGGGTCGCCGGGGTCCTCGGACCGCAGCGTCAGGTTCTTGCCGGCGAAATCGACCGTCTCGCGATAGAGGCCCGGGGCCACGACGATCTCGTCGCCTTCGTTGGCATCCTGGACCGCGTGGCGGATGTAGTCGTAGCGTGTGTCCTGCGTGACATTGTGGACGGGCCCGTCGGCGCTGGTCAAGGCCGGCACGACCAGCTCGATCCCCTCGCCCGTGCCGAGATTGCGCGAATACTGCCTGTCGACCGGGTTGTTCCAGTGCTCGTGCACGCCCAGGCTCTGGAGGCGCGTCCCGTCGCCTTCCGGGTCGTAGCGAATGCCCGAGGGCGGGTCGTTGGCCAGGGCGGCCTCATGCAGGTAGTTGTCGACACCCTGGCCCGTGCAGTCGGTGGCTCTCGGCTCGTTGCGAATGAAGTCCAGCGCGACCGAATCGATGGCGACGGGGTCCTGCGAGGCGAAGAGGCTCGAGCACCAGTCGTCGCCGAACGAGGCGTACTTGATCACCTCGACACTCTGGTTCCGCGCCGAGTACAGTCCGTCGATCAGGTACAGCAGGGTCTTGCCGCCGAGATGGGCGTGGCCGATGAGATCGACGAGGCAGTTGTAGGTGCCCATCGCGTTGGTTCGGGTCCCGTAGTTGTGCAGGGGCGAGGGGGTCCAGCCGTTGCCGTTGAAGTACGTCGAGCCGAAGTGGTTCTTGCCGCAGGCGGTGACGCCGAAGAGGCTGTGCGCGCGGAGCAGGGCCATATTGATGAGGTACTTCGCCTGCGTCACGGACTGCGGCAGATAGGCGGCGGCGATGTTCTGGTTGCCGAAACGGACGGGATGGGCGGTGTCGCGAGAGGCCCCGATTCGGCCGGACCGCCCGGAGGAGACGACGAAGCGGATGCTCTGGAAATTGGGGTCCGTCTTGCTCCTGATTCGGTCGTAGATCGGGTCGCCGATGTAGCGTGCGGCGTCGTAGATCGTGATCGCCGAGCCCGGCACGCCGGCGACGTGAATGAGCTGGTCGAGCAGCGACTCGATCATTTGCGGGCTGGGCATGCCGTCGTCGGCGCCCCAGCGGCCGCCGCTGTCCTGGTTCATGTTGATCTTGACAACGACCTTCTCGCCGGGCTGATAGCCGACGTCGCCCAGGTCGCGCACGCGATTAAAATGCCGAAACAGGGCGTCCCAGGCGGCCGCGTTGTTCGGCTCGCCGGTCAGCGTACGAATCGCCTGCGAGACCATGTAGTCGACCGTAGCCGGATCGGTGTTCTGGTCTTCCCACCAGGCGCCGCTGGTGCCGTCCCAGAGCGTGGCCTCGGGCTCGTGCACCCATACAACGCGGCCCGGATGAATGCCCCGGCCTGCGCCCATCGGCGTGTTCGGCGGGTCCGTGGGCACGAAATCCGCGCGGGCGCCGCTGTCGCAGGTCACGCTGACCGACCACCACACGGCCGCTACGGCTATCGCGAGAAACACACCGGCCGTCGCGTACCGCGCCCGGCCCAGCAGCCGTCTGGCCTTGTGATACGCCAGGGTCGAGCCGACGATGCCCGCCAGCCACGCCACGAAACCGCCGGCGATGGGGGCCGCGAACCGCTGGCACGGATACGTCGCCCGCGAGGGCTTGGGAATGACGCGTACCAGGAACCAGATCAGCGAGACCAGCCCGGCAAGGGGAAAAACCCAGGGCAACCAACGATATCTCCGCCGGCCCTCAATCGCGCGACCTGTCTTGGGACACACTCTCCGGGCGTTTTTTTTCCAGATCCGCATCGTTCCTGCACCTCCACTCGTTCCGAATGCCTCTTTTCTGCCCCCTGAAATGCGCTTCCGCGGCCCCGGTCGCCCGGCGCCTGCGGAGGGCTCGCGGTCAATGGTACCAAAATCCGCCGGCTCAAACAACCGTCCCGGGATCGTCGCGCGGAAATGTCGCGAAGGATTGTACGTCTGATAACGTCGCGACTATTGCTACAGGGAGCATTGCCGGGTATATAGCTCGCTTCATCGCCGCCCGGGTGGGTTGCCGGTGATTCCGGCGCTGTACAGACGTATTATTACCGGACGTAAGGCTCGCGGCCGCGCGGTGGATCGACAAAATCAGGCGGCCCTGACGTGCGTTCGGGGCTCTGAAACGCTCTCCCATTCGATTTCGCTTGACAATAATGCGGCAAAAAGTTAAGCTGGATAAACTCGATGGAGGGTTTTTTTGAAAGGGATGCTAACGAGATGAACGCAAAACGCGCGGTTTTCGCCATCATCGTCGGTGGTCTTGTACTGGCCTTCTCGATTTCCCGGGCCGTGGTCGACACGAGCGGGATCGAGACGGTCAAGGGCAAGAACGTCCTGACACAGCAAGACTTACAGATCATCGACGATTTCATGGACGACGCGGTCGGTGATATCGTGCGGACCGTCGATTTCACCGAAGTGGCGAAAATCCGCACGATCATTCTGAATTATCAGAGCACGCAGGCTCAGTACGCGAATCAGTATTCGCAGTCGGCTTATGCGCGTATCTCGGCCGGTTTGCAGGAGGCTCGGGGTATTTCCGATCCGGCCCGGCGGTTCAAGGTTATGGCGAATCTGCTGATCCTGATCGACAGCCTGGGCTACCCGCAACTGGCGGACCTGGCGGTGGCGATGATTTCGCACGAAAACAACGCCGTGCGGTACTGGGCGGTCCGCTCAGCGACCAGTCCGTCCCTGTGGGCCAAGCTGGGGCAGAATCAGTCCGGCGCGGCGCAGTTGGCCGGCCGAATCTTCGCCGATTGCAGCGCTGTCGTCGATAGCAGCAGCCCGGAGGTCCTGAACCTCATGGCGGAATTCGCTGGTCGTCATGCCACGCCCGGGGCCGAGCAGTTGCTGGTCCGTGTGGCCGATACGCGAATCTCGCGGTACGCGGATTGGAGCGTTCGGTACGAGCTGGTGGACGGCACCGTTTTGAGACTGCTCAGCGACAAGCTCGCCTCCGGTAGCGCCGCCAAGCCGGAATTGGGGAAACGTTTCGGCCAGCTTACCTCGTTTGTCATTCAGAGGTATATCAAAGGCCAGCAGTTGGGCGTCCTGCCGGCGAACTCGAGGGACTATCTGGCCTCGGTGGTGGCCGAAGTGGAGAACAAGTGCCTCAGCAAGCTGATGGGGGCTTCGCAGGCGACTCTGACGATGGCGTTGCAAGAGAATAACATCAATGCGCTTCAGGCCGAACATGACCGGTTGTTGGGTGCGGGCAATCAGGCCGGAGCCCTGGTGGGCCGGCTCAACTTCACCTACGGTCCGGCCGGCAGCGGTCGCAGCACGCCTTTGACGCTGCCCGATCCGCCTCGAAGCCAGGCGGTGGCCGGGGCGCAAGCGCCCCCGCAGCAGTGACCGCCCGCGCGGAAGATCAAAAATCAAATATGTGGAATGCCCGCGACGCGGGCATCAGTTCCTTGTCTTCGCATTTGACTGTTTGCTTTTTGATTTGCCTTCCGGGGCAGGTGTGGCATGAGAACTCCAGCGGTAGTTTGCACGATGCTGTTGTTTGTTGCGGCCGGGTGCAGTAAGCCCTCCTGCTACTGGTATCATCCCGAAAGAGATCTCGAACGAGCCCGAGAAGACTACTGTGCCTGCAAACGCTACGCGCGGCAGGAGGCCCGCGCGGCGGTGGCCGACGAATATCCGGGCTTTGCGCGCAACCCGAGTTCCCTGTCGTATTCGCACGGCACTGCCCCCGATGACGTTTTCCCTGCCGAGGGCCGGCTCGATACCTGGCTGTCCGAGGGCCAGATGTACGAGGCGAACGTCTTCGCCGGCTGCATGAAGAAACGGGGCTACACGATGGTCAAGGCCCACCGCCTGCCCTCGAGCCTGCGCACCCGCAGCTTTTCCATGGGCGCCATCGCGGGAAAGTGAACGTTCGTGAAGCGTATCTCGTCAAGTGTATCTCGTGAGGCGTGACGCTCGGGTTTGCCGAGATACGCTTCACGAACGACGCTTCACGCGCAGGAAAGGAAGCCGGCGGTGGAGGTCAGGATGCGCCGGCGGAAGCTCGTATGCTGCTCCCTGTCTTGCTGCTCCTGGAGGTCTTTGAAGCTGGCGCGGCAGAAGTGGCAACCGAGGGTGGTCAGATGGAAGTCCACGTAGTCGAACCATTCCGGGGACAGGGTTTCCAGCAGGAAGGCGCCCAGCGTGCTGCGCTTGGGGCAGCTCAGACGCTGCTCTTCCCAGGCCTCGGTCAGGAGGTCTTCGGAGAATGACAGCGAGACCTCCGTCGTTCGGGAGTGCGCCAGGACGTCGGCGCGGATGCGTTTGAGACAACGGTGTTTGACTACTCTGACCAATCCCTTGTTCACGTCCAGCAGTCTGGCCACGGCGGTGTTGGCCAACTGGCAGTAGAAGACCAGCTCGGCAATCTTGAGATCGCGAAACTTGAGCGCCTTTTGCAGATCCCCGACCAGGTGGCGCAGCGCCGCGCCCAGGATCTGCTGCTGCAATCGGTGTTCTTCGTCGCGACTGACGCACCATGTCACGCTGGGGCCGGGGGCCGATACCTGGGCGAGCGGATCGCCCGGGGCGTCGTCGGTGCCCGTGCGGTAGACGTCCTGGATCAGGCAGACGGCCCGGGCCCAGCGGGTCCGAAAGCGATTGACGATCTCATTGCGCAGGATGCCGAAGAGGTAGGTTTCGAGGCTGACGTGGATCTGAAGGGTGTTGACCACTCTGATGAACGAGGTGAACGTCTCCTGAACGATGTCCTCGGCGTCCGCCGGCTGGGCAACGCGCGCCAAAGCAAAGCGCAGCAGACGGCCCTGGTACTCGTCGATAAGGCGGGACCACGCTTCGGCGTCCCCGCGCCGAATGGCTTCCAGTACACCCCGGTCTGATTCCTGCACGTCGCTCATACACTATTATAGGACAACTGCTTCCGCTCACAGTTCCCTCTCTTATACTCCTAATGGGCGATTCTTGTTCTTTTGTGGTCTTTTCCGCCCGGGGATACCGTTACACCCTTTCCGACCTCGTCCTTGTTGTCATCGACC
>JAFGCA010000205.1 GCA_016932895.1 Sedimentisphaerales bacterium | reverse complement strand
GTGCAGGTGACCGCCTCGCACAATCCGGCCAAGTACAACGGGTTCAAGGTTTCCGGCCGGGGGGCCGTTCCCATCGGCGGCGATACCGGCCTCAAAGAGATCAAGCACATGGCGGTGGCGCTGCCGCACACCAAGGGCAAGGCGACCGGCTCGCTCAAACAGCAGGACCTCATCAGTGAGTATAAGAAGCACGTCTTGCAGTTTCTCGGCCCCAAGGTCAAGAAGAAAAAGGTCGCGATTGACGCGTCCAACGGCATGGCGGGCAAGATCATCCCGCTGCTGTTCCGCGATGCGCCGATCGAGATCGTGGAGATCAACTTCGAGCACACGGGCAAGTTCAAGCACGATCCCGATCCGCTGGTGGAGAAGAACCTCTCGCAGGTCAAAGCGGCGGTGAAGAAGCAGAACTGCGATTTCGGGATTTGCTTCGACGGCGACGCCGATCGCATGATCATGATCGACGAGAAGGGCGAGGCGGTGAGTTGCGACATGATTACGGCGCTGCTGGTGCCGTACTTCCTGGCCCGCAAGCCGAAGTCGGCCGTGGTCTACGATCTGCGCAGCAGTCGTGTCGTGATGGAAGAGATCATCAAGCACGGAGGCACGCCTCGGCGCGAGCGCGTCGGGCACGCCTTCATGAAAAAGGCGATGCGGGACTCGCACGCCGTCTTCGGGGGCGAGCTTTCCGGCCATTTCTACTACGAGCAGAATTACTACGCGGACTCGGCCGCGATTACGCTGGTGCACACGCTGAACGTCATCAGCGAGAAGGACGAGCCGCTCAGCGAGTTAATCCGGCCGTTGCGACGCTACGCCGGCAGCGGCGAGATCAACTTCAAGGTGGACAACAAGCAGGCGAAGATGGACGAGCTGGGCCGACGCTACAGCGACGGTCAGACGGACTATCTGGACGGTGTGACGGTCGGGTTCAAGGAATGGTGGTTCAACTGCCGGCCGAGCAATACCGAACCGCTGTTGCGGCTGAACGTCGAAGCCCGGAGCCCGGAGATTCTCGAGGAGAAGCTGGGTGAAATTCGGGAGCAGCTCGGCACGCCGGTCTAAACGCCGCCGGGCCTGGGGCCTCGTGAGATACGCCTTGAAGAAGGAGCGGCGCCAATGGAAATGCACACGAGAACGTATGAAACGCCGAACGGTCTGGTGGAAGGTGTGCAGACCAAGTGGGCGGGGTTCAACGTCCTGATGGTGACGGGCTCGAAGGGATTTCTCGCGTGTCCGGCCATCGACGTGGAGGCGTGCGCGCGGTACGGCGTGGCCGCGGCCCTGGTCGAGAGCACGCCGGACAATCCCATCGGCACGCTGGAGCGATTCCCACATCGCAAGATCGTAAAGACGAACGAGAAGGCCAGGGAACTGGGAATCGCCGAGGGTATGAACGTCACCGATGCGTTCGCTCTGATCGCCTGAGTTGCAAAAGCTCAGATACACAGGTCAACCACGACACGGAGATTGAGGAGTCAACCATGACAGAGGGTCAACTCTCCCGCCGGTACTTTGTGACGGCGTCCGGTGCGGCGTTCGGAACAGCCATGTTGACGCGCGGGGCGCAAACGGCCGCGGCGTCCGAGTCAAAATGCCCATTTCGCTATTGTCTCAATACCAGCACGATCCGCGGCCAGAAGCTCGGCATCGAGAAAGAGGTCGAAATCGCCGCCAAAGCGGGCTACGACGCCATCGAGCCGTGGGTCCATGGCGTGGACACCTATGCCAAAGCGGGGGGCAATCTCCGGGAGCTGCGCCGGCGCATCGCCGACCACGGCCTGACGGTGGAGAGTGCCATCACCTTTTCGCGCTGGATCGTGGATGACGACGCCGAGCGGGCGAAGGCGGTCGAGCAGAGCAAACGCGAGATGGACCTGCTGGCGCAGATCGGGGGCAAGCGCATCGCGGCGCCGCCGGCCGGCGCGACCCGAGAGCCGGGCCTGGATCTGCTCAAGGCAGCCGAGCGATACCGGGCGCTGCTGGAGGCCGGAGACGCCATCGACGTCGTTCCCCAGGTCGAGGTCTGGGGCTCTTCGAAGAATCTGCATCGCCTGGGGCAATCCATGTTTGTCGTGCTCGAGAGCGGCCATCCCAGGGCCTGCCTGCTGCCCGACGTCTATCATATCTACAAGGGCGGCTCCGATTTCCACGGCCTCAAGATGCTCAGCGCCCGGACCATCCAGGTGTTTCATTTGAACGACTATCCCGCCGACCCGCCGCGGGAGACGATCGGCGACCGCGATCGCGTGATGCCGGGCGACGGGATCGCGCCGCTGACGCAGATCCTCCGCGACCTGCGGGATAACGACAGCCGGGCCGTGCTTTCGCTCGAACTGTTCAGCCCGGTGTATTGGGAGAAGGATCCCCTGGAAGTGGCGAAGCTGGGCCTGGCGAAAATGAAAGCGGCGGTCGCCGAGGCTCTCGGCACCGCGTAGGCGAGGAATCAGCGTGTCGGGACGGCGGGCGTATCACGAGGTTGCAGGCGAATGTGACAGAAGGGAGAGAGCATGAGGACCCACGGGTGTTTGCCGGTTGTGACGTTGCTGATCGGGCTCGTAACAGGCGCGACGGCCGCGCCGGGGGAGCTTCCCGCGGCGCCGGAGACCGGGCTGCTGATTGCCGGCCATGAGGCGCTGGCGGATGTGCAGGAACTCTGTGCCGTGGTGACCACGTTTGAAGACAGGCGCATGGGATCGCTGCTTGACCTACCGCAACTCCGCACGCAAGTGATCGCCCAGATGGGGCTGGCAGGGATCAGGCACGTCGAATGCAAGACCGGCCTGACCCCGAGGCTCGTCGTGGGGATCGAGGGCGTTGCCGTGCCCGATTGCAACAGCTACGTGGTTCGGGTGCAGACTTCGCTGCGCCGGGTCGTGACGTTTGCGACCGACGGGGACAGGCACGTGCAGGCGGAGGTTTGGCGGCTTCGGCCCGTCATGAAGGTCGTGCCGAAGGAGAGCGTCTCGGACGCCATTGGCGCCACCGTCGTGACCCAGGCGGAGGCGTTCGCCGGGGCGTACCGGGCGGCGCAGCGATTGCGCCCCCGCGCCGCCGAGCCGAAATCAGCCGATCCGGGCAACGCCGCGCCCCGGGATGTGAAAGAGGCCGCAAGTGAGGCGCCTTTCTCCCATCCGTTTGTGGCCTCGCGCAGCAGCGCGGTCTTTCATCGGGCCGACTGCCGCTGGGCGCAAAATATCGCCGCGCACAATCGGGTGGGCTATCGCACGCGCGAGGAGGCGGTGCAGGATGGCAAGAGGCCCTGTAAGTCGTGCAAGCCGTAGGAACGTTCGGTGTGGCGAAAGGATGGTGACGTGACCGACAGAGAACGCGTTTTGGCAGCATTGAAGCACCAGCAGCCCGACCGGGTCCCTTACGATATCCGTTTCACGGTGCCGGCCCAGGCGAAGATGGCCGCGTATTACGGAGACGCTGATTTCGAGTCGAAGCTGGGCAATTGTTTTACCTGGCTGCGGCCGCATCCCCCGGGGGCGCGGTTTACGGAAGTGGCCCCGGATATCTGGGCCGACGAGTTCGGCGTGCACTGGGACCGGCACGTCGACAAGGACATCGGCGTGGTTTGCAACCGCCTGGTTACGCCCGACAACGTCGCTGCGTTTGAGTTCCCCGACCCCGACGATCCGGCCCGCTATGATTCGTTCGATGACGCAATCGCCGCCGGCCGGGACACGGCGGTTCTGGTGAGCCTGGGCTTTTCGCTCTTCGAGCGGGCCTGGACGCTG
>JAFGCA010000204.1 GCA_016932895.1 Sedimentisphaerales bacterium | reverse complement strand
TCCAGGCGCTGGAGGACATGTTCTCGCACTTCGTCCGGCTGGGCGCGACCCAGAACGGACGCCGTGTCACAGCCCCCACCCCAGAAGGTGATGTCGTTGCCGAACTCGGCCTTGAGCTCGGCGGCGTTCATGCCGGCGCAACTGATCTGGACGGGGTTGATGGCGTCGAGTCCGGCCTCGATGAGGTGGGGCAGAAGCTCGCGGACGCCGCCGCAGCAGTGCAGCATGACCTTGACGTCGGCCAGCTCCTTCGCGCGGTTCCAGAGGACGCTGTGCCGCGGCTTGAAAAACTCGCAGTACATCTGCGGCGACATCATCGGCCCGGTCTGCATCCCGAGGTCGTCGCCGAAGAGGATGATATCAATGCAGTCCCCGACAGTGGCGAGGAAGCGGTCGAGGTTGTCCAGGTGGATCTCCATCAGCTCGTCGAGAAAGGCGTGGGTCTTCTGCGGCTCGGCCGCCAGCATCATCAGAAAGCCGTCGTTGCGATAGCAGAACTGTCCGATCTCGAAGAGGTTGCCGCCGAAGAGGCCGATGATGGCCCGGTCCGTCTCGGCGCGCAGCTTCACCGCGCCTTTGCGCAGGGCTTCACCGTCGACCGGCCCGGGCGGGCTGGCGATGGCGGTCCACATCGACTCGGCCAGGGCCTCGCGCACGTTGGCGGGGCCGCCTTCCTGGGCCAGGGGGAAATACGTCTGCTCGAAGTAGAGCGCCCCGTCGGGCATGTGGGCAAGGATCGTGCCGCTCTCGGATCGTGTGATCCAGCGATTCTCCTGCCGCTCAATCCCCGTCCAGGCGGGCACGAAACACTCGCTGCCGTCGGGCAGCGTCCAGGGCGACCAGTCGCTGTCGCGCAGGGCAAAGCCCCGGCCCAGCTCGATGGTGTCGACGCCGAACCGCTCGAGCACGTCCTCGTCCACGACCGCCAACTGCTGCACGACGTCGTACACGCGGACCGGAACCGCCGGCAGACCAAGGAACTCTCGCAGCTTCGGATACGCCAGCGCGGCAATCCCGGAAGAACGGTGTCCCGACAGGTCCACGGGGACGCGGTCGGGCCGGCAATGGTTCAGGGCCGCCAGGACCCGGGCTCTTGAGGTCATCGTCGAACTCCTGTAGAGGTCACGTGTCAACGCGCAGTAACTGACCCCTCTCTATACGGCCCGGCGTCAACCGACGTTTACGGCCGCAGAGATAAAGTTCGGCCCGGCAGTGAGATGTCTCCCTCGTCAAAGGTGGTACGTCACGTTGCAGTAAGATGGTGGGAGCCATCTCCCGGCTACGCTCTCCCCAGTGACTTCATGTAACTCTTGGTCTTCTTCAGACCCATGCGGGAGGCTTTCTTCTTGACCGCTTCCGTCGGACGTCCGAGTCTGGCCGCAACGTCCGCCGTGGCTCGGCTGGGAAACAGCTTCCGGAGCGATTTGACGTCGTCCCTGGTCCACGTTCCCTTTGTCAGTTTTTTCCTGGCCATGTCACAACTCCTTTCTGGTACCGACCATGGTGGGTTGAGATTGACCTGTACGAATTGTACTGCCTGGTGTGCGCGCAGACAACTTTTTTTTTACGCTATTGTGAAAAAAGTGTAGCGACGTTGTCCATGGGGACGAAGTCTGCGGCCTGGGGCGGTGACGTCGGGATAGCTCCGGGGTATCGGTCACGCCGAGACTGATCCGTTTGCGATGTTGTGGAGTGCTTCGAACGGGCCCGAGAGCGGGGGGGGGCGACATGCTCGCGACACAAAGAGCGTTTCGGCGCGGAGGTTTTGGTGGCCGTCGGTCACGGGTACGGCCGCGGCGCGCTGTGCCGGTGATGATACGCCGCGGCAGGAGATCGCGGCGGATCGCCAGTCGACGGTTACAAGCGCAGCGAAGCACACTGCTCGTCGCAGGCTCTGCGAAATGTGGCGTTCTTGCCCCGGGCGGGTTCGGCCTGTGCGGCCGCTTGCCATTTCGGTTGGACTGTAGTACTGTCTGCGCATGGATAACGATGTATCACCAGTCGGCAGGGCACGGCGCTGGTTTTGGCCCGTACGGGCGGTTTACCGCGTGCTGGCGCCGCGCGCCTGGATCGCGATCGTGTACGGGGCGTTGTTTTGCAATCTCGCGGTCAAGTTTTTTCACGCCGTCCGGTACGGCCTGGTCCGGGAATATCCCGGCTGGGTCCTCACGGATATTGGCCTGCTGGTCACGATTGGGGTGGTTCTCGAATTGATCTGCTACCGCCGGCCCACGAAGTGGGTGCTGCGGGGCACGACGATATTTGCGGCCGTGGTCTGTACGTGGTCGGTCATGAACGCCGGCTGGTTGATCCGTACGGGAACGCAGATCCTGCCCATGGAGATGCTGCCGCTGATCCGCGATCCCCTCAACATCTTCTGGCTGGTTGCGATCAACATGGCGGCTACGCCGAAGAGCGCCGCCATCTTGCTGCTTCCCAGCGCCGTGGCGCTGGCCTTCTTTTTCTCGGTATTGGCCCGCCCGGTCCCGCCGCGCTACCGGCGCTCGGCATTCCGCAAGCGAATCATTGTCTCGCTCGCGGTCGCGGCGGCTGCGGCGGCCGCACACGTCACCGTTTCGACGCTGGGCTCCCCGCAGATTACGGCCGCCGGGCTGCGCTTCAACTGCCAGTCCCGCGCGGTGCTGTCCTTTCTCCTGCCGCAGTATCGTCACTTGGCCCGGGATGATTTCAGCAACGCCACACGCGAGCTGCCCACCGTTGACGATATGGTCCTTTCGCTGTCGCCTCATCCGGTGAGACACAACGTCGTGATCGTCGTTCTCGAGGGGGTCCAGTATCGTTTCACGTCCCTGGCGAGCCATGGAGACTCGCAGGCCGCTCCGGACGCGGTGCCAGCGGACGACCCGACGCCGCATCTGGCGAGGTTGGCCGCCCAGGGCGTCTCGTTCTCCAATGCGCGCTCGGCGGTCGCCCACACGACCAAGGCGCTATTCAGCCTTCTGACCGGATGTGTCGCCTCGGCGTCTCAGGACATTGCCGAGACCATTCCCGTGGACACGCCGTACGCCAGCCTCGCCACGATCCTGGAGAAGGGGATGGGGTACCGGACCGCCTTCTTTCAGTCGGCCAAGGGGACGTTCGAGTCCCGGCCGGGACTGATTCATAATCTCGGATTTGATACGTTCCGGGCCCGCGAGGACCTGGGCGACCCGAATGCGTTCGTGGGGTATCTGGGCGCCGACGAATTTGCCCTGCTCGAGCCCATCACCCAGTGGATCGAGTCCGACGAGAGCCCCTTCCTGCTGGTGGTGTTGTGCTCGGTTACGCACGACCCCTACGAGGTGCCGCAGTGGTTTGGCCAGCAGTGCGCGGAAATCGTCGACCGGTACCAGCAGACGATCCAGTACACGGATCGGTTCATCGCGGCCCTGGACGTGGAGCTGACCAATCGCGAGCTGGCCGACCATACGGTCTTTTGCGTGGTCGGCGATCACGGCGAAGCGTTTGGGGAGCACCGGATGATGGGGCACGAGCGGATCGCCTTCGAAGAGGTGTTGCACATCCCGATGTGCGTGCGCGCGCCCTTCCTGGTCGAGCCGGGCAAGCGCGTCGATGCGCCGGTCAGTTCGGTCGATCTGGCCCCCACTCTTCTGAGCCTGCTGGGATTCGAGACCGACAAGATGCCGCTTGACGGCACTGACGCGCTCGGTCCTCTGCCGGCAGATCGGAAGGTGTTTTTCTCGGGCTGGATGCAGCAGGGCCCGGCCGGTTTCATCCGCAACGGCGACAAGGTGGTCTACCGTCCCGAACAGGACACAGTCACCCTGTATCGTCTACGCGCCGATCCTCTGGAGCTGGCGGGGCTTGAGCTTCCGGAGGGACAGGCCAAGCGGCTCAGCAACGAGATTGTCGAGTGGCGCAGAAACACCATCTTCCGGCTTCACCAGGAAGATGCGGGTCAGCAAGTGCTCTTCGGCTCCTGGCTGTCCAAGTGGAATGGGCGAATCTCCACCGTCCGATACCAGGGCCGGCGCTAAACGCGACGCTCTACGACCCTCTGGGTCGGCTGGTGTTGCCTGGGGCCTTTAGGGGCATTGGTGAATCAGGGGCTTCCTTGTACGTGCGCGAGTATGAGTTCAGGAGTTTATGGTAATATGTGAATTTTGTTGTTGCTGACGTTCGGGGCTTGGGTAGAATGCACATGCCGGGCTAAGTTACGGCGTGCGGAAGCTCGTCGGCAGGTGAAGGCGGCTCTTTCTCATTTTCATTTTTCTTGGCAGCAGATAGGGCGGCGCGTCCTAAATTCGCAAAAAAGGCCGTACGACGGAGGAGGAGCGGCCGCCCTGTTTTTTTGGAACGCCAAACCGGCGGGAGGCAATCCCCAACCCGGTTTTGCTGGTTACCGCGCGGGGTCGTTCAGGAGGAGGGCGACTCCGCGTTTTTTTGGCACCCTCAGCCGGTACAGAGCAGAGAGTTGCTTCTTGCAGGCGGCCGGACCGGACGGCGCCAAGCCGATGGACCGGGTACCGTGGGAAAGGAGACGTAGCAGCCATGAAAATCGCAAGCGTGCGAAGAGACGATGTCACGCGCCGAGCCTTTTTGCAGTTGTCGGTGGCAGGGGCGCTGGGTGCTGCTCTGGGCCCGGTAACCGGTTGGGGCCGGCGGGCACGGCGTACGGACGGGAAGACGAACCGGCCGCATATCGTTTTTATCCTCGCCGACGACATGGGCTGGGCCGACGTCGGTTATCACGGCTCCCAGATCGAGACGCCCAACATCGACCGGTTGGCGGAGGATGGCGTGCGCTTCGGTCAGCACTACGTCATGCCGACGTGCACACCGACGCGCGTCGGGCTGTTGACGGGACGCTATCCGAGTCGATACGGTGTGACCTCTCCGGCTTACGGCAAGATACTCGATGATGATACGGTCACCGTCGCCGAGGCCCTGCGCCGCAGCGGATATCGCACGAGCATCAGCGGCAAATGGCACATGGGCTCCCCACCCGATTGGACGCCTCTGAAGTACGGATTCGATTCGTCCTACGGGTATTTCCACGGGCAGATCGATCCGTACACGCATCATTACAAAACCGGCGTGCGGTCCTGGCACCGCAACGACGAGTACGTCGATGAAGAAGGCCATGCGACCGACCTGATCACGGACGAGGCCGTCCGCGTCATCGAATCGAAACACGATAGGCCTTTCTTCCTCTACGTGGCGTACAGCGTCCCGCACTTTCCGCTCGACGAGCCGGATCAGTGGACCGCCCGGTACCAGGAGCGTATCAAGGAGCCGTCGCGGCGGTGGCTCGCGGCCAGTATTACGCACATGGACCACGGAATCGGCCGGATCGTCGAGGCGCTCGACCGGCGGGGGCTGCGCGAGGACACGCTGGTCGTGTTCGTTAGCGACAACGGAGGGCAGAAGAGTTGGCACAGCAGCGAGCAGTACAAGGGCCGCTACGCCGACAAGCCACACACCGTGCTCGGGGACAATCGGCCCTTGCGCGGCTGGAAGGGGGACGTCTACGAAGGCGGGATTCGCGTCCCGGCGCTGGCCCATTGGCCCGGCGTTCTCGAACCCGGCCGATGCAACGCCCCGGTCCATATCGTGGACTGGATGCCGACGCTCTGCGCCCTGGCCGGCTACTCCGGCGAAAGGGACCTTCAGTGGGATGGACGCAACGTCTGGCCTGCGATCCGCGACCGCGCCGCCGCGGCGCCCCGATCCCTCTATTGGAAGGCCCCGAACTTCTCGGCCGTACGGCAGGGAGACTGGAAGCTCATTGCCAAGAACGGCGGCCACGACGTCCAGCTTTACGACCTTGCCTCCGATCCATACGAGACCGAAGACCTGGCCCGCAAGCATCCGCAGCGGGTCGCGCAGCTCCAGGCTCTCCTGAAGAAGTACGCTGCCGGGGACCGCTGATACGGATTGTGATTAGGCTCTGCGCGGAGATAACCCCTCATTCGCAGCCCGGATCCTCCGCCTCTGGATGACGCAGTCCTATCGCGCAGGAGGATTGCGAGCGCTATCCTGAAGGTGGAACGCTGGGTTAGCGGTTGTCCACGGTCTTGTTTCTGCGGGCTTTGCCCTTCCAGCCGGGTCCGCGGACGACGCGGCCGGGGGTCGCGCCCGTGTGCGCGCCGTCTCTGAGCACCTGCGTTCCGTTTACGAACACGTGGATCATGCCGGTGGCGTATTGATGCGGCCTCTCGTAGGTCGCGTGGTCGGCGATGGTGGCCGGATCGAAGACGACGACGTCTGCGTAATATCCCTTCGCGAGCCTGCCGCGCCGGTCAAGCTTGAGGTTTTCTGCCGGCAGCGAGGTCAAGCGGCGGATCGCTTCCGCCGGCGCGATGATCTTCTCCTGGCGCACGTACTTGCCCAGGAGCCGGGCAAAGTTCCCGTAGGCGCGCGGATGCGGATTCGATTGCAGGAAGACTCCCTCGGGGGCGAGAGATCCCGTATCCGAACAGAAGCTGACCCACGGCAGACCAATCTGCCTTCTCACGTTCTCTTCCGACATGAGGAAGTAGACCGCACCGACGCGGCTGCCGTCCTCGATGACCAGATCGATGGCCGTCTCGGCCGCTGTCTTGCCCCTCATCCGGGCGACTTCTGCAAGGGTTTTGCCGGTAAGGTCTTTGAGCTTTTCGCTTCTGAACCTAACGAGAAGGACGTTCTCCGGCGTACCGGCTAAAAGATACAGATTCTCCCAGTCCTCGGCAGGCGTCGTCATTTCCTGCAACACGCGTTGCCTGGTCTTCGGGTCTTTGAGCCGCGTCATCCAGGCCTGATACCCGCCGGCCTGGACCCAGGGAGGCATGGCGGCGTCGAGCCCCGTGGCGCCGGCGGTATAGTTGTACATGTCGGCCGTGATGCGCAGGCCCTCGGCCCTGGCCTTCTCGATTTTCCGGATCATCGCGTCGAGCTTGTGCCAGTTCGACCGGCCCGCCACTTTCATATGATAGAGCTCGGCCGCGACGTCCGCCTTTCGGGCGATGGCGATCAGTTCATCCAGGGCTTCCAGCAGGCGGTCGCCCTCGCTGCGGATGTGCGAGATGTACATGCCCCCGTACCGGCCGGCCACTTCCGCCAGCGCGACCAGCTCTTCGGTGTCGGCGTAACTGGCGGGAGCGTAGATCAGCGCGGAACTGACGCCGACCGCGCCCTCCTGCATGGCCGCCCGTACGAGCCGGCGCATCTGTCGAAGCTCTGCGGACGTGGCCCGGCGGTCCCCGTATCCGACGGTGTGAACGCGGACGGTCGTCGCGCCCACGAAAGAAGCCACGTTGGGCGAGACTCCCTTCCGCACGAGGTATTCGAGGTATTCTCCGAGCGTGGTCCATTCGACAGCGAATCTGATATCCGCCTGGGAGGTGCGCATCTCGCGCTTCATGGCGTCGCTAAGAGGTCCCATGGACCAGCCTTCGCCCATGACTTCGAGGGTCACGCCCTGGCGAATGTCGCTCTGCGACCGGCCGTCTTCGATGAGGCAGTCGTTGGCCCAGCTCAGCATATTGATAAAACCGGGTGCCACCGCCAGACCCCGCGCATTGATCACTCGATCCGCATCGCCTGAAAGCTGTCCGACGGCTGCGATGCGGTCTTGGCGGATTCCGACGTCCGCCGTATAAGCCGGACCGCCGGAGCCGTCGTATATCTGACCCGACGCGATTATCACATCGTATGTCTCTGCACGGCAGACGGCGAGCGCACCTGTACTCAGCACGATCATGTACAAGAGCAAGCCGACTTTTCGCATGGTACATCCTCCTTTTGCATGCAGCCGTGATTCAGCGGTCGCGCGTGGTTCGAACCGATCGCTCTCCACCTGTCGCAACGTCAGGGCGAGTAGTAATTGTGGCACTGCTTCAGGCGACGGTAGTTGCGGTCGGTCCAGAGCCGCTCATGCGCCGGCCTGGGATTGGGGTCGCGGTTCTCATACACGTGCAGCTCGGTGCCGTTGAGGACGATGATCTCTTCGCGCCAGTCGCTCGTGACGTCCGCCACGTACAGACGGTCCGCCTTCTCCGTGATGCGCTTCACGAATCTTCCGGTGAGGGGCTCGAACAGACAGACGTCGCCGCTTTCGTGTCGTTCCTTGGCGCACGCCAACTGCTCGGGCCCGCCCGTCCAATCGATGGTGTGAATGACCTCGACGCCGCTGGCTGTCCAGCCGTCGGGCGCGACGTCATCCATGCTGTAGTCGAATACCTTCTTGCCCGACGAATCGAAGACGAACGGTTTCTGATGCTCGTTGTACCGCGAGCGACACCAGATGAAGATTTCGTCGCTGTCCTTTCGGAATCGCCCCACAGCGGCGTTCTGCGGCTCCTGCTTCTTAAAGTGCGTCCTCCAGATCGGGCCGTCGCAGCCGAGGAGCTGGACCTGATTGCTGCCCTCTTCCAGGAGGATCACCTCCAATCCCGGTTTCTCGGGGCGGGCGTCCGCCACGAACACGCTGTCCATGTGGTAGCGGTCGGGGACGGCGCGAGCCAGCAGCTTTCCCGTTGCCGAGAAGATCGTGGCGCCCAGCACCTCATCGCGTCCGTCGCCGTTGATGTCGGCCAGGCGGGCGCCGTTGTGGGCGCAGCTTGTGAACTGGTCCGTTTGCCACAGGGGCTCCTCGCCGCGCAGGAGGCCGGCGATGGAATAGGCGGCCAGGAATTTCCCCGTTCGGTAGCCGTCCTTGTTCGTTGCCTGGAGCAGGACGTCGCGGTCGGCGCCGGTGCCGCGGAAATCGGCGATCATCGCCACCTCCCAGCGCTCGGCCTGCTCGGGGCAGGGCGGCTTTGCTTCGGCTTCCGGGCGCCCGGTCTTGCCGTCCACGACATACAGCGTGGAGTCCTTCGTCAGAAAGAGCACCTCGCACCGGCCGTCGCCGTCCACGTCGCCGGCGGCCACCCCGGGCCCGTGGTGGCCCGGAAGGCCCTCGCTCTCACTGGAGCCGCCCACGATGACGTCGGTCTTGAGCACCCACAGTTTCGCGCCGTCATTGGCGTAGGCCGCTACGTGTCCGGGCACGGTTACCAGGTAGTCCATGGTGTCGTCGGCATTAAGGTCGGCCACGATCATCCCGCCCGCCGAGTCCTGCGGCGCCGGTAGATCGAGTTTGACGACGAAGGGATTCTGTTGGTACCCCGGGGCGGCAACACACGCCAGCAATACCAGGGCGACTGCTCTGAAAACAGGTGTGTTTGCGTTCATCGGTCTTTCCCTGCAATAAGTACGGTTTTTTGTCACGACGATTATAGGTGCCGGTACGGCCGAGTGAAAGCACCAGTTTCAGGCCCCGGGCGGGTGTATCGGGGAATAAACGCGGTGCGAGGTGAATTCTGCTTGATTGTACAGGGCGACGGGTCTACAATAATGCGCAGGATGGGCTTGAGCGCATGCTGACAAGCTGCGTGCGAAGAAACGGCGTGGGCTCCGAGCCTATCCTATGAGGCGCGCGATTATGAATACAGCCGCACACATGGTAGCCCAGGCGCTGGCTCCTGATCATCTCTGGCCCGTTCTCGTGCTTCTCGCCACCCTGGCCGTCATGGCGGCTCTGCGCGCGGCCGGCAACCATCTCGCCGCGTGGAGGCGGGCGAGGCACTACTTCCATCAGCTCCACGGCGGGCGCCACGGGCCGAAGCTGCACGGACATCATTGAGACCCATTCCATGAACGAGCGGGGATGAGCCATGGCATACGAGCTGCTGTCGCCCCAAGCCCGAACGGTCTTCGAGTGGATCGCGGCGCACCTGGCCTCGAAGGTGTGCTTCTGGTTCGCCGAGGTCAAGAGCGATTGCGGCATCGATACCGACCACGAGCTGCACACTATTCTCATGACGCTGCAGCAATACCCGAGGCGCGTCGGCGCGCACTGGCCCATCGTCAAGGCCATCTATCCCGAGGAGGAACATGGCGAAGGCGCATTCGAAGTAGGCGCACACGCCGACCGCGCCTGGACCGAGTACTGCACCTGGGAAAACGAACATCTGTGCCCCGACTGCCGCAAACCCACTCTTGAGAAGGTCACGATTTTGCGCTGCAAAGACTGCGGACACGAGCACGATGTACCCCGCGGAGAGGCCACCTAAACGCGATTTTCCCAGCCCCATCGCCAAGTCCTTCGGACTTGACGCTGCCACCCGAGCCCCCGGTGAAGGACGGAATCCAGAGCACGCGTTTCAGAAATCCTGCGACCATAGATTGCTTCGCTTCGCTCGCAATGACATTGAGGACTTGCCTATGTCATTGCGAGGAGCGTGGCGACGACGCAATCTTCTCTTTGACGGTAGTTGCAAGACTTGCGAAATTCGGTACCAGGTGCCGCGAGGCTTTTACGGCCGCGTCCGCGTACCCGTGGCGGATAGAACCTTGTGCCGGCGGCAAATGAAGGTAAGATAAGCGGCGGTGCCGTATTGGCGTCGACGCCGATGGCTCTGGTGTTTTTTGCGCAGGAGTAAGTCAAGGGGAAACACGATGATGCGACGGACCGCCGTTTCTGCAACTCTGCCGGTACTGTTATGGATGTTGTTCGTTTTGCTTTCCGGGTGTGAGGAGAGCTACCGGACGCGGGCGCTGTTTACCAAGCCCGATCTCTACACGTATGAACGTCACGCCGTGCTGGGCCTCGATCCCGAACAAGAGCAGATTTTCATGGCCGCCTACGTCAAGACGTTCTCCGGAAGAATCATTACCTTCGTCGAGCGAAACCGGCTTGCGTCCATCCTCGGCGAGCAGGATCTGTTGAAAGGGCGGCTCAACGACCGGACGCGCGCCAAGCTCCAGGAGGTCCTCGGCGTCGAGGCGCTCATCATGTGCGAATATTCCATCGATGAAGAGGCCCGCCAGACGAAGCTGCGCGTCCGCATCGTCGATAGTGAGACCGGGGCCATCGTCGGCTCGGTCCTGACCGATACCTACAAGAGTTTCGACGCCCACGCCCGGGCCGCGGTCGAGGCGCTCAAGGCCGACGTTCTGGGCGGTGCGCCCTGACGCTACTACGATACCAGTCCAACGGAGCCGCGGTCGAAGGGACCGGGACGGATGGCAGTATCATTTTGTGTCCGGTGCGGGGACACGTTGCTTTTCAGCAACGCCAATCGACAGGAGTGTGAGAAGTGAGAACGACCGTTTCGACGATGTTTGTTGCAAGCATGATTCTCCTTGCTGGCACAGGTGTTTTTGCCGATGACGGGTACATCCTTTCCGGCAACCAGCGCACGCTGGCACAAATACAGACGGCTTACGCCGAGATTCCGCCCGTCTTGTACCGCCCGCTGGCGGATCGCTGGGATCGCTTGCCGCAGACGAAGAAACGTCTCACCGAGGGCGGCACGCTGCGGGTCGTGATGCTGGGTGACAGCATCGTCAACGACACCAGCCGCTCGTGCTGGAATCTCGTCGTCGAGCGGCGTCACCCGAAGTGCATCATCGAAAAGACGACGTCGGTGCGTGGCTCCACCGGTTGCTGGTGGTACAAAGAGCCGCCGCGCGTGCAGAAATTCGTGCTCGATCACAAGCCCGACCTGGTCATCATCGGCGGCATCAGCCATCGCGGCGATATCGACTCGATCCGCGAGGTCATTCGCCAGATTCGCGTCGCCGCGAATCCGGACATCCTGCTCATGACGGGCGCCTTCGGACGAACCGACCCGCGCGATGACGCCCAGTGGCAGGCCATCGTCGATCCGGACGATCACAGCGATTACCGCAAGAACCTCGAAAAACTGGCGCGAGAGACCGGTGCGGCCTTCCTCGACATGGAGGCGGCCTGGGGTGCCTACATCCGAGGCTCGCAGCAAGACCTCGACGGCTTCAAGCGCGATCCCATCCACGCCAACGCGCGAGGCGAGCAGATTCTGGGCCGCATCCTGGCGAACTATCTCTCCCACCCCCCGACGGCCAGGCGGCCGGCTCGAGATCGAGAGGACGATCCCCTCGTGCTGGAGAAGCTCGACCGGTTCCAGGACTGGAAGTTCGGCTTCATGATGCACTGGGGCATCTACAGCCAGTGGGGCTGCATCGAGTCGTGGCCCCTGATCGAGGTCGATACGTGGGCGCGTCCGGACGATCTGCCCGCCTGGACGAAGCGCGGAAAAGATTTCGAGAAGTTCTCGCGCGATTACGTAGCTCTCAACAAAACGTTCCACCCGCAACGGTTCGACCCCGACCGCTGGGCGTCTCTGGCGCAGGAAGCCGGCATGAAATACGTCGTGTTTACGACCAAGCACCACGACGGCTTTTGCATGTTCGACACGAAGCAGACGGACTACCGCACGACGCATCCTTCCTGTCCGTTTCACACCGAGGCCCGCGCCGACGTCGTTCGGGCCGTGTTCGATACCTTCCGCCGGGAGGGATTCGGCATCGGGGCCTATTACTCGAAATCCGACTGGCACCACCCGGGCTACTGGGCACCCGAGTGGCCGCACCGTGACCGCAACGTCAACTACGACACGATGGAGCATCCCGGGAAATGGGCGAGCTTCGTGGAGTTCACGCATAACGTCATCGGGGAGCTGACGACGGACTACGGCCCCATCGACATCCTGTGGCTCGACGGCGGTCAGGTCCGCCCGCCGAGCCAGGACATCGACATGCCCAAGCTCGCCGCCATCGCGCGACGACACCAACCCGGCCTGATCATCGTCGATCGCACCGTCGGCGGGCGATACGAGAACTACCTCACGCCCGAACAACAGGTGCCGACAGAGCCGCTGCCCTACGTCTGGGAAACCTGCATGACCATGGGAGACCAGTGGTCGTATAAGCCCAACGACAACTACAAATCCACGCGCGAGCTGATCCACCTGCTTGTCAATATCGTGGCCAAAGGCGGGAACTTCCTGCTCAACGTGGGCCCGAGCCCCGACGGCGAGTTGCCCGCGCCGGCGGTCGAGCGGATGAAAGAGATCGGCCGCTGGATGCAGGTCAACGGAGAAGCTATTTACGGAACCCGCCCCGTGCCGCCGTACAAGGTCGGGCGCGTGTGCCTGACCCGAAAAGGGGCCATGCTCTACGCCCTCTATCTCGCCGAAGACGGACGGGCCGCACCGCCCGAGCGGATTCAGATCGCGGCGCTGCGAGGCGCAAAATCCGTGCGCCTGCTTGGTTCGGAGGCGACTCTTGCGTGGGAGGCCGGGCCGGACGGTTTGTCCGTGCGGATTCCCGAGAGCGTCAGGCAATCGCCTTCGTGCCGGCACGCCTGGGCCTTCGAGATCGCCGAGGCAACTTTTGCCACGCTTCCTTAACGGGGCCAGAAGCAATGGTCGTCTCCGGCTTGTCCGCCTTCGTCGCGGCCGTTGGGCCCGGTGCTGTACAGGGTGAAGACATCGCCCGTCGGGCGGTAGACGAGTGGCTTGCCGGTCACGGGATCGACCAGCGCCTCCGGAGCAACGCGATTCTCGATGTACGCAAGATTGGCGGGCCAGGCGCCGGTCTCATTCTTATTACGTCGCAATTCCAGAAGGATGCGTACAGCCCGGGATTCCGCCAGAAGAGAGAAGTAGGAGCGCTTCGTGTATTCCCGGCGCGTCCAGTCCAGGGCGTGCAGCACTCGTACGAAGGGGCCGCGGTTCATGCTCTCTATGTAGAGCCTCTCGATCTTGTGTAAGAGCCGTGACCGTTCGTCCCATCCATCTTCAGTCGGCGGCAGGACTGCTTCGAATCTGGCCAGCCAGTCCGCTGGCACGTCCTCGTTAACGACGAGTGCAGCGAATCGCTTCAGGCCCTCCGACGCCACCGCCTCACCCGCGTCGTAATCAGACGGATACGCCTGAGAGCGGAAGTGCCTTGCCATCTGAAAGACACAGAGCAGTTTGTTCAGACCCTGCTCCACGCGGCCTTCGGCCCAGTCGTTGTTCGCCGACCGAATCAGCAGCAGGGCTCCGTGGTAGATTCGTTCGAATCGTTTCCCGCTATGCTGCGGCGCTTCGACGGCGAGGAACCAGCATCGTTGTTTCCGGCCGGCTTGCAGCAGAGCATCGACGACCTGCCCGCGCTGCTTGAGCCACTCGGCCGCTTGCGGGAAATCGGCGCTGCGCCACGGCCGCGAGAGCGTGGGCGCACGGACGCTCGCAGGCAGAAGCTGCGCATTCAGCGGGGGCAGCGTGTCGTCGAGGATCAGACGGTTGTAGACCGTTGCGGCGTTTTCCTCCTTGGCAATGGCGTGGGCGGCATCGATGGCTCGAAGCTCCTCGTCGGCGCTTAGCCCCCGCCGCAGCCAGAGAAAGATCGCGCCTACAAGCACAAGCGCAAGACACAGAAGGCCGATCCACCACCGTCGCCGACAAAACCCACCAGGACTCGCGCCGGACGGCTCTCCACTGCCGATTCTCTCCCGCTGTTCCATCGTCGTCCTCACACCCGCCAAAATCGCGCGTCGAACGTAAAGGTCTGATTCTGACATTCTACGGCCACTTTCATCGCGCGTAAACGCCAAATGCGCGAAGAAATCGACGCCGGTGACTTGCATCCGGACCCGTCCAACGGTGTTTCAAAGCCAACGCGACCTGTGATCGGCACAGGTCGATATCGTTGCGCCTTCATCTCGGGCCCGTGTTCTTGCGAAAAATGCTTGCACTTGCGGGCGGGCCGATGGTAAAATGACTGTTGTGGAGACGCGAAGGCGGACCGGGAAGTCATCATAATCGGTTAGCCGTCATCATATTCGTGTAGCGTCTTATATCATATCCGCCTTCGACGCAGGATGTTTCAAAGGGCCGCGTGCACGCAGTGTATTGTGGCCGGCATTCGTACTCGATTTCGCCAGTCGAGGGAGGCACGATATGGAGAGGAACCAAACACTCGCGTTCGTAACCGTCGTCTGCGCCATCGTCCCGGTCGCAAGTCGTCCCGCCATCGCCAGAGTGATCTTCGTGAGCAACGACGGTCCGGCGGATTTCCGCACCATCCAGGCGGCCATCGACGACGCCAACGACGGCGACACCGTCCTGGTCGCCCCCGGCACCTACACCGGCGACGGCAATCGCGACATCGACTTCAAAGGCAAGGCCATCTCTGTCAAGAGCGAACAGGGCCCCGAAACCTGCACGGTCGATTGTCGAAACTGCCTCGATCCAAACGGTGTCGGTGCAGAACTCTACAGGGGCTTCCATTTCCACAGCGGTGAAGACAACAAGTCCATCCTGCAAGGTTTCACGATCACCAATGGTCGAGCTGCCAACCACGAACGGGGCGGGGCAATACTGTGCGACAAGAGTAGTCCGCAAATTGCAGAGTGCTGCATCGTTGGCAATGGAGCCAGCTACGGAGGGGGAATCGGCTTGCAGGACTCCGCAGCGTATGTGCGTAACTGCATGATATCCGGCAACACGGCGGCCGATGGCGGGGGAATTCGGTGTTTCAGTTCCAGTGGTTTCACAGGGGCATGCATATTCGAGCGGTGCATAATCAGCGGCAATCACGCCGTATTCCATCCGCGCTTTGGAGGCGAAGGCGGTGGGATCGTTCTGGGAGGCAACGCTCGTTTCGTCAGTTGTGTTATCGCCGGTAACCGTGCAGGATATAGAGGCGATGGCATCTGTTCGCGGATGTTCAATCACCTCTGCGAGCTGCAGAACTGCATTATCTGGGCAAATGAGCGGGACCATGGAGATGGGCACCAGATCTCGACGTATTCATGCCACGGCATAGTTCGGGTCGACAACACGATTATCCAGGATGGAGAGGATCAGGTTGCAGACCGACCCTGTCATGTCACAGGACAATGGCAGAGCGTCGATCCGTGTTTTGCCCAACCTGGCCATTGGAGCGATGGCGATGTTCCATATGACTGGACTGACGATGCATGGGTAGAAGGGGATTATCACCTCAAGTCCCAGGCGGGGCGGTGGGACCCGAGCAGCCGGACCTGGCTTCAGGATGACGTCACGAGCCCCTGCATCGATGCAGGCGATCCAGGCAGCCCCATCGGAGAGGAGCCCTTTCCGAATGGTGGACGGATCAACATCGGCGCCTACGGCGGTACCGCCGAGGCGAGCAAGTCCTATTTTGGTCAACCGAATTGTCTTCGCATCGTCGCCGGCGACGTCAACGGTGACTGCCGCGTGGGCTTGCCGGACCTGGCCCTGCTCACGGACCACTGGCTGGAGGATCGCTCCGAGTACGGTCGCGTAACGACTACCTGCAGGTTCATTGAAAGCCAAAGTTCCATCCACGTCACGTCCCGTGTGAGTCACTCACACCCGGTAGAAGGCGAGTTTCGCTTGTCTATCGACGTGGTGGCTGGCACGGCCTCGTTTGACAAAGTGGATGCTACGTGGGGCGCCGAGCCAGGTCCGACGGGCGACCTCAATGCCTTCTTTCAGATGACGGAACTGGTCAGCACGAACGTCAAGAGCACGCGCATCGAATTCGTCTTTCGCAAGAACATTCCCCACTTTCCTTGCGCAGATGTGGAGCTTACCGTGACGTTCCGTCAGGGTCTTGTCCATCTCAGCGGTGGGTATCTCGCCCCCGTCTGGGATGGGGCGGCGTACCACCTGGACGCGATGGCAGTACCGGTTGACGACCCGCGATCCCCTCAGTCGATCGCGCGAATGCTCGAGATGATCATCACCGGCGACGTCGACGGCAACTGCCGGGTGGACTTTGCAGACCTGGCAGCTATGACGAGCCACTGGAGAGAGGTCGGGCCGCGAGCGTACATAAAGTAAGCCGCCGGCAGAGCTTTACGCGTCCGTCAAGGACCCTTCTACACATCGCACCCGGCTACTATAATTGACTCTGGTGGCTTGCATTTTTACCGCTTGCGCTGTATTGGGAGGTCTTGCGCTGCGCTGGGGCGTTACTGTCGCGCGCGATTCACAGAAGAGGGTATGCGTAATGCGTATTGGGATCATTGGAGCCGGACATGCGGGGGTGGAGGCGGCGCGGCAGGCGCGCGATCGGGGCGCCGATGTCGTGCTCTTTTCGGGCGAATCGGTGCTGCCGTACTTTCGGCCCCGCGTGGTGGCGCTGGCATTCGGGCAGGTTGAGCCGGATGCGATATCGATCAGGCCCAAAGACTGGTATGGGCAAAACGGCATCGATCTGCGCCTCGATTGCCCTGTGACAGAGCTTGACGCCCGCAAGAAGACCGTGGTCGCGCGGGGACAACGGGAGACGTTCGACGGTCTCGTGATTGCCACGGGAGCGAGTCCCGTTCTCTTGCCCATTGTCCGGGAACTGCCCGACGACGTGATTGCCCTCTGGGACGTCAAGAGGAGCCTGGTGATACGAGAGAAGCTCGGCACGGCCAAACACCTGGCGGTGTTAGGGGGCGGCATCAGCGGGGTGGAGGCCGCTTTGTACGCCGTGGATGCGGGCCTGGCGGTGACAATCATCGAGAAGGAAAACCGCCTGATGCCGATGCAGTTCGGCGACGGGGCCGCCGGTGTTCTCGCCGGTCGCCTGCGGGAGAAGGGCATCCATCTGACCCTGGGTCGCTGCGCGGAGCGTGTGTCAAGAACGGATCGGGAACTGGAGATCACTCTGGACGGAGGCGAGACGATTCTCTGTGACCTGCTCGTCACGACGGTCGGCGCGAGGTGCGACGTGACGCTCTTCGAACGAGCCGGCTTGCGAGCGGACAAGGGCGTTCTCGTCGATGATTGCCTGCAGGCCTCCGTGCCGGGCGTTTTTGCGTGTGGCGATATCGCGCAGCGTGATGGCAGCCGCACCGCCAGCGTGATGCGCGCCACCCGCCACGGACGCGCCACCGGGGCAAACGTCGTGGCCGCCGCAGAAGGCCGAGAGCGGGAACCCGTACCGGAAACGGTCGTGCCCCTGTCCTTCAAGCACGAAGACGTCGAGTTTCATGCGGTCGGCCCGCCGCGCGGAGCGAACTTCGAAGAGACAATCCTGCCCGACAGCGGCGCGGACATCCATCGGTCCGTTCTCCTGGAAAACGGCACGCTGCGCGGCGTCCAGATGATCGGAACGAGCGCGGATTTCCGGCAACTCGTCAGCGAGATCGGTAAGCCGTGGGGTGGTTCCTCCGCCCGCGCGTGACCACGCGTCCGGGCAAACGCGTGGGTCAATGACTCACCATAGCGTTGACAGATTCAGTTCGTGGTCAGGGTCTTCCCGGTGTGGGTGAGGCGGCGTGCCAGCTCTGGGGTTCGCTCCACGTTGCCGGGGGCAGGGCGGGGTCTGCGATCGTCAGCGAATGACCCCGTCCGTCGGTGGATTCATACCAGGCGTCCTCATAGGCGAAGCGCAGGATGGCGGCTTCCATCGGTTCGGGCAAGGTCAGCACGATCTGCTCGCCTCCGTTGCTGAGCCTGCCGCCGTATTCGCCGGCGATGGGAACCTCGTCGCCGTACTTCGCGCGAAAGGCCGCCGCATCGTCTGCGATGACAACGTAGTCCCCCGGCGCCAGGGCCAGGGGCCCAAAGACGAAGTCCACCCCGGCGGTGAAACGCACGCCGGTCAGGTCGAGCGCCACGTCGTCTGCATTGTGCAACTCGATGAAATCGAGACGATCGCCTTCGCTGGCGTGGTACATCAGCTCCGTGATGCGCAACCCATCCAGCAAGGCGAAAGCGTCGTCAAGCGAATCGTTTCCCGTCGAAATCACATAGGTGGCGTCAAGCTGCATCCCGAACACGACATCGCTGCTGGTCGAGCTGGTCTGATGCACTTCGACTGCGATGACATTGTCCCCCCGGAGCAGGGCGTTCGTCGGGAGTACGAAGGGTCCTTCATAGGCGGCGTTGCTGACACCACGGTCGGCGCGCGTGTCCGGTTCGACGGGGCCTTCCGGCATGCCCAGGCGGAGGACCTCCTGCCCGTTCAGGTAGAAGACGGCCCCGTCGTCGATGAGCGTGGTCATCTCAAGCTGCGTGATGCTCTCGGGCTCGGCGTCCAAAGTGAAGTGTGTCCGGAAGTAGAAAGTCACGGGCCCCAGTGTAAGGGGCGTATTTTTGGGTCCCGGCAGCCCTGAATTCTCCACGTACAACACCGCCGCGCCCGTTGGCCAGGTCGAGTCGTCATAGCCCGGCTCATGCCACGAAGGATCCGGCAGGTCGCCGGTTTGCTCGTACGACCAGATTCCGTCGATGGGAAACAGATTCTCGACGAAAGCGGTGGTGGAGCTCGCGGGATTGGGCAGGCCCGGGGTCGGCAGCCCGGAGAAGGCGAACGTGCTGGAACCATCGGACGCTCGGCCCTGGGACACATCGATCATCTGCGGGCCGTAGAGGACTTCGTCGATCTCGCTATGCTTGTCGTCGAGCAGGGTCAGGATCTCCCCGTCGGCCGAGAGCCTGAACGAGATATGCCCGGGCAGGTTCTCTTCGTCGGCGGTCAACACGCCGAAGCCCTGGGCCGGAACGAACGTCAGCGGAGGCAGGCGATACCGGTCCGGCTGCGTCGCCGGGTTGTCGGTCAGGAAGAAGCCGCCCAGATCGATCGGCCAGGGCTGCGAATTGAACAGTTCGATGAAGTCGTCCTCGAACGAGACTTGTCCCTGAGCGAGCCACTCGTTGATCCGCGCGGTCGAAGCATCGCCGACCGGCATGGCGATGTTGGCCTGGCCGAACGTCGGGACCGTCAGGCCCCAGCGGCCGTCGCGGCCGATCCGCCCGGCGGACAGGTCGGACACTTGCAGTCCGTACTCGACGGCATCGATGAGCACGCGCCGGCTGTCGTACAGGTGAACCCGCCCCCCGTCGCTGTCCAGGGCGAAGCCGAGATGCAGGCCCGCCGTCGCGGTTTCATCGTTGGCAAAGAGAACCAGGTAGTCGCCGGACTGCATGACGGTGCCCTGGGGAAAGACGAACTTCGCGGGTCGGCCCGGGTCGTCGGTGATACTCATCGCCGACAGGTCCAGCGGTCCCGGTCCGTCGTAGTACAGCTCGATCATATCGGGCGCGGTCCCCTGATACTCCCAGGACACGTTCGCGGCGAGGATCTCGTTGATGACGAGCCGGCGATAAGCCGCATCGACGAGCCAGGGCCGTGATGCGTTGGGAGCCGTCTGCCACACGCCGGCGGAACTCTTGCCCAGGACATAGACTTGATAAACGCTGCCGTTTTGCAGGTTCGTCAGTTCGACCGGGACATCAACCGGCCGCTCCTCGCTGTAGGGGCCGTTGGGATCGTTGACACTGTAGCGGTAGTGCGTGACACCGGGTCCGCCGATGGTGAGCGTTGCTTCAGCCCGCCAGGTGATTTCGTCGGCCTGGCCGCTGACGCTGGCTCCGGCGGGTACGAAAGCCCCCATGTCTAGCCCGTTCGCTCCGGCTCCGACCGCCGCAGAAGTCGGCAGCAGATGGAAATCCGACCCTCTCTCGACAAACAGCGGGTCGGCGTCGAGATTTCCTTCTCCCAGGTCCAGCCACGGCTCGGCGATGATCGAACGATGGACCGCGATCTCCGTCGTGCCCCATTCGGGATGATCGACGAGGAAATCCGCGAAGGGGGTCGCGACATTGTCGAAGATGCAGGAATCGACGTACACGCCCCGGCCGGGGGAGGTGGTCTGCCCCGGGATCTCGAAATAGAGGGCTGCATAGGCGGCGCTCACCACCGTGTTGTTGATGAACGTCATGAAGGAACGCTCTTTGATTTGGGCCGCGTGATCCACGTTGACAAAGAGATTGCGGACCACCGTGTAGTGTCCCCCGTGGCCTGCCGAGATGACGTTGCCCTCGCGCGGAATCGTGTTGTATCGATCCTTCCGGAAGTTCATGAAGGTGTTGCCCTCGATATGGGCGTCGGCCTCCAGATCGAGCGCGTCGTCGCCGCCCCCCATGAAGGTATTTTTCAGGATTTGCGGTATCGGCCCGGGCCGCGAGGCCCCGTCGAAATCGATGGCGTCGTTGTGCCCTTTGAGAATGCCGAAGGTGTTGTTTTCGATCAGGAGTTGGCCGTCGTCCGGGATGCCGTGACCCCAGATGTGCTCGCTGTAATTGTCCGTCGAAGGCGCCTCATTTGCAGCGAAGATGTCCGTGAAGGTGCAGTGGCGCACGGTCAGGGACGAATCCTCCGTGCGGATACGGCGCAGGTCCGTGTGGTCGAGCGTGACGTGGTCGAGCAGGAGCCGCGAGTTTTCGACGCCGACCATGCCGTCGTTGGTGCGGCCGTATTCGAGCACGGCATGGACGATCCGATTGTCCGCCGCCGAATCGATAAACTGCACGCCCTCCCACGTCCCCGCGGACCCCGGCGTGCGCGTGAAGCGGATCGGCGACTCCTCGCTGCCTTCGGCGGCCAGCAGACCGTTAACGACCATTCGTGCGTCCGGCTCGAAGTACACTGAGGTGCCCGGCATGATGACCAGAGAGACATCCTCCGGTACGACCAGCTCGCTCGTGATGCGATAGGGACCTTCCTCAGCGACCCAGACGGTATCGGCGGTCAGGGCCCCGTTGTCAGGCAGTTGCGGCGAAGCTTGATAGTACCCCTGGTCGTCCTGCCCGCCGGCGGCGCCGATGCAGGGCGAGCCTTCCTGAAGGCGGTAATCATGATTCAGCGCGTCGACGAAAAGCGGGTCGGCGTTGAGGTTGCCTTCCCCCGGCCAATCCTCGCCGAAGACGTTGGAGTGCTCGATGTGGATGTCGGCCTCCACGTACGGCCCCTGCACCTCCGCCGGGTCGGTCGCGTCGATGATGGAATCGGTCACGTTGTAGACGATGGTGCCGCTGTTGACGCCGTACTTGTTGTGAGACTGAATCCCGATGTCCACGATCCCGGGAGTCTTCGAGGTCACGATCGTGGTGTGGTCGATGTTCACGGTGGCCGTGGTGCCCTCGAACGTCTTGGCGGCCACGGTCGCCACGGTCGGGTCTTCGGGGGCGGTGTTGTTTTCCACGATCAGGCAGTGGTCGATGGTTGTTTCGCCGTCGTAGATGCTGACGCCCTTGTCCCGGCAGTTCCGGATGATGAAGTCCCGCATGGTCACGTCCGAGCCCAGCGTGTCCAGCCCGTCGTCGTGCATGTCGGCGATGACGCCGCCCGACAGCGAGCAGATCTGTCCGGATTGCTGGCTGTGGATGTAGATCGCGTCGGCGTCGTCGTCGGCGTGCATTTCGGTGATCCAACTGTCCTCGAAGAGCAGCGCCGTCGCAGCGATCTCAGGCCCCATGACGGAACGTGCCAGCAGGCAGTCTTGGAAGACCATGTCACAACCTGACGTGGCGTGCATGATCTTGCCGGCGTTGTCGGTCAGGCAGACGTGGTCGAATACGATTTTGGAGCCCTGTGCTCGAATGGCCGGGCCCGAATTGGAATGACCGACCCGGGGCGAGTGTCCGGCCTGTGTGATATTCGTGTACTGGAAGAACGAGGGTTCGGCGCCGGCGAAGCGAATCTCGCCCCAATTCTCGCCGGGCCTGTATGCCGTGAAGGTAACGGGGGAATCAGCGGTGCCCAGCGACTGGATCGAACCTTCGACGTGAATGTCGATGCCGTCGCTGCCCGAGGGCGTGCCTTCGATCAGGACCAGCGTGCCGGGCGCAAGATTGAGCGTCGCACCGTCGGCAATGGTGAAATCTCCACCGGTGACGTGGTAGAGGCCGTTCCACGTCACCGAGGCCTCGAGCGCCCCGGAGACCGCGTGAACCGGTTCGTCGCTCCAATCGACCAGCGAGGCGGCGGCGCTTGCGCCCTCGACCTCGGCGGTCAACACGAAATCACCGCTTCCGGTGAACGTAACGAACGCGCTTCCGAGGCCGTTGTACAGGTGCAGTTCGGTCGGTTGCAGAGCGACGTCGGGATTGTCGACGGACAGGATCGCCGTGGCGTCCCATACGTCGCGTCGTATCGCGCCGGCGCCGTCGAGAAGCTCGAGACGCACGAGCACGGGGACGCCGGGCAGGTAGCTGTCCCGCACGGTGAGGTTGGGCTCGGCATACGCGGGATCGGGTTGAGCCACAGAGCCTCCGTTTCCCTTCGGGTAGTCGTTGGTGAAGCCCGTGTCGTACCAGACGTCGATGTAGCTGCGTTGCAGCTCTTTGCCCGTGCCGTCCGGCCCGTCGAACGTCTTGACGAGGATGCGGTTGATGCCCGGCGTCAATCGATCCTCAATCTCCGGGGGACGCAGCCCGTCCAGCGACAGATCGAAGCTCACGTCCCCGCTGCTGCGGGAGGATTGATGAACTTCGACGGCCATGACGTTCCCGCCGTTGCGCAGCAGGGACGAATCGACGGCAAACTCGACGAACATGTCCTCGTCGTCGCCGCTGACGCCCGTAGCGGCGAGGCTCAGGTAGTCGATGGGTCCGGCGGGCATATTGCTGCGGGCCACCTCGGCCCCGTTCAC
>JAFGCA010000203.1 GCA_016932895.1 Sedimentisphaerales bacterium | reverse complement strand
CGTTGCCGTCACGATCGATGTCCCGCACCTCGCAGGTGTGGCCGTGTACGACGTGGCGGAGCGTGTGAGCCACCCACTTTCCGCCTTTCCACTCGTACCACTTGGCCTTCCCGTCCGCGTCGCCCGGGCTGAAGACGATCTCTGCCCAGCCGCCTCTGACCAACTGACCGGCGGCGCACTGAGTGAACCGCATCGTGTCGTCGATCACAATTGCCTCGTAGTTCACATCGCCCCGGTGTTTGAACCACCGGCCACCCCCCACGATGTCCACTTTGCCGTCGCCGTCGATGTCGCTTGGCCTGGAGGGGAAGCCTTCCATTTCCTCGCCGGATTCCCAGGAGTGGATGACGGTTGGTGACCACGTTTCGGCTGCCTTCGGATCGGCCGGAATCTCGTAGAGGAGCAACTGGCGAGCGTCCTGGTTCCAGGAGAGCAGCTCAGGCCGGTCGTCGCCGTCGTAGTCGCCGACGCTCTGGTCATGGTGCTTGCGGGCCCCCGAGTTCTTGATGAAGCGGCGCGGCCACGGCTTGCCGAAATCGGGGCTCGGATTTTCCCACCACCAGATTGCGTTGCCGCCACCGTCAGCGCCCAAAACCAGATCCTGATCACCATCGCCGTCGATATCGCAGGCGTCTCCTCCCGCCTCCGGCCCCAGATGCCCGTCTTCAATCACGAACCTGTCCCAGCCTTTTCCATTCCACTTGTACCACACAACCGAGGGTTTCTTGGTACGTTCGCCGATGGCGAAATCATCAACGCCATCGTTGTCGAAGTCGGCAACCACCAGGCAGGTCTGCTGATCGCCCGCGTTGGGCGCGGGCAGATCGCCGCCGGCGCTGCTCTTGCGGACCCACGTGACGTCCGTCGCGGCTACGGGGCAAGTGACAAAAGCAACCACAACCCACTCGGTCAAGAAACACATTGGAGTTCTCATCCTTTCTGCCGGAATGCCCGGCCCCGTAATCCTGATTACAGCAGACCTCCGACCAGCCTGATTCCTGGTACCGCGAGCTTCGCGAATCTCCGGCAACGTGCCATTGGCCAAGTTGGCTGCGATGGTAATATCTGTCGAGAGAACATTCGGGTTACGTCGACCTCCTGGTGAGCGATTCAGTCTTGCCGGCCGTCTTTCACACGAGGATCGGTCCGGTTCAGCGCTTCCTCGATGTTGGTGTAGCCGTCGCCATCGGAATCCTGCCTGTTGTCAGACGCATCGGCGGGATTGAGTCCGTGCCGCGACTCCCATTCGTCCGGCATGCCGTCGCGGTCGACATCTTTCGGCGCAACCGCAGGTTTCAGTTCCGGCCAGCCGCCAACCCGTTCCTGCGAGTCGATCACCCGTCCGGTGGTGCTGCGCACCTCCTTGACGATACGGGCGTCTACGGCGTCACGCACGGGCAGCGTGGCCCCACACGAAGCGAGAATCCGCTCGTAGACAACGTCCACATCGTCGGTCGGAACCGCAGCGACGGAGAATGGCTTTTCGCACCGGTTGCACTCCCGGGCGCCTCGGATCATGTCCCAGTCGTCATGAAAGACCGTGTCGAACCCCGACATGCGATTGTTTTCCACGTACAACTGCGTCGTTTCGCCGCCAATGTAAAATGCATGCTGTCGGCGGCTGTCGGGGCCTCGCTTCACGATGTTGCCAACGTAGTTGATGTGTGCGGGATCCTCGCCGGTGTAGCCGCCTTCCATCACGTTGTAGATGAGGTTGTTCCTGAAATCCAGCAGAACGCACCCAGGGCCGTACGTCCCCACCCGAGGCGTGCGCGACTTGTGATGTGCATAGAGATTGTGGTGAAAACTGAGGTTCCCGTTGCATCTGAGAAGGGAGCCGTAGCCATGTTCTCCTTTCTCGTGAGAGCTCCAGTTGAGGCTCTCAGTAATCATGCACCACTGCGCGCTGACGTTCGTGACGCCTTCGGAAGAAACGGACAACACCTCATCCGTGCCCCAGCTCGTTGAACAATGATCTACGATCGCGTTTCTGCTCCCGCTGGAGAAAAGCAGCGCATCGTACGAGACATGCTCTCCCTGCGTGAGTTGTTCGCGCCCGAACTCGTCGCCCGGCCGGAATCGCACGTGGCGGATGATGACATCATGGGTTTGAACGATCATCCCATGTCTCCGCAGGCACACACCGCCACCAGGCGCGGTCTGTCCGGCAATCGTGATGTACGGGTCGGTGAGCACCAGCGGCGCCTTGAGCGCGATGGTGCCGGCAATTCGAAACACAAGAATGCGCGGGCCTCTCGCGCTGCACGCCGCGCGCAGGCTGCCAGCCACCGGCTTGTCCATCGCCGGGCGATAGTCCTCCAGGTTCTCGACGAACAGCACCTTGCCGCCGCGTCCGCCCGTGGTATCGGCGCCGAACCCGTCCGCGCCAGGAAAGGCGGGGATCCGCCCCTCAGCGGCCGACCGACTTGTAACCGAATGAGGATCGGGCCGGCCGCGGGTCAGATCGGCCACCTTGATGTTGCGGAATGACGCCGGCACGCCGTAGTTCTGCAGACCAATCGGACCACGCCGGCGCCGTTTCAGTATTTCCGGATGAGTTGTTCCATCAACATCTACAATTGTCTCGCTGTTGAGTTCAACGACGATATGGTCGTGATCAGCGATGATCGTCATGTGGTTCCACTTGCCCGCGGGCCGGGCCATAGGCTTGCTTGGGCCTGCGATCAGGTAAACTGCCCCGCAGCGTTGGGTCGGCTTCGCCTGCTTGTGCTTTTCCGCGTAGTCATCGAGAATCTGAATCTCCAGTCCGATGGCCGAGATGCGTCCTTTTTCCGGTGCGCGAAGAAAGACGCCGCTGTTACCACCGGGCGAGACGTTGAACTCCAGGTCTATGACGAAGTCCGAGTAGTCCTCGCGCGTTCCCATCCACCCGCCACCGCGGACTCCACCGGGATTGTGCAGGACGCCATCCTTGATGAACCACGCCCCCTCGGGCCCGCCCTTGACCTCCCAACCGGGCATCGCGTCGCCGACAATTGCTTCGGTGAATTCGATGCCAGAGGCATCGTCTGACGACGCGACCGGGTGACGCGCAAGTCGGGCACGGTCTTTCAAAGGCCCCTCCGGCAATCCGTCGACGACAAGGCGGGCCATCACTCGTGCGCCTTTGAGCGAGAAGTGGGTGCGGTCGCGACCTTCATCGGTGCCCAGATCAGCACTTCCGACCTCACCGAGACTTTCAAACAGCGCAACGCTACGGGCATGGAGATCGATGACCGCAACGTTCTCCTCCCTTGCGACTTTGAGCATGGCATCCGCGTAAGGCCGCAGGATGGTGCGAATGCCGCCGTCCGGCGTGAAGTTGCGGCGGGTCATGGGCGTTACCAGCATAGGAATGGCACCTATGGCCTGGCTGTCCGTGACGTATCGGCGAATGTGGTCTTGAAATGTGGACTCCGGATCGCTGTAGCGGTCGCCTTTACCAGGGCAGTCGTTGTGGCCGAACTGGATCAGGAAGTAGT
>JAFGCA010000202.1 GCA_016932895.1 Sedimentisphaerales bacterium | reverse complement strand
CTTGAGGATGGCCTTTGCATCGCTTGCCTGCGGCTGGGCCATGGCCGGCGCTGCCGTGAGGGTCACCAAGAAAATTGCCGCCAGCATGGCGAATAGAACACGTTTTGTCTTCATGTACTTTCTCCTTTGATTCGGGTTTGATGCCTTCGTAAAAAGTCAAAATAGGCGTCACCCCGGCGAAAGCCGGGGTCCAGAAGTCTTTGGTTTTTCTGGATTCCGGCTTTCGCCGGAATGACGAAAAACAGGGCTTTCGGACTTTTTACGACTTCATTAGGTTTGTCATTTGTCAATTATCGAAAACCAGTTGCAACCCGTGAAGAGTAATCAATCTGCACAAACTGAAAATGCCTCACTGGTACCCGATCACTGGGTTCTTAGTCACTAATCTTTTCGCGTGCCACCCCCGGGGGGATGGCACGCTTGGCGCAGAGCCGTTTACTTGGCGGCCGGCTTGGGTTCTTGCTTGACTTCGACGGTCACCTTGGGGATTTTCCCGGTAAACCGTGACTTCGCTTCCGAGCCGATCGCCTCGACCACTGGAGTGGCCAGATCGATACCCACGTCAGCGGTCTCATCTGCCGAGAAGATCATGGGTTGGGTGCGCTCGATGCGGCCTTCGCCCACCTTTTTGTCGTTCACGAAGAGCGTCGCCATGCCGCCCTTGCCCAGGCCACCGCCGTCGTAAGCGAAGTCGAAGCGGATCGTCGACTTGCCGGGCTTGAGTCTTTCCGTCGCGGCAACGGTGGTGCTCTTCAAGCCGAGGAAGTTATAATCATAGGCTGGAACACCCTCTTTGACATAGAGCGCCCAGCCGCCGAATCGGCCGCCCTGTGCGACGATGATACCGTTGGCCATTCTCCCTTCCGGCACCTCGATCTCCGCGGTGATAGTCTTGGACTTGTTCTTGATGTTCAGGAACACGTTTTCGGTCATGCCCGTCATACCTTCGGCCAGCGTGATCGAGTTGCGGCCCGCCATCAGGTCGGGGCGGCCGACCAGCTCTGCGTTGACTCGCTCGAACACCCGGCCGTCGATGGGAAGCACCTGGTTCCTCTCGGCCTCTGCAAGGAAGAGGGCTTGCAGTTCCTTCAGCTTCTCGGGATGCGCCGCCGACAGGTCGTTCACCAGGCTGAAGTCCATTCGCGTATCAAAAAGCTCCCAGGCGGAGTCGTCCGCAATGGGGCGGCGCGGTTGAGCCTCCCACGGCGCCTTGAAGATCGTCCTCGCAAACCACCCTTCATGATAGACGGCCCGATTACCGAACATCTCGAAGTACTGGGTGGTATGCCGCTCCTTGGCCTTTGTGTCGTCGAAGCTGTAAACCATGCTCACGCCGTCCATCGGGCGCTGCGGCGTGCCGTTGACCACTTTCGGTTCCGGCAGACCGGCCGCTTCGAGGATGGTTGGAGCCACATCGATGACATGGTGGAATTGGGTGCGAAGTTCGCCCTTGGCCTTGATGCCCTTGGGCCAGTAAACGGCCATCCCGACCTTCGTCCCACCGTGGTCCGAGGCCACCTGCTTGGTCCATTGGAAGGGCGTGTCCAGCGCCACGGCCCAGCCCGCAGCCATGTGCGGGTAGGTCTCCGGCCCGCCCCATTTGTCGACGGAGTTGAGCATGTCCTCGACCTTCTCCTGCACGCCGTTGAAATAGGTCATTTCGTTGAACATGCCGTTGGCGCCGCCCTCTGCGCTGGTGCCGTTGTCACCGGCCACGTAGAAGACCAGCGTGTTGTCGCCCTGGCCTGTGTCCTTCACCGCCTGGAGAAGCCGTCCGACCTCGTGGTCGGTCATTTCCAGGAAGGCGGCAAACACTTCGAACTGCCGGGTGAAAAGGCGTTTCTGGTCAGCCGACAGCGTGTCCCAGTCCGGGATCGCCTCAGGCTTGGGCGCGAGTTTCGTCCCCTCGGGGACAATGCCGTGATTGATCTGCCGTGCCAGGATCTCCTCTCGCAGTTTGTCCCAGCCCTGGTCGAACTTACCCCTCCAGCGGTCGATCCACTCCTTCGGCACATGGTGCGGCGCATGCACCGCACCCGGCGCGTAGTAGATGAAGAACGGTCTGTCCGGCGTCAGCGCCTTCTGGTACTTGACCCAGGCCACCGACTGGTCGGTCATGTCGGTGAGGAAGTGATAATTCGGATCATCCGGCAGTTCGACCGGGTGCACGCCGTCGTAGATGAACGGCGCCCAATGGTTTGTTTCGCCGCCGAGGAAACCGTAGAACTTGTCGAAGCCCTGACGGGTCGGCCAGCGATCGAACGGCCCCGCCATGCTCGCCTCCCAAGCGGCGGTCTCGTGCCATTTGCCGAACGCGGCCGTGCTGTAGCCGTTGAGGCGCAGCATCTCGGCGAGCGGAGCGACCTCGTTGGGAATCTTGCCGGTGTTGCCGGGGAATGCCGTACCCATTTCGATAATCCCGCCCATGTTGTTGACATGGTGGTTCCGCCCGCTCTTGAGCGCGGTTCTCGTCGGCGAGCACACCGCGGTTGTGTGGAAGTTGTTGTAGCGCAAACCCTCCTGCGCGATGCGATCGAAGCTGGGCGTGCCAACGGGCCCGCCGAACGCGCTGGTCCCCGCGAAGCCGAGGTCGTCGATCAGAACGATCACCACGTTGGGCGCCCCATCGGGCGCCTTGACTTCGAATCGTGGCGGCGGTGCTACCTTGCTCGCGTCGAGTTCGGTGTAGACGGGCGGTTTCGGTTCCGGGATCGGCAGCACGGAGCGGTCGAGGTTGACGGTCGGTTGCTGCGCGAACAGCGACGTCCCCCACAAAGTGACTAGCGTGAGCATTACAGCGTGTTTGAAAGAGATCATGACGGTTATTCTCCTATTTGGCTCGTGAATCGGGCCGGTGAAAGATGTTGAATGAAAGCCGCCCCATAGTCAACAGGGATCTCTTAGGGTTTGCGCAAGAATAACTTCACAGATTGACCCAAGAAACGCTCGTCCTGAGGTATCGAAGCCTGTCCTGAGCCTGTCGAAGGGGGCGGGCGTGGGTATTCATGCTTCGATACCTCAGCATGAACGGATCTGTCCATGGAAATGTGAAGTTATTTCTGCGAGACTGCTTAGAATACCCCAGCGATAACGATAACAAGTCCATCAAAGAATTATGAGATTCAAGGGGGAAGATCTCAGTAAAGGCCGCGTTCACCCCCTAAGCATACCCTCGAAAGTCCGGGTTTCAGATCAGCCGCCTGATCGGAGATTTTGTCGATCTTGCCGTTCAGATACAACAGGGTCGAGGCTCCGAACCGGTTGTCCTGTTCTCGGCAGGATTGCCCTGCTACTCGCCCTTCAGCCGTCGCATGCCTTCTATCATCCTGTGCCAGCCATAGACGAGCGAGACCATGAACTTGTCCATTTGAAGGTCCCCGGGATCGCTGTCGTTCACGGTCGACATGTAGCCGACGGTGACGCTCAGGTTGTCGTTGATCTGGTACCCGAGCGTGAGCCCGACGCCGACATTGTTGAGACTCTCCCCCGAGACGCCGTTGATGCTCGTTTTGCCGCCCGTGTACCAGGCTGCGTCCAGCGACCCCCAGAAGTGCTCGGTGAAGTCGCGCGTCAAGTGCGCGTCCAGCTGGAACATCGGATCGGTCTTCTTCGTCTGCCCGACAAAGTCGTCATTGGTTCCGAAGAACCACGCGGCGGGCAGGAATTCCAAGGTCGTGCGTCGGCCCGGCACCCACGGGCCGAGCTGCCAGACGATGGGCGCACCCAGGCGCCCATACCAGCGGTTCTGCCCGAGATTCAGGAGCTTGCTGCTGTCGTACTCGCCGATCGGCAGCGCCAGGTCGGCAAGCAGGTTGACAGAGAACCCCGGCTCATAGCGCAGGACGTCGGGGATGTTCTTCTGCGCCGGCGGGCCGAGGACATTGATTTTGAACTCGAGCATCGGGTCGCCGAACCCGCTGGCCGATTGGTTGAACGTCTTGCCGGCCGCGGTGACATCGCCCGAGATTCGCCCCATGGGCAGGAGGATCGCAGCCATGGCCGCTCGATCGAACAGAGAAAAGGTGCGCGCATAACCCCCCAGGGCCAATATAGCGTCGAAGCTCGCTCCCGGCGTCACGGTGTGGGAAGGGTCGAACGGGTTCGTGTTGCCGCTCATCGAGTCGACGATGACCGGCACCGCATTCGCACCCGACAGAGTATCCCAGTAGAAGCGCGCCGGGACCTGGGCCAGAGTCTGCGACGGACAGAGGGCGCCGAAGACGACCATCGCTGCGACGATCACCCCCAACCATGTAATCGGTTTCATAAGGCCTTTATCGTTTTTCATGAGATCTCCTTCCTTCTTGATTAAATTTCGGATCGACAACGCTCAGGGCTTGGGGTCGGCCATCATGTCCTTCGGCGGCACGAACTGCCGCTTGTAGATCAGCGGCGGGAAGCCCGGATAGACCGTAACCCGTTGCGGCATGTCCTTTTCCAGGGTATCGAACGGCCCGCGGCTCGGCAGGATCACGTTGTTGGCCTTGACGTAGCTTTCCCAGACCGCGAGCATGGCCTTCACCTTGTCGGGATTCTGTGCGGCGAGATCCTTGCGCTCGGCGGGATCCTCGGCGAGGTTGAACAGTTCCCAGTCGCCCTTGCCGTACGGCTTGATCTGCCAGCGCAGCTTCCAATCGCCCTGGCGCACCGCGCGGTTGCCGAAGACTTCCCAGACGAGGTAGTCCTGCTCGGCCCGCACCGAGTCCGCCTTGCCGGCGAGCATCGGACCCCACGACTTGCCGATCAGCGGCGGCAGGTCAGGCTGGCTGGCCTTGGGATAGCTGGTGCCGGCGACTTCAAGCAGCGTCGGCATCAGATCGGCCACATGCATCAGCCCGTGGTTGATGCTGCCGGCGGGCCGCTTCACGCCAGGTCCGCTGACGATCAGCGCGTTGCGGATGCCGCCCTCGGCCAGCCAGCCCTTGAACTGGCTGAACGGCGTCATCGACACCTGGGCCCACATCGGGCCATAGCCGACCCAGGTGCCCGGGTCGCCCCACGCATTGGGATGGGTCTGGTTCCAGTTGATCGCCGCGAAGAGGTTGTCGCGCGAACCCGGGGAACCCGCGATCATCCCGAAAAGGTCGGTGCCCTCGGCGCCGTTGTCGCCGAACACGACGAAGATCGTGTTGTCGTACTCGCCGATCTTCTTCAGGTGTTCGATGAGCCGGCCGATGTGGTGGTCCATGTTCTCCACCATGCCGGCGTAGAGT
>JAFGCA010000201.1 GCA_016932895.1 Sedimentisphaerales bacterium | reverse complement strand
CTGCGGATCGGCAGCCAGATCGTACAATTCGATGGGATTCACGCGCCCCCGGCGCAGAAGGTCGGCGTCGAAGAACAGCTTCCACTTGCCCTGGTACACGTGGCCGTCCACCGTCGGATCGTCGAGCCGGATCGCACCGGCGGCGTGGTCCCTGACCTCCTTGTGGTCGTTGAAAAGCAAAGGCCAAGTCGGCAGCGTCCCGCCGCGCCAGGCCGCCAGCACGCTGGTGCTGTCCTCGGCACCCTTGGCGCCCGTACGCGGATCGGGCAACGTCACGCCGAGCAGCTCGGCAAACGTGGCGTACACATCCGTCAGGCCCATCACAGCGTCACTGCTCCGCCCGGGGTCGGAGGCGTTGCCGTCGCCGATGCCGCCGCCGGGCCAGGCGACGAGGAACGGGACGCGATGACCGCCCTCGTAGACCGAGCCCTTGTTGCTGCGAAACGGCCCGGTGGCCACGTTGTTGTTCTTGTCGGCGCCGTTGTCACTGGTGAAGATCACCAGCGTGGTCGCGACCAGCTTTTTGCCCGGGTGACGCGGATCGTCGGTTCGTTCGAGGAAATCCAGCAGGCGCCCGAGTGCGACGTCGTTTTCATAGATGAAGTCGGACCGCTTGTCCATGGCATCGCCGGCGACGCTGCGGGCCGCTCCGGCCACCGGCGTATCGCCGATGTGCGTGTCCGGCGTGTAGGGTCCGTGGTTGGAGTTGCAGGCGTAGTACAGGAAGAAGGGCCTGTCGCGCGTCGCCGCGCCGGTGAGATGCTCGCGGAGAAAGCCCATCGCATGGTCCGAGTGGCGGCCGCCGAGGTCGGTCAGGACGAACGCATCGGGACCTTCATCGACGAGCTTCTTGCCCGAGCCCGCAGCACTGACGGCGGTCCGACCGTGAATGTGTCCCGGGCCGATGGATTGGGAGGCGGTATTGTTCTTCTTGCCCGCCTGCGCGCCGGAGGTGCCATGCGAGCGCGAAGTGAAACGGCAGTAGTCGAACCCGTGGTCCAGCGGCGTGTCGTACAACGGCTGCGTCAGGTCCGCGTCGTCCCACCCGGCGGCGGGCCTCCCGTCGGCGCGACGATAGCGAAGCCCGACGTGCCACTTGCCCACCATGGCGGTTCGGTACCCCAGACCGCGCAGCATGGTGGCCAGCGTGGGCCGATCCGGCTCGATCATGGGATCGCCCTGCGCGCCGAAGAGCACCCAGTGCTTGAGCCGGTTGCGCCAGGGGTAGCGTCCCGTCAACAGGGCGTACCGCGTAGGCGTGCAGCGACTGGACGGCGTGTGCGCGTCGGTGAACCGCACTCCCATGCGGGCCAGCCGATCCATCTGGGGCGTGCGGACCTGCACGCGGTCGCTGTTGCCCGTGAAGTCCTGGTACGCGCTGGTGTCACCCAGCCCCATGTCGTCGGCCATCATCAGGATGATGTTCGGATGCTCGACGCCGGCGGCATACCCCGAGGCGGCCATGAGCAACGTCACAAGCGAAATGATACGGCCGGTGAGCTTGTTCATCGCGTCCCCTTTCGTTTGGAGGCGGCCCGGCCGGCGGCGGCGCGGTTGCCGCCCTGGTGCTGACGGGCTTCCAGTTCGGTTTGCTGGCCCTGATCGCCGGTGGCCTCCATCCAGGCCAGCAGACGCTCCCGCAGGTCCCCTTTGACCTCGGCCAATTGCGGGTCCCCTGCCAGGTTGGTCATCTCGAAGGGATCGTCCGTTATGCGATAGAGCTCCTCGCCGGGCCGGTGCTGATACCGGCGCACCAGCTCGGCGGCGCGGGTATCTGTGGCGGCCCTGGCCTGCCAGGACTTGAAGATGCTCGAGCTGGTGCAGGCGTTTTGAAACCGCATCTCGGGCGTGAAATTCCAGACGTACTTATACTGGCGCGAACGGATCGACCGGATACCGAAGTAGTCCGATCCGTTGTTGATCCCGCGCGTGGTCATCTCGCCGAACACGTAGTCCTTGTGCTCCTGTTTCCCCTGCGTCAGAACGGGAAGGAGGCTCTTGCCGTCGAGGACCGGGTCGGGCGTGCCGCCGGCGGCCTCCACAAACGTCGGCGTGACATCGACGTATTCGATCAGGGCCGGGTTCACCGCCCCGGCGAGAATCCTGCCCGGCCAGCGGGCGATAAACGCCGATTGCAGCCCCGTGTCGTAGCAGGTCCATTTCCCGAAGGGGAAGCTCGAACCCTGCTCGCTGACGACGATGACCAGCGTGTTGTCGGCCACCTTGTGCTTGTCCAGCAGGGCCAGAGAGTCGCCCACCTGGCCGTCGTAGTAGGTGATCTCCGCCAGGTAGCGGGACATGTTCTCGCGCGTTTCTTCGGTGTCCACGAAGTACGGCGGCAGCTTCAACTTGGCCGGATCGTACCGCGAGGGATCTCCCTTGTTCCAGGGCGAGTGCGGCTCGTTGGAGCACTGGAAGATGCAGAATGGCGTATCGCTCTCGACGCAGTCGCCGATGAACTTGTCCGCAAAGGCCATGTCCGGATTCTTCTGGCCGCCGTACTCGAAGGGGAACGCCTCGGCCGGCCCGATGTGCCGCTTGCCGTTGAGGGCCACGCGATAGCCCAACGGCTTGAGGTAGTGGACGATGCTCTTGACGCCGGGGTTGACGTGCGTGTGATTCGGATACGCCCCGGTCTTGACGGGGTACTGGCCCGTGTAGATGTTGTGACGCGTGGGCGAGCACATCGGCGCGGCCTGGAAGCAGCTCTCGAACCGCATCCCCTCGCGCGCGAGCTTGTCGATGTTCGGCGTGTGCGCCTGCCCGCCGTAACAGCCGATGTCACGATAGGTGCAGTCGTCGGCGATGATGAACATGAAGTTCGGACGTTCGGCCGCGAGCGCCAGCGAAGCGGTGGCGCCGAACAGCACCACGAATAGAAGTCCAATCGTCGAAGTCGTCAATTTCATACCCTGGCCCTTTCCATGCATCCGGCGTCATACGCCTCGGTTCCACAAACAGGATTGGATGTAGCAAAGACGAAAGAGATTTTATACTATTTCTTCGTCTCGCGGCGACATTTTCGCCTGAAGAAAATATGCATCGATACCTGTACGGTAGGAAAGGAAGGCAGTGATGAGAACACGGCTGTATCTGACCGTTCTTCTGGCATTTTCGAGTACGGCCCTCTCCCAGTGGCGTATGGCCGAGAAATCCATCGTGACGCGCTGGGGCCGGTGGGTCACGCCGGAAAACGCATGGCAGGAATATCCGCGTCCCCAGCTCGTCCGGTCCGAATGGCAGAATCTAAACGGCCTGTGGGATTTCGCGTTACAACCGAAGACCGCGCCTGCGCCGTCGGCCTACCGGGACAAGATTCTGGTCCCCTTCTGCGTGGAGTCGGCCCTCTCCGGCGTGGGACGGGACGTGGCGCCCGAGGACCGGATGTGGTACCGCCGGCAGTTCACCGTTCCGCCGGCCTGGGCCGGGCAAAGCGTGATCCTGCATTTCGAGGCGGTGGACTGGGCGACGGCGGTCTGGGTCAACGGCGCGTTCGTCGGCGCGCACCAGGGCGCCTACGACCGGTTCAGCTTCGACATCACCGCCTGCCTCAAGGCGTCCGGGCCCCAGACCCTGGAGGTCTGCGTCGATGATCCGACGAGCCTGGGCACCCAGGCCCGCGGCAAACAGCAGATGCCCCAGCAGGGAATCTGGTATACCCCCGTCAGCGGGATATGGCAGACCGTCTGGCTGGAACCCGTCAGCCGGGTCGCGGCGATCGAGGAAGTGAAGATCGTCCCGGACGTCGACAGCAAGACCGTGACCGTCATCCCCATGCTCTTCGCCCCCACCCAAATCGAGTACGTCGTGGATGTAACCGTCCTGGCCAAAGGCGTGAAGGTCGCTGCGGCCCGGGTCCGGCCCGACCAAGCGGTCCGCATCCCGATAGACGATCCCATCCTGTGGTCGCCCGACAATCCCTTCCTGTATGACCTGAAACTGGAATTGCGCGAGCGCGGGGAGGCCGGACAGGTGCTCGACGAAATCGAGAGCTACTTCGGCATGCGCAAGATCAGCCT
>JAFGCA010000200.1 GCA_016932895.1 Sedimentisphaerales bacterium | reverse complement strand
TGCTTCAGGAGAAGGGGCTGCTGGAGAGCCAGGTTCCGCCGCGGCAACTCGAATACTTCGTGGCCTGTGCGGACCACGCGTTTGCCGCGGAGATGTATCGCATCACGGCGGCGCTTCGTTCGAAGGGACAGGCGGCCAACTTCAGCTACAAGCTGGGTGGCCTGTCCAAGCAGCTCAAGGAAGCCTCCGGCCAGAACGCCGCCAAGTGTGTTATCATCGGACAGGAATATAGTGACAACCGGCAGCTTGTGGTCAAGGACATGGCCGCCGGCGAGCAGCAACTGGTGGATGCGGATGCCTTCCTGGCCGGCCTGGATTCGCCGGGGTGCAGTGTTTCGTAGACCCTGCGATGTTAGATTGCTTCGCTTCGCTCGCAATGACATTCAGGATGTTGGCTGTGTCATTGCGAGGAGCAAAGCGACGCAGCAATCTCGTGTCGCCGGACCAGTGAGACTGGCGTGAAATCGCGTCGCGAATAGTGGCGCGCAGGCCCCACGCCGGGTGGCAGCGTCAAGCGCAGCTTGGCGATGGCGAAGGACAGTGAATAAGCGGAGTTTGGGAGACAGATGATGGGACATTGCCGTTTTCACTTTCTCGTTTCGTTGCTGGTGCTTTCGTTTTGCTGCGGTTCGTACGGGCAGGCTCGGCGGCAAACGCAGCCGATCGTCTCGCCGGAGGTGCACGCCGATCGCCGGGTGACCTTTCGACTCCAGGCGCCCGGGGCGCGGAGCGTGGCGCTGGCGGCGAGCTTCCTGCCGCAGGCCCGGCCCCTGACGCGCGAGGCAGACGGGCTGTGGTCGATCACGGCCGGACCGCTGTCACCCGACATCCACGAGTACCATTTTATCGTTGATGGTCTCAACATTGCCGACCCGCGCAACCCGGACGTCAAGGTCTGGCGCCGCATGTCCCGCAGCGTCGTGCTGGTCCCGGGGGCGGAACCGATGTGCTTCGAGGAGCAGGACGTCCCGCACGGCACGGTCTGCATTCACCGCTATAAATCGAAGTCCCTCGGTGTCACGCGCGGGCTGTACGTATACACGCCCGCCGGCTACGAGACGCAGCGGGAGACGGCCTATCCCGTCCTCTACCTGCTGCACGGCAGCGGTGACACCGAGCTGACGTGGACGGTGGTCGGTCGGGCCAACGTCATTCTCGACAACGCCGTCGCGCAGAAGCAGGCCAGACCCATGATCGTCGTCATGCCCTACGGGCACACGCCGGGCGCGGCGCCGAGCCCCTCGGGCCCGCGCCGTCACGAGGCGTTCGAGACCGATCTCATGCGGGACGTCATGCCCTTCGTGGAAGAGAACTACCGCGTTCGCAAAGACGCCGCGCACACGGCCCTTGCCGGTTTGTCGATGGGCGGCGGGCAGTCGCTGCGCGTCGGTCTGGGCAATCCCGCCCGCTTCGGCTGGGTCGCGGCGTTCAGCGCCTCGATCCCCTCCGAGGAGGAACTCGACCGGCTGCTGGCGAGACCGGAGGCGATCAATGACACGCTCAAGCTTCTCTGGGTCGGATGCGGCAAGCGGGATTTCCTCTTCGAGGCCAACCAGCGGTTTCTGGCGCGGTTGAGGGCCGACAAGATCGAGCACGTGGCCCGCATCACCGAAGGGTCGCACGAGTGGCGTGTGTGGCGGCGCTATCTGAACGAGCTTCTGCCGCTGTTGTTTAATCGATGAGTTTTGCAAAATGGAGATTAGGCTTATATTCTTCAAGGAAATCGTTGGCGTGATTTCCTTGAAGACCAAACGTACCTTCCAATATGCAAAGCACTTATGTTCTTGGGAGGAAAAATCAGTAAGGAGATTTTTCCTTTTTAAAATAAGCCTAATCTCCATTTTGCAAAAGTACAGTTAACACCAACCGCTGACGCGTGTGGCGACCCTGCGCGACGGTCGCCAGCGCAGCGTGTGCGGTGGTGGAGATGGACTCAGATTGCGGAGGGTCCCATGCGGAGTTCCGCCCCGAATCATTACGAGCGGGCCTTTGAGAACTGGCTGATCGATCACGGGATCGAGTATGTGCGCGCCGACGACCACCAGCGTCCGGGACCGCCCGGGTGTTCGGTGAAGAACTTCGACTTTCTCCTGTGCCCGCGCGGCGGCCGGCGGGTGCTCGCCGAAGTCAAAGGACGCACCTTCCGAGGGACCAATGTCATTGAGAAGGCCGGGTTCGAGTGCTGGGTGACGCGGGACGATGTGGAGGGCTTGACGCTGTGGCAACGCATCCTCGGACCGGACCACGAGGCCGTCTTTGTCTTTGCCTACCGCGTGGTCCAGGCGGACGTCGACTTCGACGGGTGCGACGTACTGGATTTCGCCGGCGAACGCTACTTGTTCTTCTGCATCCGGCTGGATGACTACCGTCGGTATATGAAGCGGCGCAGCCCGAAATGGAGGACGGTGACCCTGCCGGCCGAGAGATTCCGGCAGTGTGCCGTCGGTCTGCCGGTGTTGTTGCTCTGACGGGCCGGCTCTCGCGGGATATCGCGCCTTATTATCGGGCGTTTGTGGATGTTTCAAACTCACATTCCGTTCGGCTTGATCGATTCCGGCCGCGCGCGTATAATGCGCGGGTTGGCGTGTTCTTCGATGGCCATGAGATCGGTTCGCTCGTGAAAGGGTCGCTGTGAAGACGACAACAGAATCGCAGCCCGTCGTTCGGCTCATACGCAAGCTGGTCCTGCCTCTGTTCCTGGTTTCCGGCGCGACCGGATTGATCTACGAGGTCACGTGGATGCGGCTGTGCGGCGCCGTTTTCGGCAACACGGTGTTCGCGGCCAGCACGGTGCTGACGGCCTTCATGCTCGGTCTGGCGCTGGGGAGTTGGTTCTTCGGCCGGCGGGCCGACCGCGCGGCGAATCCCTTGCGGCTGTACGCCTGGCTGGAAGTGGCGATCGGTATCTACGCGTTGGCCTTTCCTGTGATCCTGGGGCTGACCGACCGGCTGTACCTGTGGTTCTTTCAGACGTACGAGCCGGCGTTCATCGTTCTGAACCTGGTTCGCTTCGGCGTCTCGCTCGCGATCCTCGTGCTGCCCGCCGCCTTCATGGGAGGCACGCTGCCGGTGCTCAGCGCTCTGTGGGCCATTCCGACCGCCCGCAGGGAAGGGGAAACCGAGACGGGCGAGAGCGTCGGCTGCCTGTACGCCGTCAACTCCTTCGGGGCGGCCGTCGGCAGTTTTTTAGCGGGCTACTATCTCATTCGGCTCTGGGGTGTGAGCGGTTCCATCCACGTCGCGGCGGCGGCGAATCTGGCCGTGGGTGTCACCGCCTTGCTGATGTCACTGGCCGTGCGCCGTCGGCCCGTCGTTCCCGATGCCGCCCGTCGAAAGCAAATGGCAAGAGAAT
>JAFGCA010000199.1 GCA_016932895.1 Sedimentisphaerales bacterium | reverse complement strand
GTGGCGTTTCCAGCTTCCACTCCAAGAACCGACGCTACTTTCGCGGAGCGAAAGGCGACAAACGCGACAGTTGTTGATTCGCCGGTCCACGGGTCTTTGCGATGACCCAAAAAGTCCGACGTGCGGGGGTCTCAAAGCAGTATGCTTCACCGACGAGACGCGGTAGAATCACGTGATCGGCCACAACCACTTTCGGCAGTTCGCACCTGCCGCAAGGTGGTTTGCTCGAAAGAAGGGTTTGGTACGGTGCATTAGTAGTCTCTGAAAGAGGGCATTGAATATCCGCTCGGTTTCGGTTGAAGGTCGAGGTCCGTACAGGGGCGGTTTCACGAGCGCGCCTCGGTGGCCGCCCGGGGAGTTGATGCAATGAATCTCAAGGTACACGCTTTGGTTCTTACGTCCCTGCTATTGCTGGCAGTGCACGGCGTCGCGGCCGCGGAGGGATCGTTTGTCTTCTCGAACCAGCCCATCGATCCGGCCAGCCCGCAAAACCTCTCGACCAGGTTTGCCGCGGGCGATCACGTCTACGGCCTGATTCAATTGCCGCGGACGTGGCGCGACTTGGGAGCCGCTGAAGGGCAGAACAAGCTGGTGATGGCGGTCTACACCACCATCGACTCCAAGCGACTGGCCGCCTACATGGAATTGCGCTCGGCAGAGCATCTCGACGCGAAGCACCTGCTGTTCGACGTCGCGCCGGCCCTGGACCGGATGACGGCCTATCGCGACGAGGGCGTGTTCTACGGCGACGCGCCGGGAGGCATCAAGAAAGGCGCCTGCCAGATCACGGAATACCTCGCCGAGCAGACCCCCGGCAAACACGTCGTCACGTTCTGGGTCTTGCTCAAAGGCAAGAAGATGGCCCTCGGTCAGTTCCAGATCGAAGGGCAGGACTACAGCATGTACAAAACACTGCACGAGGAAATCAAGAAGGAATTGAGCGCCGGGCGTCCTTTCCCGGCGGCCAAGATGACCAACAAGGAGATGGAAGCGAAGATGGTCAAGCTGCTGACGAACGCCGGCTGGAGCGACGTGCTCAAGCTCCATATCGTGGACAAGGATTGGTGGATTGACCGTGTCGCGGGTGGAAACTCGCCGATCGAGTCTCGTCACGTGGCGGCCGCCGCCGCGTACAAGGACGCCGGCGACAAGTACTACTACAAGATTTGCACCTTCCACGAGCAGAGGCTCATCACCGGAGGCTTTGGCCCTCTTGAGCTGACGCACCAGAGCCCGCCGGTGCCGATCTCGGCGAAGAGCCTGGGCGTGACGCAACAGGCCGACACCGGGCCCGACATGAGCGGCGTCGCGAAGGATGCCCAGCCCGACTTCACGAAACCCGAGCTGGTGCTCGCCGACGTCGAACGAATGCGCAAGGAGGCGATGAAGAAGAGGGCCTTCACGCTGGTGGGCAAATGCAGCGGAGCCGCCACCAAGATCAAGAACGTCGTGGAGAAGAACCCCCAGGGCTACGAGCCGGAAGTCAAGCGCATCTGGCTCGGCGTCTATGAAGAGTTCAAGAAGCTTCCGTGAATCTGTGGTCCACGGAAGTCCGCTGCCACAACCCCTGCTGTCCAAGGCAGGTGAAAAGTCGGCTGTCACGCTGGGGCAAGTGCTAGACGGTCTTGTTCCGCGCCGCGCGGCCTGATTTCCGCCCCGAAGGGACCTGGTTCACCCAGCCCAGGGCAACGCCCTGGGAGCCGGAGGCGCGCGCCCGTGATCCGTTCGGCCCAACGGGCCAACTGTTCTGCCGCGGAACCGTTGGGCCGTTGGCCCGACCGCGCTCGACGGCGCGTCCTGTTCCCAGGGCGTTGCCCTGGGCTGGGAGAACCGAGGGCCTTCGGCTCAAGAACGGAATAGAAACGAGCACGTCGGGGCGGCGAGTTTTCACCTCCCCACTGCTGTTCTCTATTCCCTCTGGCCCCTGCAAGGGCGTCTGCCGCACCAGCGGGCGTCCCACTCCTTGTGGCTGCGATGATCCCTGATAGAATGGTGTGTAGGACGGCCGCCACGCATCGACCAAGAAAAGGAAACGCTCCCCACGAGGGAGGGCGTCGGCCCGAGGATGCTATCCCTGGGGTGGCTACCTGATTGTCGCACCCGCCGATCCGTTGTCAGTATCGAAGACCGAGCAACGCGGCACGCGGTGCCATGGGACCAACGTCCGCCGGCTTTTGGACCCGGCCTAGAATTGAATGCGAGCCCGAGATGCTACCAGACCCGCCTATTCCACTTCGGAAACGCGATGACGGACATGATTTCATCGCTTCATCCGACCAGAACCATGCCGAAATGCAGCAGCACGTCATGCTTGAGGCCAAGCTGCTAATGCAACGGACTGCGTTCGTCGGCCACAGTTTCTCGGAGTCGGACGTTGAGGTCGTGGACTTCTTCAAATCGCTTCTCGCCGAGCTTTGCGTGAGGTGTCTTTCCGGCGAAGAGGCGCAGGCAAAGTCTGTTTCAGAGAAGGTCAAACAGCGAATCAAGGAAGCAGAGCTCTTCGTAGGTATTCTCACTCGGCGTGACAAGATGGAAGGCAAGGACGAATGGAGCACGAGTCCGTGGGTCGTTGAGGAAAAGGCTCATGCCCAGGCGATCGGCAAGAAACTCATCTTGCTGAAGGAGGTCGGCGTTAGCCAGATCGGTGGTCTGCAGGGGGACTACGAGTATGTCGAATTCGACAGAAGTTGTCTTCACAAAGCCGCGATACGCTTGATCCAGACGATTTGGAGTCTCAATCCAGGGAAGCTGTCTCTGGGCCAGAGTGGTGCGCCAAGCATTAGTCCCGAGATATTGGAAGCGGCCATCGCCGCGCAGCCTGAGGAGCCGCTTCCTCGCGTGTTTCTAGCACAACACCGAATCCGCTCGGGCCGAGTCGAAGCGGGAATGCGCGAACTCCAAAGCGTTCTCACAACGCATCCGGATTTCCAGCCTGCACGGATCGAGGTGGCTAGAGCGCTAAACCTCCTTGGAAAAAAAGACGAGGCGTTGGCCGAGCTAGAACAGATATTGGCTGCCAATCCGTTTGCGGCAGACGCGCATCACTCGAAGGCACATATCTTGGAGGCAAGGGGTGACGCCACGGGAGCCAGACAGGCGCTCGAGGCTGCAATCAACTGCAATCCGGGGCAAGCAACGCACCACCATTGCCTCGGAGTATTACTCTTCCGGCAGGCAGGGGATGATAGGTCGCGACTGCAGGAAGCTAAGGAGCAGTTCGAACTCGCCGTAAGCATCGGTGGGCAGCGGCAAAGTCAACTATGCCACGGTTACTTTCAGGAGATCAAGAATAAGTTGAAGAATCCCATTCCAAAGGCGAAAGCAAAGAAGCGTCGGAAACGAAAACGCAGGTGACCACCCTCCACTGACCGTCACTCAGAGCGATTCTGCGGCCTTCGGGATTCTCTCGGTTGACGATCGGCGGTACTTGGGCCCGGAACGGGCCTTGGCAACATAGCCCAGGGTTGCGGCGCAGCCGCTACCCTGGGACACGGAGGGCGACGACCTTGAAACCCCATCGGGGTTTCGTATGATCGCTGCAACGTGAGACGGCGACAAGCGGCGCGACCCTTTCAGGGTTGGCCGTGATGGCGGGCTCGGTGACCCAGCGTAGCCGCCGCGCGGCAACCCTGGGCTGTATTGCGGTGCCCCGTTGGGGCAGGCTGTTGGCGGGCGCAAGGATCATTGCAGCCAAGCGGGCCCGATCGTGACCGGCGCACGGCGCGAGGATTCATCGAACCGACACCCGCCGCGTTTTCAACCCGCCCCGCCAAGCTTCCCGATTTCCTCCCACAGCTTCGTGCTGGCTTTGATGGCGAGGTGGAAGTCGGCCAGGGAGAACTTCTCGTTGGGGCTGTGGGTGTTGTCGTCGTCTTGGCCCCAGCCCAACAGGAGCGTGTCGACGCCCAGGGCGTCGGCGAACGTGGCGACGACGGGGATCGAGCCGCCTTCGCGAATGAAGACCGGCGGGACGCCGAAGGCGTATTGGATCGCCCGGGCGGCGGCTTGCATGTACGGGCTGTCTAGCGGGACGAGCACGCCGGGGGAGCCGTGCTCGGACGAGAGTTCCATCTCGATGCCGGGGGGACAGATTTCGGTGAGGAACGACCGCAGGGCTTCGGTGATTTTGGCGGGGTCCTGGTTCGGCACGAGCCGGAAGCTCACTTTGGCGCTGGCGGTGGCCGGCAGGACGGTCTTGGCGCCTTCGCCTTGGTAACCGCTGGTGAGTCCGCAGAGGTCGAACGTCGGCCGTGCCCAGCGTCGCTCGAGCGTCGTGTAGCCCTCCTCACCCGCCAGGGCCGCGACGCCGATCTCCTCGCGATAATGCTCCTCGTCAAACGGCAGGGCGGCCGTTTGCTCGCGCTCAAGGTCCGAAAGCGCGATGACGTCGTCGTAGAAGCCGGGCAGTTGCACCTTGCCGCGCTCGTCGATCACCGCGGCGAGCATCCGGGTCAGGGCGTTGGCCGGGTTCATGACCGTGCCGCCGAACGTGCCGGAGTGCAGATCGCGGTTGGGGCCCCGCAGCACGAGCTGGTAGTACGCGATTCCCCGCAGGCCGCACGTCACGGCCGGCTGGCCGGGCGCGAATTGTGAACAGTCGCTGATGACGACGCAGTCGCAGGCGAGCTTCTGGGCGTTGGCGACGACGAAGTGTTCGAGGTTCGCGCTGCCGACTTCTTCTTCGCCCTCGATGAGGAACTTGAGATTCACCGGCAGCCGGCCCTCGGTCTTGATCCAGGCCTCGGCGGACTTGACGTGGGTGAACATCTGGCCCTTGTCGTCGGTGGCCCCCCGGGCGTAGAGGCGGCCGTCGCGGACGGTGGGCTCGAACGGCGGCGAGGTCCATTTATCCAGTGGGTCGGGCGGCTGCACGTCGTAGTGGCCGTAGACGAGCACGGTCGGGAGGCCGTCGACCCGGGGCGACTCGGCGTAGACCAGCGGATGGCCGGCCGTCGGGATGATCTCGGTGGCAAAGCCAAGCCCGCGGAACTGGCCGGCCACCCAGTCGGCCGCCCGGCGGACGTCGTCGCGTCGGGCGGGGTCCGCGCTGACGCTGGGGATCCGCAGAAGCTCGCAGAGTTCCTGCT
>JAFGCA010000198.1 GCA_016932895.1 Sedimentisphaerales bacterium | reverse complement strand
TTCTGGCTCATCCGGTTCTTGCGTACTTTTCACGACGGTTCACCCTACGAGTTCATAGCGGGTTTCATGCAAGGCGTAGATCTTGAGTTTGAAGAACTCCGTGTCGCGAAAGCCGTAGGCTTTGCGTTGCAGGACACGGATCTTGGTGTTCGTGCCTTCCAGTGGCCCGGTCGAGATGCGATAGCAATAGTAGTTGAGGATCCGGCTACGATGGGTGGCCAGGGTGTGAGCGAAGCGGACCAGCGTGCGGATGCCGGAGCATTCGGCTCGGCGAATCCAATCGTCGAGGACCCGTTGGGCGGCCGCCCGGTCGGGTTGCTCCCAGACCCGGCGTAGGTCCTCCTTCAGGTAGTAGGCGGTGGCCAGGGGCTGATTGAGCGTCAACGCCTGGTGCAGGCGTTTGGCTTCGTCGCGGCGGTTGTCGAGGTTTTCGGGGTTCTTCAACAACAGCCATCGAGTTCCTTTGAGGACATCCTTGTGCATCTGCTCCGTGGCTTCCCGGTACAGCGCGCGACGTAAATCGGACCGTTTGTCGTTGAACAGCTTGATGACGTGGAAGTGGTCGAAGACGATGACCGCCTGGGACAGAGGGGTCTGCACGGCGCTGATATAGGCCGGCGACATGTCCATGGCCACCGCTTCGATCCGGGCCCGACTGCGTTTGAGGCGTTTCCAGAAGGGTTTTAGAGCATCGGCGCCCTTGCCCTCTCCGACAAAGACCACCGCTCCGGAGAGCAGATCCAGAACCACCGTCAGGTATCGATGCCCCCGGCCAATCGCGATTTCATCGATGGCGATCTGACGCAGATGCTTGAGCTTGATGCGGCGGAACTGGCGATCCAGATGGCGTTTCTGAATGTCCTTGACGAGGTCCCAGCCGACGTGAAGAGGCTCGGCCACATCCCGGATGGTTATGTGTCTCGACAGTTCCAAGACGTACCGCTCGAAGGCTCGGGTGTCGCTGCGTCGCGGGTCGGCGAAATCTACCTGCACGTGGCGAACCTCGCCGCCGTCGCCACCGCCGACACGCGGCACCTCCAACTCGATCCGAACCGGTCGAGTGCCAAGGGGAAGACTTCGAAAGCAACGCCATTGAAAGCCCCGCCGTACGATACGGCGGGATTTGCACACCGGACAGCGAAGATCCTCCCGTTCCTGACGAATCCTGAAGGTCACCTTGCCGCCCTGATATGTGGTTTTCACATAGCGGTAGCCGCGAATCCCAAACCCATGATACAATAAGCTCGTGGACATGCTTGACTCCTATCCTTAAGTCCTTGAAAAACCTTTCGATAAGTCAGCATGTCCACGTCTTTCAACTCAGAAGTACGCAAAAACCGGATGAGCCAGAAATCTTATCAAGGACGAGGAAACGCTCGCCTTGTTCACAGTCCAGTGAATCACGCCGGGAGAAGACAAACCCCGGTCCAAAATACGTAAATAGAAACGATTAGGGTCCGCACGAGAACGTCGTAAGACAAAAGCCATGGTTGCGAGGCGGCCGCGTCCGGCTTATCATAGTCCGCTGCCCAGTGTCTCTTCGGCCCCTTCCCCGCAGGGCAGGAGGGCTTTCGGCTGTGGCCTGCGCAAAGGGCTGAACCGTTGGGCCCGGCCGACGGTATAGGGAAAAGCCGTGGTGACGAATGAAACGTGCGGCCGTATCGCGGAGAGGCCAACCTGCCGAGGATGCGTCCGGCCCAGAGAAGGTAAACGAATAAGACAGAAGCACATGACAACGCCTCAGGATAGAAACCAGCGACGAATCATCTTTTGTGGCTGTGTCCATTACGACATCATCCCGGAAGCAACGAAGAGGCAGATATTCGAAGCCTTGCAAGCAGACGGGATCGAGGTCACAGCCGTGGCCGACCTCTGTGGTCTGGCCGCACACAGTGATCCGCAATTGGCCGAATGGACACGTGCCGGCGCGGTCTCCATCGTAGCATGCTTTCCCCGCGCCGTGCGCTGGCTGTTTGAGGTGGCCGGTGCCCCGCTGCCTGCAAAACAAGTCCAATTGCTCAACATGAGAACCCAGACGCCCGAAGAGATCGTCTCGGCCCTTGGCGCCAATGGTGCCTCCGGCCCAGCGAAGCCAATCTCCCTGCCCGAAAAGCCCGAAGCCTGGGTTCCCTGGTTCCCGGTCATTGACTACGATCGCTGCGTCAACTGCAAGCAGTGCATGAACTTCTGTCTCTTCGGCGTGTACGAGCTGTCGCCGGACGGACAGGTGCGAGTCGGCAACCCCAGCGGATGCAAGACCAACTGTCCGGCGTGTGCCCGCATGTGTCCCCGGCAAGCCATCATTTTCCCCAAGTACGGTGACGCACCGATCAACGGCGATGAAGTCGGCGAGCCGACTCCCGCACAGGGAAAACCGGACGGAGATTTGCGCAGCCTGCTGGCCGGTGACGCCTATGCCAAGATCCGTCAGCGCACCGCCGGACGCAAGCGATTCTCGAAAGAAACGGACGGCCCAGCTCCGACCCCTTCCGGCTCCACGCTGGAGAAGCTGCGTCAAGAACTCGACATTCCGCTCGACGTTCTGACCGCACTGT
>JAFGCA010000197.1 GCA_016932895.1 Sedimentisphaerales bacterium | reverse complement strand
CGTTGACACCAAGGAGGCCGTCGCATAACCTTATGCCAATGTTACCCGGCCGCAGGTCGAATTCCAACGACAAGCGGGACAACTTCCGGAACGACCCGGAGCCCATCATTCTTTGTGGCTTCGTGCCTTCGTGTGAGTCTCTTTGGTTCCGGCCTGCGGTCGGGCTGGGCTCATCGGCGTACTCTGCGGATTCGCTTCTTTCAGTGAGTTCAGTGGGCTCTGTGGCGGGGAGTTTTGTTCGCGTGGCTGAGTTGGTGTGCATGGCACACCCTGCCACTGCGGAAATTCCAATTTCTAAATCCTAAGCAAGCGCGAAGGACCGAAATTTCAATACTCCAAACTGCGGGGCCTGTGTGAAGGGCAATTTCGGGAGGTTATACACCGTTAGCTCCGGAAATCGGTTGTTTCGAGGCGGAAGGATCTTGACGGTTTGAGGTAATTTGGGTAAAGTTATTGGTGTCGTATTGAAATTGTGCTTTTTGGGGGTGCCCATGTGAGGCTGCGGATGAGAGCTTTCCGCGGCTGTGAACCGGCACCTGGAGAATTCTGTAGCATGACCAGCCACCGTCGTAACGGATTCACCCTGATTGAGCTTCTGGTCGTCATTGCCATCATCGCGATTCTGATGGCGATCCTGGTACCGTCGTTGCATCGTACCCGCAAGCAGGCGAGATTCCTGCGGTGCAAGGCCAACCTTCGTTCGTACGGCCTGATGGCACTGATGTACGCCGACGAGTCCGACGGCAAGATGCCCAATGCCTGGACGAGTTTCTACAACAAACATGGTGAGTATCGCAACGAGCCCCATCGGTACTGCCGATGGCACAATCCCGACTTTGACCTGGAAAAGTATCCCGAGTACGCCGGCCCGTTCTGGCCGTACCTGAAGGGCAAAGATATTCACATTTGTCCGGGTTTTCCGCGCATCGCCAATATGTTCGGCCCCATCCATCCCCAGCACGTCGAGAGCGTGCCCATCATACCGAATTACAATTACTCCATGAATTCGTATCTCAGTGACAAAAGGGTCGCCAGCATCAAACGGCACAGCGAGATTTTCTTCTTTGGCGAAGAGAACCTGTGGATCACCGCACCCTACAATACATATGCCTTCAACGACACCGCCATGTGCGTGTATGAGCAGTGGGACAGTTTCGGCACGTTTCACCTGGCTCGTCAATCGGATCTGGAAGATGGCAAGGTGAACGCGGTTTTTCTCGACGGCCAGGTCAAGACCGTCAACCGGGTAGATTCCTGGCGTTATTGTGCTCCAGACGGTGAGAGTAAGGCGCCCCGAGGCGGCTGATCTCTCTGCGCTGGTTTTTGTCATGTTTCGGTTGAAAGGAGGAAATCATGAAAAGGCTTAGTGTGTGGCTCTTGATGGTGACGTTGACGTCACTGGTCCAGGCGGGCGTTCCCGAACCCAAAGGTGTGTGGGAATTCAACCAGCCGGATCCTCATGGCGCGACGATCGGCACTGCTCTGGAAGTCGTCGGCGCGGACTATGAGATCGCGGGGGTCGACGCCGCCGACGGCGCCATGACGATCGGCGAGGGCAGTTACTACGTGTGCCGGCATGGCATCGCCCCCAACGGCGAGGGGGCCAACGTGAACGAATGGACCCTGCTCATCGATTTCAGCTTTCCGGCCAGCAGTCTGTCCGACCCTCCCAACGGCTACAACGATCTCTTTCAGACCGATCCGAACAACGTCGGTGATTCCGACTGGACCATCAAGTCGTCCGGCGGGATTGGAATCACGGCCGTGGGCTACTCCGACACGTATGGTTTCGCCGCACAGGGGGACACGTGGTACCGCATGGTCGTCGTGGTCGATAACGGCGTTCGACACGACCTCTACATCGATGGTGTACTGATCTTTGAGGGAACCGATCAGGGAATCGACGGCCGTTTCAGTCTGGCCGACGTGCTTCTGCTCTTTGCCGCCGGAGACCAGGACGGCGACGACGCCACCATCGATGTATCGACGGTCGCCATCTGGGATGTCCCCCTCGGTCCCCATGAAATATTGCCCCTGGGCAAGGCCGGTGACAGTATCCTCACGCAGGCCGTTGCGCCCATCGTCGATGCCGGCGCCGATCAGACGGTCGAACTGGATGTGAACTCCGTAGCCGTGGTCCATCTCGACGGCGCTGTTACCGACGATGACGAAGGTCTGGCGATGAGTTGGCAGCTCATCTCCGACCAGAACGACGTGGTCATCGAGCCGGCCGACAGCAACAGTGCGACGGCAACGATACGCGCTCCCGGCCAATACGTCTTCGAGTTGTCCGCCAATGACGGCGTCTTTACCGCAACCGATCAGGTGCATGTCAACGTCTGGGCCCACGATTACAAAAACCTGATCGTGCATTGGGACTTTGAGGAAGCCTGGAACGGTCAGGATGTGAACGATGCGTCCGGCAATCTGAACTACGGGCAGATTATCGACGGCGCGGACGGCATCTCCGAATATGTCCCCCGCGACGAGGGCCAGGCTCTCAATCTTCTCAGCGATGACTTCACCGTGGAGGGTGACTGGGTGGCGCTGGACTTGACGATGCCCACCAGCGGGACGATCGCGCTGTGGATGAAACCCATCGATTTCTACAATTACCATTCAATCTTCGACAATTCCGGTAATGGCGACGACTGGGAAATGTGGATCTACGGCGATTCCCGGGCCCGTTTCCGCGTGGAGAGCAATACGGCCGTGACGGCCAACCTGAACAATCTGGCCGAAGATGGGAACGGCCAGGACAAGTGGTGGCACTTTGCCTGCACCTGGGCCCGCGATCCCAATCAGCCCGATCAGGTCGCTACCCAGTTGTACGTCAACGGCAAATTGGCGGAGGAAAATGCGGGAAGCTGGGTCGATCCCGGCGCGACCTTCTTCCTGGGTGGCGGTCACCCGAACAACGATTTCTGCAACGGTACGTTCGACGACGTCAGGATCTACGACAAAGTGCTGGCCGCCAATGAAATCGTTGGCATGGTTTATCCCGACAACGCACCGCCTCTGGTCGAGGCCGGCGACGAACAGACGGTATGGCTCTCGGAGGCAGGTTCGGTCTCGGTCACACTGAGCGGGATTGTAAACGACATCGACGGCAGTCCGACCGGCGAAATGACCTACTCATGGGAGATGGTCGCCGGCCACGATGAGGTGACCATCCTGTCGCCGAATGCCCAGGAAACCGTCGTCGTCATCACCACTCCCGGTGCGTACCTCTTCTCGTTCACCGCCAGCGATGGGCAGTTTTCAGATACCGATCAGGTGTTGATTGACGTATGGCCCTCCGGCGATAGCGGGCTGATCGTTCACCTGCCGCTTGACGGCAACGTCGATGAAGTGGTGCGCGGTTTTACCACCACCTTGATTGACGGGGCCGACGGCACCCACGAATACGTCGAGGGTATCGACGGGCAGGCCCTGCAGTTGTCCGGGACGGACGGTCAAACGGATAACGACGTGGTCGCCATCGATTTCGTGTATTACAACCGCGGCTCCATTTGCCTCTGGTTCAGACCGACCTCGTTGTACAACTACAACAGCATCCTCGATAACAGTGTGGAAGCCAACGACTGGGAGATGTGGATCTATGGCTCCGGCGAGTTTGCCGGCCGCATTCAAACCGGATACGTGCGCGGTGTCTGGCTGCAAGTCGACACCTGGTATCACATCGCCATGACCTGGCGTGTCAACCCGGAGAATTCCGATCTCATCGAGCAGTTGTTGTACATCGATGGCGAACTGGTTGCCACGAATCAGTCCGAATGGGTCGATCCCGGAAGCACCGTGTACCTCGGGGGCGGCCATGCAGGCAACGACGACTGCAACGGCACCTTCGACGATTTCCGAATCTACGATCGTCCCCTCACCGCCGAGGAAGTACAGCAGTTGGCGTCTCAGGGACAATAGCGTATCGATCCGGGCTGCGAGATCGATCTTGCAGTGTCCCGGGAGTATTGGCTCTTGGAAACGAAGTGCGGCATAGACTCAACGCGAGTCTATGCCGCACTTTTGAAGTCAGAGATCAAACGGCAACATGTCAGAGCACAATGCAGGGAGAAGGCAGAGACCCCGGGTTCTTGGTGCTTGGGGTTGAGTCTTGAGTTGTCGATTGGGTATAATGCAGTCATGACGACCAAAGAGATAGCATTACGGACTATTGAGCAACTGCCTGAGGACGCCTCCTGGGAGGATATTCAGGAGCGGATCAACTTCGTGGCGGGCGTTCGCAAGGGCCTGCGCGAGTTGGATGAGGGCAAGGGCATCTCCCACGAGAAGGTGAAAGAGGAGTTTGCCGAATGGCTTACGAAGTGATCTGGGCCCCTTCCGCCCGCCTCGATCTGGCGGCACTCGCTTCGTACATCGCAGAATCCCGGCCGCAGGCGTCGGCGCGTTTCATCAAGGCAGTATTCGAGACAGTGGAACATCTCGCCGATTTTCCTCAATCCGGGCGTATCGTCCCCGAGTTCGACGATCCCATTATCCGCGAGGCGATTCGCCGGCCTTGCCGGATCGTCTATCGCGTCAAAGCTTCTGAACACACCGTCGAAATCGCCAGAGTTTGGCACGCCGCCAGGGGAACGCCCCAACTATAGCCGACCCTCTGATGCTCCCACGGAGCGTTCATCTGTGATTACCGTTAATTTTTCTTGATTCGTTTGGCGAGCTGGTCTTCGGCGCCGGTCAGGGTGGCCTGGTGTTTTTGGACCTCCTTGAGGATGTCGGCGATAACGTTGGGGTGGTCTTTGGCGATGTTCTTTTTCTCGGAGGGGTCGTGTCCGAGGTGGTAGAGCTCGGGCGGGTCGTGTCGGACGGGCTTGTCCCGGCCGTAGGGGGATTTGGTGATGAAATGGGCCTTGTAGGGTCCCTTGCGGGCGGCGTAGAGCTGCTGGCCGCGATAGTAGAACATGGTCTGCCGCGGGCTGGGGCCGGTGCCGAAGAGGACGGGTCGCAGGTCCAGGCCGTCGACGACGCGGTCGGTCGGGACCTGCCCGCCGGCCAGCTTGACGATCGTGGTATAGAGGTCCATGGTCGCGCCCATCTCGTGGACGACGGCCGGCTCGATCTTACCCGGCCACCAGCACACGCACGGCTCGCGCATGCCGCCTTCGTAGGTGCAGCCCTTGCCCTCGCGCAGCAGCCCGGCCGAGCCGCCGTGCTCGTCGAAGATCAGCCACGGGCCGTTGTCCGAGGTGAAGACGACAAACGTGTTCTCCGCCAGGCCCTCGCGTTTCAGGGCCGCCAGAATCTTGCCGACGCCGGCGTCGATCTCCTCGACGACGTCGCCGTACAGGCCGCGGGCGCTGGTGTTCTTGAAATCATCCGAGCAGAACAGCGGCACGTGCGGCAGGTTGTGCGCGAGGTAGAGGAAGAAGGGGCGGTCCTTGTTCTTCTCGATGAAGCGTACGGCCTCTTCGGTGTAGCGCTTCGTGATCGTGTTCTGATTGGCGGGACGTTCCACGATTTCCTCGTCGCGCATCAGGGGGACGTTCCAGTATTCGGCCTTGGGATCGAGGAAGGCTGCGCGTCCCCTGGGCCCGCCGACGCGGTCCATGTCGTTGCTGTAGGGGATGCCGAAGTAGGAATCGAACCCGTTGTTGGTGGGCAGGTACGGGGGCAGGTGGCCCAGGTGCCACTTGCCGATGCAGGCGGTGGCGTAGCCTTGCGGCTTGAGCGCTTCGGCGAGCGTGACTTCGGTCTGGGGCAGGCCGCCGGCGGAATCCGGAAAGAGCACGCGGCGCTGGTCGCTGCACATGCCGCTGCGGATCGGCAGACGCCCGGTCAGAAGCGCCGCCCGGCTGGGCGTGCAGACCGAGGCGCCGACGTAGAAGTTGGTCCACCGCTGTCCCTCGGCGGCCATGCGGTTGAGGTTCGGGGTGCGGATCGTGGGATGTCCGTAGCAGGCGAGGTCGCCGTAGCCCAAATCGTCGGCGAAGACGATGATGAAATTGGGCTTCTTCGCGCCCGTCGTGTTTCGGCTCAGGCCTTTCGTGCATCCGGCCAGCGTCACGCCGGCCGCTCCCAGGCCCATCCATCGGATCATCTCACGCCGTGTCATCGCCTGCTTCATGTCCATGCCCTCACTGCTGTTGGCTTCGGTAGATTGCGGTTCGTTTTACCCTGAGATTTTCCCCGGCTCCCGTCTGTTCTTGCCGGTTACTTTCGTGGCCGAATCGCCTAACTCGCGGCGCATCTGGTCGGCGAGGCGCTTGAGTCTCTCGACCACGTCGGGATGCCGGTCGGCGACGTTGTGCCGCTCGCCGATATCGTTTTCCAGATCGAAGAGGGCCAGCTCGATTTTGCCCTGCTCGTATTTGGCGGGTATGCCTCCGGTGCCTCCCTTGCGTCCGGCCAGCGTGCGGTAGCCGTGCGGGAAGTGCAGCTTCCATTTGCCGCTGCGGACGGCTTCGAGCGTCCAGCCGCGATAGTAGAAGAACGCTTCGTGCGGACTCTCGGCTCCGGCGCGGCCCGACATGAGCGGCCAGATGTCTTTGCCGTCGATCTTGCGCTCGGGCAGCTTCGCGCCGGCCAGACGCGCGATCGTCGGCAGGATGTCCATGGTCGAGGCGGGCTCTTCGCAGACGGCGCTGGCGGGAATTTGTCCCGGCCACCACGCGAGTGTCGGCTCGCGCTGCCCGCCGTCGAACGAGGTGCCCTTTCCTTCGCGCAGCGGTTGGGCCGAGCCGGCGTGGTCACCGTAGCTGAGCCACGGCCCGTTGTCGGCGCAGAACACGACCATCGTGTCCTCGTCGAGGCCCAGCCGCCTCAGGGTCGAGAGAATTTGGCCGACGGACCAGTCGATCTCCATGACCACGTCGCCGAAGAGGCCCCGTTTCGATTTGCCCTTGAACTTGTCCGAGACGAACAGCGGGACGTGAACCATCGAGTGCGGCACGTAGAGGAAGAAGGGCCGGTCCTTGTTCTTCTCGATAAAGCGCACGGCGCGCTGCGTGTACCACGTCGTTAGTTGCGTCTGGTCGGGATTGTAGGCGGCGACCCTCTCGCCCTCGACCAGCGGCAGGTCGGGGTATCCGTCGGGCCGCTCGGGGTGACGCGGCCACATGTCGTTGGAGTAGGGCAGGCCGAAGTACTCGTCGAAGCCATGCTGCGTCGGCAGGAACGGGCGATGGTGGCCCAGGTGCCACTTCCCGTAGCAGGCGGTGGCGTAGCCGAGCGGCTTGAGGACGTCGGCGATGGTCTGCTCTTCGCTGCTGATGCCGATCCCGGCGCCTGGGCCCAGCACGTGGGGCAGTCCCACGCACTGCGGATAGCAGCCCGTCATCAGGGCCGCCCGCGACGGGGTGCAAGAAGACGCGGCGGCGTAGAAGTCCGTGAAGCGCACGCCCTCGGCGGCCATGCGGTTCAGATGCGGCGTCTCATAGCCCTCGGCTCCGAACGGGCCGATGTCCGCGTAGCCCATGTCGTCGATGAAAATGACGACGAAGTTCGGCGGGCGGCCCTTGTCGTTGCCGCCCGACCCTTGCAGCAGGCTCGTACATCCCGGCGCCGCCGCGGCCGCAACGCCCAGGCTCATCCTCTTGAGAAAGTCGCGTCGATTCATTGTCACGCTCCACAGTTCATACTGCCCGGTGCTTCATTACTCGTCAAACGATGAGTATCGTTCAGACGTTCTGTGTGGCAGCGTCAAGCGCAGCTTGGCGATGGCGCCTCTCGAATTCGAGCGAACCATCGCCAAGGCCTGCGGCCTTGACGCTGCCACACCG
>JAFGCA010000196.1 GCA_016932895.1 Sedimentisphaerales bacterium | reverse complement strand
TCGCTCTGCACGCAAACATGTACCCGATCCGTGGCAGTGAACATTCTCATTTCCCCAGCGTTGAGCCCCACGAAGAGTTCGGCGCCGTCGAACGCCGGCTCACCTCCGCGCCACGCAACTCACACCTCGCCAGATTCGGCCCCTGGTCGCCGGACAGCCGATGGCTCGCCTATGACACCCGCACCGCCGAGTCGGAGATGGGCAGCAACCCCAACATCGAAATGGTCAACGTCGATACCGGCCGCATTGTCACCCTCTACGAAACCCCCAACCAGACCCCCTTCGGACCCGGCTGCGGCACCGTCAGCTTCCACCCCAGGCAAAATCGCGTGCTCTTCATCCACGGCCTGCTCAATGCCGACGAACAACGCCCGTACGACTTCCATCGTCGCATGGCCATGATTCTCGACCTCAACAGGCCCGACCGACCCATCCTTCCCGATGCGCGAGACGTCACACCGCCCTTCACCCCTGGCGCCCTCCGCGGCGGCACACACGCTCACGAATGGGCCGGCGATGGTAACTGGATCGGCTTCACCTACAACGACGCCATTCTGCACGATCTTCAGATCGCCGCCGCCGCCCCCCATGACCTTCGCACCGTCGGCGTCGCCAAAGCCGGCCAGGCCGTCCACGTCGATGACGACCCGCGTGGCGAAAACCACTCCGGCCAATGGTTCTCGGTCCTCGTCGCCACGGTCACGCCTGAACCGCAACCAGGCTCCGACCAGGTCAGCCGCGCCTTCAGCAACGCCTGGGTCGGCCAACACGGATACCGCAAAGCCGACGGCACTATGCAGCGAGCCCAAGCCTGGCTCGGACACATCCGCACCGCGGATGGCCAGACCCTCACCGAACTCTTCATCTCCGACATCCCCGACGATATCACCCGCCCTGGCTCCGACGGCCCCCTGGCCGGAACCGCCTCCACACTGCCCGCACCCCCCGCCGGCTGTTCGCAACGCCGTCTCACGCACCTGGAGAACCGAAAACACCCCGGCGTCGCCACGCAACCACGCCACTGGGTCGCTTCCTCACCCGACGGCGAACACATCGCCTTCCTCGCCCACGATGACAATGGCATAGTCCAGGTCTACGCCGTCTCTCCCCGCGGCGGCCCCGCTCGACAAGCGTCAGACTCCCCCTTCTCCGTCCAAAGCCCCTTCGCCTGGCGGCCTGATGGCAAGACGTTCTGCTACGCCGCAGACAACAGCATCTTCCTCTGCGCCTTCGATCCACAGCGACCTTCCACCCCGCGGCGACTGACCCCACGCTCGCACAGTACGCCCCTCAATCCCACCTGGTCGCCCGACGGCCGCTCCATCGCCTTCAATCGCCTCGTGACCAACGCAAACACGTCCTACAGGCAAGTCTTCGTCGTGACATTGACCGCCGACGAACACTGACGCCGACGACCCGCCCAAAGCAGAACGAGCATATCGCACTCCACGCAACTGTCCCACGAGGCCCCCGTTGTTCTGCCCACCCTCACGTTCGCCGTCCGCACAGCCGCCAACACCCCGATCGACTAGCCCTTCCCCAACGCCTGATCGGCAGCCCCGTCGAGTTCCGCACATCTGCGCCGCTCGGTAGACCCGCGAAGCACGGGCAAGACCGGCACCACGATCTGAGTCACTTGGCTCAATTCGCCGGTAAGGTGCCGCAGAAGAAGCCGAACCGCCTCCTCGTGCATGTTCGCTTGCGACCGCGTGAAGGTGCTCAGCGGAGGATCGAGGTGCGGCGCAATCGCATAGTCACCCGTCCCGATGACCGCGACGTCGCCGGGGATGCCCAAGCCCGCATCCTTGATCGCGTGATACGCGCCGACCGCCAGCGGGTCCATAATGCAGTACAGCCCGTCCGGGCGAGCCCCGGTGGCCAGGTGCTCCTGCATGGCATGGTAACCCGCATCCTCGGAAAAACCGTGAGCAATCACGTCGTCGGGATCATATTGGAGCAGGGCCTGGCATTTGCTGCGGAAACCCTTGCAGCGACCCGAGGTGGACTGCGTGAGAAGTTCCGCGCGAAGAAGGGCCAAACGCTGGCAGCCTTCGCGGTGAAGAATCTCCGCGGCTTCCCGGCCGGTCCTCTCGGGAAGCTCACGCACCGAAGAATAGCCCGGTATCTCCCGACCGATGAAAACCACCGGCATCGGAAGAGGGTGCCGTGCCAGGAAAGAGTCATCTTCGGCAATGGTATTCGCGATCACGGCCCCGTTGAAACGCGATCCGTCAAGAAGACCGGGAAGTTCTGCAAGATGGCCCGCATGAAACATGTCAATGGTCGTCGTGAAGGAAAAACGGTTAAACGGAGCCTCTTCGGTCACACACTGCAGGGCGTTCAGGCTGGCGCTGACCAGAGGCAGCGGAGCCTCGAATGACGTAATGATCGCGATCACAAGGTGCCCCGTCGCCGATTCAGCCCGCAGACGCCGAGCCGAAATATTGGGAGTGTATCCCATCACGCGGGCGGCCTCCTGGATACGCTTGACCGTAGCGGACGAAATACGCCGTTCCTTGTGACGATTGTTCAACACCGAAGACACGGTGGCAACCGAAACACCAAGTTGCTCAGCCAGATCGCTGATGGTAAGACGCTTCATACGTTTCAGTTGATTAGACGTCATCATTGAACCCGCTTCGGAATACCTGGCGATCCTCACCGGCCGGCTTGTCGACAGTCGCCCATCGGCCCGGAGTCAACAAGCGGCTTTCGCCCCGTTGCTCAGGCTCGTCTGAAATCCACATCTGGCTCCGCAACACTGGGCCTGTACCCTCATAGTACCGCCTCACAGCCAAAGAGTAAAGACCGGAAAGACAAGCCTCATCGATAGCCATTTCACCAGATCTCAGCGTTCCTGCCCACTTAGGGCCCGCACCGCCGTGTCGAGCCTCAAAAACCACCCCGTCGCCAATGATGGTCTCCCAATCGCCCCCCGGCGGGTGACCCTTCTTCGTGGGGATGGCCGGCAACCCCCCACCCTGCCGCGCACTGGGTCCACCTGCGAACCACGAACCCCCTCGAAAGCACCTTCGCGACCGTACGGCTGCGCCACCGGCGGACCAAGGGCAACCGCTCCCGCAAGGCCTGCCTGGCCATGGTCCTCCCCCTGTGCCACTCCGCCCAGAAACATTGGCCAGGACTCAACCGCCATACCCTGATCCAGGACGTGATCGCCGGCGTCACATTCACCAACAGCGAAAGAAAACAAGCCGCCTGATCATCCCCTCATCCACAACTTCTGACAGCATCTCGCGTTCATGCCGGGATTTCTAATCTGACGTTGTGCTATTGCTTCAATCTTCCTTGCGCAAAATAAACTTGCCATAATGATCCATCGTCACCCAGAAATCAACCTGCCCGCTATGCCACAGAAGCAGACTCTCTCTGCCTTTCCCATCATCATCGCAGATATCAGCATCAATCCCGAGAATTGCACCATCACCTAACGGAACACCCGGTATTGTAAAGCCTGTCTCCAGAATATAGCCTCCATCAAACTGTTTGACCTCGACACAGCCATCGAAGTCACTTGCGAAAAGTGCATTTTGGGGGTTTGCTATCGGCCTTTTACTCTCCGGCGCTGTTGGGTATAACGAATCATCGATAAACACGAGAGGGTTCGACATTGGCATAAAATGCAGTTCATAACCCCGAAGCTCTTTTGTGCCATTGCGCTCGATATGCCGCGGCCCTCCGCTATTGCAGAAATCAATCAGGATCTCCACATTGTCATTCAGGAAGGAACTCGACTGCAACGGCGGGTCAAGCACAATATCATCCACGGCTTTGATTGCAAAGAACAACCGCCCCTTGCCGTCCCATGCTCCCGCCCAACTGAAGCTTAGATCTGAAGGCCCCTGCCACCCTTGCACGGTTATTCCTTGGCCAAACCATTGCTTTCCGGCATCAGCCACCTCATACCACGTAACACCCTGCCAGTCTGAAAGATCTCCGTCAATTGTGATATCTCGTTGCTTCAATACATGATCGGGTGTATTGCGGATCACACCACAACCAATGATCGGTGCTGTCAAGAGTAGAATAATCGATCGGGCAGCCATTGTGGCTTTTCGAATTTCCATTTGTGATTATCCCTTTACTTGGTCAGTGCTTCAAGAAGGTCAGGATCCAGGTCCTCCATCCCCCAAATGCCGTTCAATTGACTCGTCGCGTCCCATGGGAGCCAATTGCGATGTAACCCATACCCGCGAGGCGGCGCAAACGACCAATGTTCCTGCTGCCACCCGGGGCCGTGCAGATCATAAAGACGCCCGTCAAGAGCCATCATATTCTTCGTGTTATGCAAAAGGAGACGCGCCACTTCATAATAATGCGCATCTTTCGTATACCAATACAAATGAGCATACTCGTCGGCGTCATATGACATATAGTGATCAACCAGCGAATGCCCCGTGGCGATTAATTGCATGCCTGTCGTCGGAACACCCTTCTTCCAGTGGAGCGTCCTGTCGTCATCGTCTTCCGGCATAGGTATGTTGTACAGGTATATCCATGTCTCAGAAAAATCCGCTGCCATTCTCGCTCGTTCAAGCCATTTCGACTCATTCGTCGTCTCGTAGAGAATAAGATACGCTTCCAGTGATAAAGTCCCTGCCTCCTTGTCAATGATGTTGGGATTATCAATGGTCCCCCCGACAAAAACACCATCCTCCTGACCATTTGCCCAGCAGAATTCTCCTGCCGCGACGGCTGCGTCAAGATATCTTTCAGAATCTGTCGCTTGGCTAAGCATAACCAGAAAAGGAATCGCGTTATAGGTGGTTTGCGGCGACGAATCAGCAATTTCGCCTGTGCCCGGACGCCATGTCCTTGGAAACGCCCCCTCAGGCGTCTGCTGCGTCAAAAGCCAGTCCCCAAATCCTCGGACCCATACAAGCCAGCCTTCATGTCTGACGCCGTTCTCCTCTTCCAGCAGATACGCTCTCATTGCAGCCTTCATACCGTCACCAAACGACCGCAGATGAACAACATTCCCCCTCCGAAGAGCCAACGCGGGCTCACCCGTAGCGATCTGAAAACCCTCCCCTGCCGGAGGATCTACTTTCAGCGATTTCACAAACGAATCGATGATCTCTGTGCCAAGCCTGCCATGCGCGTGCCCGTACGCATTATCTTTACGATAGGAATCCTTCAAAAAATAATATGCGGCTTCAAGGTTCTTCCCTGTGAATCCCATGATCACCTCAAAATTCACTGTGCTGAAGTCGCGCTCTTGACCGGCACATAGCATCGAATTGGGAATGCCCGCTCTGCCCTCTGTATGTTCAACTCGCTCACCCAGCATCTTCGTGACCGAATCACGCACCTGCTCAATGTCATGCAGTGTGACTTGCGGCTGCAAAGTCCCCCACCCCCATCGCCAGGCATGATTACGATAATCAGGGAAACTGGCATCGGACCCAAACCGAAACTCAACCTCATAACGTTGTGTCAGGCCGTCTTTGACGGGATGATATCGCCTTCTCCATTTGCGAAGCTGCCCTATTGGATATGTGTCCCCACGGTAAGTGACTTCGCCTTCGGTGCCAGGCATCCAAAACCCGCAGAGCTGTCGTGTGCCGTGTGTTGAAGCTCCAACAGAGCCAAATCCGAAACGCTCATCGATCAACGGCACGGCCTCCATATCATGAGAATCTTCGAACGTCGTAACAACTCTGGGCGAAGGATCAAGGACCGTCACGGATGTCCCGTCATCGAAGTACATCCCAAACAGCGGCGCCGGTAGACGGTCCTCACGTATCCATACCTGACAGTCGCCTGATGTATACGTCTCGCGCCCCCCGATCGCCCTGATGTTCAAATGATCCGCCGACGCATAGGTGACTCCCTGCGGAGCCGTATGCGTGAATAAGAGCGTTTCGGTAATGTCCGTCGCCCTTGTCGAGCCGTATATCATGCCCGGCGAAAAAAATGGTTCATGGCCCATTTCCGGGGAAGGCTTGGCGGATTTTGAGGAAGAAGTACTCGTCGTCGCGGTAGCCGTAGGCCATTCGCTTGA
>JAFGCA010000031.1 GCA_016932895.1 Sedimentisphaerales bacterium | reverse complement strand
TGAAGTGGGCCGGACGAGTGGTTCTGACGGTTGTAGCGATGGTGCTGGCTGTCGCCGGTGGTGCGTGCGCCAAGGCGATCTACGTCGATGACGACGCCCCGCCCGGAGGCGACGGCTCTTCCTGGGCCACCGCGTATACGTTTCTCCAGGACGCCCTGGCCGAGGCCGCAGCGACGGAGGAACCCGTCGAAATCCGCCTCGCCCAGGGAACCTACCGGCCGGACCGAGACGCCGCGAATCCCGCCGGGACGGGGTACCGGACGGCGAGCTTTTTTCTCGCGAACGAGACGACGTTACGCGGCGGATACGCCGGACTGGGGGCACCGGAGCCGGACGATTGGGATGTGGAAGCGTACGAGACGATCCTCAGCGGGGACTTGGCCGGCGACGATGTACTGAGCGAGGACGCGCTTGACTTCGTGGAGGATCCGAACGAAGGGAACTGGGTGCGGCCGGACGTGTGGTGCCCGTTGATCGAGTCAACCCGACAGGAGAACTGCCTGCACGTCGTCACGAGCCGCGGCGTTGGTCAAACGGCCGTACTGGAAGGGGTTACAATCACCGGGGGCCACGCGTACTCTCCACCGTACTGGTTTGGCCGCAGTTCGACAGTCATTTTCGGGGAGGATGATCGGGGCGGCGCATTGCTTCACGCGGGAGGTCATCCCACCTTAAAGGCGTGCCTCTTTGTCGCTAACTCTGCCATGGGCGGCGGTGGTGCGATATATAGTCTGGAGGGCGGGACGCTTGATATGGAGGAGTGCCGATGTGTCGAGAACTTCGCGGAGTTTAGCGGCGGAGCGGTCTTTGGTGCCACCGACGGAGTACTTGCGATGAGAAGGTGTCAGTTCGAGCGAAACAACATTTGGCTCGGCAGTGGCGCGGCGATCTACACTTGGGAATGCCAACACGAGCTTGTTGCTTGTGATCTTGTCGAAAACGGCCACGTCGGCGGGCATGAGACTGTGTACGTATATGAGGCCAGCGGGGCGGTGGATCGTTGTGTGTTTAGCGAGAACGCGGGCAGTGCTGTCGCAGGTAGTCGCGAGCTGGTCTTCACCGACTGCACATTCAGACAGAATGAAGGCTCGAGTGGGGCAGCCGTTTACCTCGGTGGCAATTCCAATTTCAGGTTCTATGGCTGTCTCTTTCTTGGCAACGAGGGGCCAAGAGGAGCGGTGTACATCGGCGGCAGCCCAGTTTTTGTCGACTGTTGTTTCTACGGGAATATCTCCACCTATCGAGGTGGAGGCGCGCTATACATTGGCATTGCCAGCCCTTTGTTGAGCAGGTGTCATTTCTACGGAAACAAGTCCACTTCTCACGGAGGTGCGATATTCGCAGCTTCTGGGAATACCACGATAGTCAACTGCACGTTCTGTGGAAATCAAGCAGATGGGAAAGGGGGAGTGCTCTACGCTCGATCTGAAGGTGTAACCAGCATCACGAATTCGATCTTCTGGGAAAACGAGGCGTCGGAAGGCTTCACAATCGCTATCAAGGAATCTCCGGCAACGGTTTCGGTCTCCTACAGTCTCCTGGAAGGCAGTCAGGTAGGCATTTCGTTCGGGTCCAATGGCACGCTGACCTGGGGCCCAGGCAACATCGACGCCGATCCGTGTTTCGCAGACGCGGGGTATTGGGACGCGAATGGGACACCGGACGATCCGAACGATGACTTTTTCGTGGAGGGGGACTATCACCTCAGAAGTGAGGCGGGGCGCTGGGACCCGGTCAGTGAAGCATGGGTGCAGGACGATGTCACGAGCCCCTGCATCGACGGGGGCGATCCGAACAGTCCCATCGGCTACGAGCCGTTCCCCAACGGCGGCGTGATCAACATGGGCGCCTACGGCGGCACGGCCGAGGCCGGCAAATCGTATTTCGGCCAGCGACTCTGCAAGACCCCCATCGCCGGCGATATCAACGGGGACTGCAAGGTCGATTTCAAGGACCTCGTCATATTGCTGAACCATTGGCTCGAAAGCGGCCGGATGGTGGAGGAATGAGAACGAACAAACGCGTGGGTTAAGAACCCACCCTACTTTGGACGACTGGCTTTGGGCGGATGCAGGGTGTGTCGTGCACACCGCTATCGTTCGACGACGAGATGGCGTGCGAGGCGCAGCCTGGACCCGGCGACGGCGGGGGATCGGCGAGAGTATTTGGATTTCGGGGCGATTGTGGTATGCTGGAAGGCGCCTGTGACGCGGGTCTCGTTCGGTGGTGAACGTTGGCGTCACGGATGAACCTCCCAACCGGGGGATACAGGAGCCTATGCACCGAAGTCAGAACCAAGAGTTTTGCAAAATGGAGATTAGGCTTATATTCTTCAAGGAAATCGTTGGTGTGATTTCCTTGAAGAAGGAGCTTATACACCTATACGAAAAGCACGTACGTTCTCGGGAGGAAAAATCACGCAGGAGATTTTTCCTCCCTAAAGTAAGCCTAATCTCCATTTTGCAAAAGTTCAATCAGGACCATATTGTCTGCACGACCACTTGCGTTTTGGCCCTTCTTCTGATTGCGTCGAGCCTTGCGCACGGCGACGCGGCGGAATTGCGTCTTTCCGATCGCGCCGGCCGGCGCGTCGCGGCCGTGCCGGTTGGCGAGATGGAGAAGGACTGGATGATGCAGGACCATGGTCCGGATGTCTCGGCCTGTTTTCGCAGCGGCGACGGGGCCGCGATCGAGTCGGCCATGGTGGAGAAGGTGTTGCTCGAACTTCAGCGCCGCGGCGCGCGGGAAGCGGCCGGGACATTTCGACGGGAGATGGAGCAGCTTCGCACGCAGAACGTGCCCGGCAACAGTCCCGCGTGGCGCACGCTCTACCGGCGGGCATGCCGCCTGCGGCGCATCGAGCGGCTGCGTCCGCTGGTGGCGGCGTACCGGCGCATCGTCTACACCAAGCACTACAACTTAGGCGGAAGTCACTACGCCTACACGGAGAACCCCACCGACTCGCAATACCCCGAGCGAAAGCGGGGCAACGCCGACTGGCGGATGGGCGCAGCACTTTGCGTGCTGGAAGTAGCGGCCGACGGCTCGACCACCAGCCACACTTTGCTTGAGGAACCCGACGGTCTCATTCGCGACCCCGACGTCTCCTGCGACGGCACGCGCATCCTCTTCTCGCGCCGCGATACGGCCTACGAGGACGATTTTCACATCTACGAATTGAACGTCGAAACCGGAGAGGTCCGCCAACTGACCTTCGGCCTCGGCTTCGCCGACGTGGAGCCCGTCTATCTGCCCGACGGCAACATCCTGTTCAATTCCACGCGCTGCGCGCAGATCGTGGATTGCTGGTGGACCGACGTGACCAACCTCTACGTCTGCGACGGCGTAGGCCGGTTCCTGCGGCGCCTCACCTACGACCAGGTCCACACGAACTATCCGAAGGTGCTCCCGGACGGCCGGGTCATCTACACGCGCTGGGACTACAACGACCGGGGCCAGATCTACCCGCAGCCGCTCTTCGTCATGAACCACGACGGAACCGCCCAAACCGAGTTCTACGGCAACAATTCCTGGTTCCCCACGACGATCCTGCACGCGCGCGGCATCCCCGGCAGCCACAAGCTCATCGCCGTGGCCTCGGGACACCACTGTCACCAGCGCGGCAAGCTCATTCTGATCGATTGCGGGCGCGGCACGCAGGAAGCCAGCGGCGTGCAACTGATCTGTCCGCCGCGTGAGACGCCCGCCTCCCGCGTCGACGCCTACGGGCAAGATGGCGACCAGTTCCAGTACCCCTACCCGCTGGACGAGCAGCGCTTCCTGGTCACCTGCGATCCCGTCGGCAGTCCCAACCGGCAGTACCCCCGCCCATACGGGATCTACTTCATGGACATCGAGGGCCGGCGCGAGCTTTTGGCCTGGGACGCGAAGATCTCGTGCAACCAGCCCGTGCCGCTGGCGGCGCGTCCCGCTGCCCCCGCCCGGCGCGGCACCGTCGATCACGCGCAGACCGAAGGCGTCTACTATGTCCAGGACATCTATCGCGGGCCGGGATTAGCCGGTGTGGCGCGGGGGACGATTGCGAAGCTGCGCGTCGTGGCCCTGGAGTATCGTGCGGCCGGATTCGGACGCAACTTCAGCTCAGGCGAAGGCGGCGCAGCGCTGTCCAGCACGCCGGTATCGATCGGCAACGGGTGCTGGGACGTCAAGGTCGTGCTCGGCGAGGCGGCGGTTTACGAGGACGGCTCGGCCTGCTTCAAAGTCCCCGCCCGAACGCCCGTCTACTTCCAGGCCCTCGACCGGAGCAACCGCGCCGTCCAGACCATGCGGTCGTGGTCCACCCTGCAGCCGGGCGAGACCTTCTCGTGCGTCGGCTGCCACGAGGGCAAACATGACACGCCCGCGCGCGACAGCCACACCCTGGCGATGAAACGGGGTGCGCAGGACCTGGACCGGTTTTACGGGCCGCCGCGCGGGTTCAGCTTTCTCAAGGAGATTCAACCGATCCTCGATAAGCGCTGCATCTCGTGTCACGACGACCGCAACCAGAAGCTCGACTGGGACCGTCCTCTCGTCGAGAGCGAGAGCCGCCCCGCCGAGGGGCGAGCTTTCAGCCTGTTGAGCCATGCAAATCACGACCCCACGGCCATGCGGTACTGGTCCGACAGCTACCTCGCGCTGACGCGGGCCGGCCGACCCGAGCGCTGGAAAGACAGCATCCAGGGACAGCCGAACCGTCTCGTCTCCTGGGTCACGGCGCAGTCGGCGCCGCCGATGCTGGCGCCCCGTGCGGCCGGCTCGACGCAAAGCGGGCTCTTCGAGATGCTGGCCGACGGACACGCGGGCGTGCGCCTCGCCCCCGAAGAGCTGGACAGAATCGCCTGCTGGATCGACTTAGGCGTACCCTATTGCGGCTCCTACCTGGAGGCGGGCGCCTGGCCGGAAAAGGCCAGGGCCGAGTACGCCTACTACCAGCACAAGCGCGATCGCATGGCCGCCATCGAGCGACGCAACATCGAGATGCTCCTGCGCTTCCAGCGCACCGGCGACGCCCCGACCCAATGGACCACCTTCGACGCCGGCGGACCCGCCGCCAAAATCGCCTTCATCGAAAAACACCTCGCCACCAACCAAAACACCGACTGATACGAATGGGCCACAGTCTCTGTGTCATAGGAAGATGACTGTGCATCAGGGCTGGCGCCGCTGGATTACTTGTGCGAAACTTGGTTTGGTGATACACTTGCGAGCGAGGTATTTAAGAGTGCTTCATATTCTTGGAGATGCCCAAAATGAGCGAGACGAATGGTGGAACTTCAAATGCCGAGGTCCTCACGCGGATCATGGACGACACGCTCCTCAACACCCAGCTTAGCCCACAGGCCCCTTTCAGCTTCCTTCAAGCCGTCGCGGATAGAGCGTCAAAAGAAGGTGCGATGTGGGACGCAGACGTAGTCTTTACCCACTGGTCTTGGCTTCAACGCGTAGGTATTGTCGTGTTGACGGGCGTGCGAGGCGGCGCAGTTCAGAATTTACCTAGCGGCGTCGAACGCATTGAAGCACTATATCTAACCGCGCGGGGACGCAGGTTACTTGAGAACGGTGAGGCTTCACCTCACAATCCAGTCCTCTTCTGCGCAAGAATTCGAGATGGCGTTAAGTCTCCAGACGAAGTTGTCATGACATATGTTGATGAAGCTGTCGGGGCGTGGGCTGCCGGCCTGAGCCGGGCAGCCTCGGTAATGATCGGATGTGCTTGTGAGCGTCTGATCCTCTTACTTGCTCAGTCCCTTTCTGAGTCAAGCGCTCATCCATGGTCGGAGAAACTGAAAAAGGAACTCGACAAAGCGGCCAAGTCGCCGGTTTCCATTTCAGCCACCTTCCGGAAGGTCCGTGAGGCGTTGCTGGATTTGGCTGGAAACAAGGAGCTTCCTGGGAGCGTTGCAGATGCCCTGGACCGCAAGCTTACGCCTATCTTCGAATACGCCCGTGGGCTTCGGAACAAGAGTGGCCACCCAACGGCGGTTGAGGTTTCCTACGAGGACGCAGAGGCAGCGCTTTTACTCTTTCCAGGCTTCTATTCCTTTGTCGATCAAGCCATCAAGGCGCTCGCTGAAATGGGCACAGGTGATTCTGGGCCGGTCGAAGAGAAGCATGGATAACCTCTTTCGCCCCGAACGGATCTCGGCCCGTGCAATCGGACGCACGCTTGCATCCCTGGGCCTGAGATCGCGGCGCTTTCTTGCGCGCTTGCGATGTTCTGCGGGACCGCAAGAGTGTCCTGCGCCAGCATCACGCACTGCCGGTAGATGCCCACGTCGAGGCCTCATCGCTCATAAACGACTTCCCCTTTTTGTATCTCAGTCAGGAAGGAACTGCTGGCAACGCCGGGGCGCACCGGGATCACGTCGACGGGAATCTGGTCCGCTATCGGTCGCAAGAGCCGCCGGTACTTCAGCGCCAGGGGCAGGTAGTCCTCATCGCTGTCCTCAAAAACCGCCACATCCAGGTCATTGGGAGTCGCGGTTCGGAGAAACGACCCGAAGACGACCACCTTGCAGACTTCTCTCTCTCCGCTCAGGCAGGCGGCCAAATCTCGCATGAGCTGCTCTTTTTGCTGTTTCGTCGCGACCATCGTAACGCCCTTTCTCACCTGCAATTATACCACGGAACGAAAGGTACGTCATCCGCCTTAGCCCAAAAACCTGCCAACCGTCTTTTCCCGGCCACCGTCTCAACCCAGGCCGGGACGAGGAATCCACATGGGAGAGGAATCGCCAGAGAATGGCTAAGGAAGATCGGGGGCGCCACGGGCGGCGTGCCACACTCTGAGGATGTGAATGGCCTCTTGCCTCTCGTCCACATGGTACACGATTCGATACGGCTTCAGGATGATCTCTCGAAGACACTGTTCCGCCTTCTCGGGGACGCATCGATTGGAAAAGGGCAACTCAGATGCAATCTCGATACGGCCTATGATGCGATCTGCAAGATGGGCGGCGGCGCCCGGGTCGTCCGAGGCGACGAACTGGACAATCTGCCTGAGGTCTTCGGCGCCTGTTTGAGACCAGATTATCTGGAAAGCCATGTTTTGAGACTTTGCTTCACTTCCTCGTGGGGAACGACTCTGCCGGCCTTCACATCCGCCAGCCCCTTGTCGATGCCGGCGAGGAAGCGGATGCGCTCCTCAATCTCCTCCCAGGTCGCCGAGTCCGGCAACTCCTGGATCGTTTTGATGGCCAGGTCTTTGCTCGTCATAACATCAGTATACCACCGGCGAAGCTCCCAGACAAGATCCACTATAATCTGTCGCTTTGGTTGCCTCCTCGCGCGTGTGATGGCGGGTCTATTGTTGTGTGAGGACGGCGGCGTAGGCGCCGTCGTGGTCGAAGGGTTGGGCCGAAGGCAGGCGGAGGTCTTCGTCGGTCAGCGTAAAGTCGTCGTGGTCGGCCAGGAAGGCGGCGACGACGTCCTGGTTTTCGCTTCGCTGGATGCTGCACGTGCTGTAGCAGATTTTGCCGCCCGGTTTGACGAAGGCGGCGGCCTTTTCCAACAGCCCTCTCTGGGTCTGCGCCAGTTTCCGCACGGCTTCGGGACGGATTCTGTGGCGGACCTCGACGCGTTTGGCCAGGACGCCCGTGTTCGAGCAGGGGGCATCGACAAGGACGGCGTCGAATGTGCCGGGGGCGGGCGTGGTTGGGGATTGGAGATTGGGGATTGGGGATTCGAGTTGGGTGTAGGGGGTGACGGTTACGCTCTTTAGGCCGAGGCGGGTGACGTTTTCGTGGACCTTCTCCAGGCGCTTGGCGTCGATGTCGGTGGCCACAATCCGACCGGCGTCCCCCGTCGCTTCGGCAAGCTGCGTGGTCTTCGTGCCCGGCGCAGCGCACAGGTCCAGGATCGTCCAGTTGGGCTGGGGATCGAGCAGGCGCACGGCGCCGGCGGCCGCCAGGTCCTGCACGGCGAACCAGCCCTTGGCAAAGCCGGGAAGCTGCGTCACCGACTGCGGGCTCGTGAGTTTCAGGATTGACGGTTGGCGGGGACGGTAACGCGTTGTCCCCTCGGGGCCCAGATCCTTCGGCTGCGCCTCAGGATGACAGGAAAGCCTTCCCGCCGGGCGCTGCCACTGCTTGGATGGCACGATCTCCGCCTGAATGTCGGCTTCTTCGAAACGCTGTAACAGATCTTCTGCGTTCGTTCGCAGAGTGTTGGTTCGGATGTAGACGCTGGGCCTGCGGTTGGAGCCCAGGCAGATGCGCCGGGTCTCTTCGGGGCCGAATGTTTCGATCCACTCGCCGATCAGCCACTTTGGCAGCGAGAAGCAGACGCTGAGAAACTCGGCCAGCGCGGTGTCGGGATCGGGCAGGAAATCGACATCGAAGGCGCACCCTCGATCCGCGGTCTGCACGAGCGTGCGCCTCGGAGCGGCGCCGGCGAGCTCGGCCTGACGATCGGCGATGTGGCGGACGACCTGGCGCAAGACGGCGTTGACGAAGCCCGTCTGCTTCCTGCCTCCGGCCCGCCTGGCGCTGTTGACCGCCTCGTTGACGATCGAATAAGCCGGCGTGGCGGCGTTGTACACGAGTTCGTACACGCCAACCCTGATGATGCTCCGCAGGTTGGGCGCGATGCGCTCGACCGGTCGCCCGGAGAATTGGCGGATCACCGCGTCGATGGCGCGAAGGTTGCGGATCGTCCCGTAGACCAGATCGGTGGCCCGCTGTCTCTCTTCGGTCTGCTCCAGGAGGCTCTCCAACACGGGAGCGACGTACTCCCGACCCGCCTCAAAGCGACGCAGGACGTCGGCCGCTACCGCGCGCGCCGATCTTGGGCTCCCCCGTGACATTTTACTGCTCCACTTTCGTCAACCGGTCGCCCGGCCGGACGCGCCAGCCGTTGATGAAATCCCGGAACTCCATCAAGTGCGAGTTGGCGGGCTTGATCTTCATGATCGCCAGCTTCCCCTCGCCGCAGACCAGGTTCAAGTCCTCGTCAAACGTCCCGGGGACCGAGCCGGGCGGGTTCGGACCCCAGATCACGTCGGCCAGCGCCACCGTCACGCGCGTCGATTTCTGCGTTTCTTTCGAGACGTGACACGCGGACGCCCCGGGCCAGGGCCAGAAGCCGCGCACCTTGCGCGACAGAACCGGCGCCGGCTCGTCAAAGTCCAAAAGGCCATCCGCTTTGCGCAGCTTCGAGGCGAAGGTAACTTCGGCGTCGTCTTGCTTGACGTACGTGGCGGTCCCGGCGTCGAGCTGCGCCAGGGTATCGAGCAGCAGCGGGGCCGCCAGCCCGGCCAGGCGGTCGTGCAGATCTCCCGCGGTCTCGTGGGTGCCGATTTCGGTCTGCGACTGGCCCAGGATGTCCCCGGCGTCGATCTTGTCGGCCAATGTGATGATGCTGATGCCGGTGTGCGTCTCGCCCTTGACAATCGCCCAGTTGATCGGAGCGGCCCCGCGGTACTTCGGCAAGAGCGAGGCGTGTACGTTGATCGCGCCCTTCGGCGGCAGGGCGACCAGTTCGGGCCCGATCTTCTGCCCGAATGCGATGACGACGACGACATCCGGCCGACAGGCGGCGATCCTGGCGACCGCTTCCGCAGTGTTGACGTTCTCGGTCTCGATCAACGGCAGGCCACGGTCCTGGGCCCAGCAGCAGACCGCCGTAGCGCACCTCCTGCGACCTCGACCCGACCCCCGCGCCGGCTGCGTCACCAGAAGCGACAGTTCGTGAGGCGACGCCGCCAGGGCGTCGAGACAGGGAAGGCCAAATTCGCCGCTGCCGAGATAAACGATGTTCATGATAGATCGCCAACCAGGGATTGCGGACTATGGATGCGCACCGGCAAAAGCACTCCGCAATCGTCAATTCGAAATCGACAATGGATTCGTCACTTGCCCTGCTGCTCCCGCGCGAGCTTCTTCAACTGCCGCCGGTTGGCGATCCTGGCGGCCTGGCCCATGCGGTTGACGATCGTCCGGCCTTCGAGGTGATCGCTCTCATGCTGCAGGCAGCGGGCGTAGAGCCCCTCGGCGGCCTCGGTGAACTCGTTGCCGTCGAGGTCCGTGGCGGTGACCGTGGCCCCTTTGTAGCGGCGGATTTTCGGCCATATGCCCGGCACGGAAAGGCACCCTTCCTCCTTTTCATCGAGGTCGCCGGCCGGGGTCACGGTGGGGTTGATGTAGGCCCGGACGTTGTCGCGCGTGCCATCCAGGGAAATGATGAACAGCCGCAGACCCACCCCCGCCTGCGGGGCCGCCAGACCCATCCCCTTGTTGGCCAGCATGATGTCCGTCATCTTCTCCACCAGCCGTCGAATCGTCTCGTCAATCTCCCCCACCGGCTCAGCCGGCCGACCCAAAACCGCCGCCGGATAATGCGTGATCTTACACTTGTCCACATCAATGTGGTCCATCGCCTACACCTTTCTTAACCGTGCCTCCAGCAGGTCCATCAAATAACAAAAGGATCGATTCTTTCCCTTGGCCGTGTCGGCATGGAATCTCTTTAGAATCTCATCCATGAAATCAGTGATCGAATCAAACTTCTTTGGCATCAGACTCTCAAACTGCTCCTTTGTGAGGTCATTCGTATGGCGATGACGATTCGGCGAGATGCCAAACTCCTGCCGGGCTTCGTCGTCCAGGCCGGCCAGGTACCAACTCTCGATTTCTCTCACCACCACGATTGCCCAGGAAGGGTCGATCCGCTTTTTGTAGGTCTTGAGCAAGTCTTCCTTTATCGCAGTCACACATGGATAGGTGTCGATGTCTTTCAGAAAGAGATAATCAGCTTTCCCGTCGCGAACAGATTGCAGAGCCCTCTTCACGTCTTCCTTCGACCGTTGGGCGTATCGCCACGGAACGACGGCCGCGTATCGTTGTCCAAGAACAGGCCGTATGATCACATTGAAGAAGCGTTCATCCGTGTAGCCTTCGAGAAACACATAGATACATCTGCACATAAGAGTTCAAATCGAAAGAACATCTTGAACGAATAACTCATCAAGACCCAGCTCGTTCTTGAGAAATATCTTCACCGCCTCTTTTTCGGCCGGCTTCGACACAGTGGAGAAGCCTTCCTTGTCCCTCGACAGCAGCAGCAAGTTCTCCACTCCGGCGTGTCTTACGACTTCAGGACTGTGCGTCGTAATGATGACCTGCTTGTTCCTGGCCGCATCCTTCATCAACGTCACCAACCCGGAGATCAGACGCGGATGAATGTTCCGCTCGGGCTCTTCGATGATGACCACGTCCTTGTCCTCGAAGAACAACGCGATGATAAGGGCGACGACGTTGACGGTCCCGTCCGACAGCAGATTGGCAAGGAGGTCCCCCTCATAATACTCCTCGCGAAGCCTCAAAAGGACAGACTCTCCCAGGTACTTCTCCGTCCCCACCTCCGCCACGAAGGGGAGCAGGTATCGCACGAGATTGTGAAACTTGCGACTCTTCTCAGGATCAGCCAGGATGCTCCTGAGGACAAGCGCAAGGTTCTCGCCATTCTCCTCAAGTTGCGATCTGCCCGCGATCTCATGCGCTTTCTTTGCCTCACGTGGCTCTATGTCATGCACACCCACACGTTGAAAGAGACTCTCGGAGGAGTCAACGAAGCCGAAGACACGCAGGCGCAGTAAGAGCTCATTCGCCTTCCACTTCTCAATAAGGTCCGAGGTCTTCCGCACGTAGTCATAGGGCGTGGAAAGCCAAGGATTATCTAGGGGAACCTCCTTGTCGGTGATCCGCTCTACGAGATCCCGCGGACCAATTTCCACTTTCCGTTCGCCTTCAGACATGCGGATTTCGACTGTCATTCCGGTGTCTTCGCCACCGGCCTCCACTCGCATTTTCTGTGTGAAATGGTCATCCTTGACGACCGCCCTATTCCCTTGACCCTCGAACTGGAGACTGAAATCATATGTCGTCTGATACACACGAACATACGAGATCGGCCCGCACGTCATCTGGCGGTCAGATGTTACTCGCATTCGCAATGGTTCGGAGATACCGAGTCTCTTGTTTAGGATTGAGTCGCGACCACCGTGGAGGGAAATCGCGTCGTCAAGATTCTCCCGCTCAAGCGTTTTCAGAAACCGGAATACCTCGACGAAGTTTGATTTTCCGGCGGCGTTGGCGCCTATGACGACGTTGAAGGGGCCCAGGTTCAGGTCGAGGTCTTTGAAGCTCTTGAAGTTGGAGACCTTTAAGTTCGTGATGGCCATGGGCTGGACCTTTACTGTTCGTCGAATTCGTGGCCGGCGAAGGTGTTTCCGAGGTAGCTTTTCTTGACGAGCTCGTCTCGGATGATCTCGGCGGGCGGGCCGGCGGCGATGACTTTGCCGTGGTCGATGATGTAGGCCTTGTTGGCCACTTCCAGGGTCCGTTCGACGTTGTGGTCGGTGATGAGGATGCTCACACCGGCGGCCACGAGCTGGCGAATCTCCTCCTGCAGGTCCTCGACGGCGATCGGGTCCACGCCGCTGAAGGGCTCGTCCAGGAGGATCAGCGACGGATCGGTGACCATGGCGCGGGCGATTTCGAGCTTGCGTCGTTCCCCGCCGGAGAGGAAGCGGCCCTGGCTTTTGGCCACCTCGCGCAGGCCGAACCGGTCGATCAGCATGTCCGCCTTGCGGGTGCGCTCGCGTCGCGTCAGCGACATCGTTTCGAGGATGGCCAGGAGGTTGTCGCGGACGCTGAGGCGCTGGAAGATGCTCGGTTCCTGCGAGAGGTATCCCACACCCAGGCGAGCCCGCTTGTACATGGGCAGTTTGGTGATTTCCCGGCCCTCGAAGGCCACCGTTCCGCGGTCGGGGGTGACCATCCCCATAATCATCCGGAAGGTGGTTGTCTTTCCGGCTCCGTTTCGGCCGAGCAGGCCGACGATGCTGCGCTGATTGATCGTGATCGAGACCTCATCGACGACGGCCCGGCCGGAATAACGCTTCACCAGATTGTGGGTTTCCAGAAGGGTAATGCCTACCAAGACGACACCTCATAACCGTATTTTCCCGTCAGAGACCGCATTATAGCAGCGCGTCGCGGGCAAGCAAGCCGCATTTGCGGCCGCCCGGGCCCCGCAGGCGGAGGCGACGGACTCTGCGACTGCCCGAAAGCGAAGAAATCTTCTGGCAATCGGCCGCTTTTTCTGCTATCAAGTGAAGTTTCATTGCGTACCGATAGTCTATGTCTATGGTTTGCGTATCGATAGTCTATGTTTGCGATTCTTAGCGATATACATTCGAATATCGAAGCCTTGAGCACGGTCCTGGCGGATATCGAGAAGCGGGGCATCAAGACGATCTATTGCCTCGGCGACGTCGTCGGCTACGGGCCCAACCCCAAGGAATGCCTCGATTTGATCATCGAGAAGAGCCAATGGTGCGTGTTGGGCAACCACGACTATGCGGTCTTTTACGAGCCGACGAACTTCAACTACGGGGCCGAGCAGGCGAGCTTCTGGACGCGTGAAGTCCTGGAGATGGACGACCACCGGGCCCAGAGCGACAAGCGCTGGCGTTTTTTGGGCGAGCTGCCCATGCGTCACTCGATCAAGACGCAATTGGGTCCGACCCCGGCGACGGTGGATTTCGTTCACGCTTCGCCGCGGCGGCCGATCAACGAGTACATCTTCCCGGACGACGTATACACCAATCCGGCCAAGGTCCGCGTGCTCTTCGAGCGGCTCAAGCACATTTGCTTCGTCGGCCACACACACATGCCGGGCGTCTTCCTTGATGAGCCCGATTTCTATCTGCCCGACGAGCTCGGCGGCGTCTATCCCATCATCAAGGAAGAAAAGGCCATCATCAACATCGGCTCCGTCGGCCAGCCTCGCGACAAGGACAACCGGGCCAGCTACGTGTATGTGGAAGAGAACAAGGTGCACTTCGTCCGGCTCGAATACGACTTCGAAGCGACGATGAAGAAGATCTACGCGATCGACCGGTTGGACAACTTCCACGCCGAGCGGCTGCGCGACGGGCGGTAGCGCGGACCGCGTCGCCTGGCCGTGAACTTTGCCATTATTTGAAACGAAAGATGATATGAGCTTGAGAACTGCTTTCATCCTGACGTTGGTCGGCTTTTGCCTGTTCTGCGGATGGTTGGTGTATGAATCGGGGGCTCTGCGGCCCGCACCGGCCCTTTTCGCGTCCGAGCAGGCGGGCGGCCCCGGCTGCATCCTCTTGCAGCAAACCACCGCCGTCGAGCCTCCCGCGGCGGACGAGACACCGGCGCCGGAGAAGCCGGCACAGGTGCAGGCGGGCGCAACAAAGTACTTCGGCGCGATTGGAGGCACGGACCGAAAGATCTCGGTCGGTTCCACCGACCCCGAGTCCGGCTACAAATTCATGCTGGAGCTCGACTCCAGGGGCGCCGCCATTCGCACCGCCACGTTCAGCGGGTATGACAACCGCGATCACAAGGACCCGCAACCGCTGGTTTTCCTCTCCCCCGTGCAGTTGGGCGCCGGCCGGGAGATCCTCCCGATGGCCAACAGGGGATTCGTCCTCGTCGACCAGGGGCAGAAACTGAACCTCAGTCGCCTGAGCTGGAAGACCCTCGGCACGGAAACGGCCGACGACGGCGGCACCACGACCTCCTTCGAGGCCACCATCGTAGACGACCAGCAAGCGGAAGTTGTGAAGCTGACCAAGACCTATCGCGTCCGGCCCGATACGTTTCTGCTGGAATGCACGCTGGACGTCGAGAATCTCACCGGTTCGGCGCAGAAGGTGCAGTACGACCTGACCGGCCCGGCCGGACTGGGCAGAGAAGGCTTTCGCTCCGATATGCGCAAAGTGGTCGGAGGGTACAGAAATGGCCAGGGCCAGGTCATCAGCGGCCGGCGCGACACGAAAGCCCTGCGCAAGGCCGAGACCGCGCAGGACAGGGAACCGTTGCCAAAAAGGAGTAGCGGCCAATATCTCTGGTCGGCCGCAGTGAACAAGTACTTCGCCGCCATTCTGGTCCCGCTGCCCGACGCGAACCAGCCTTATTGCGACTGGGTGACCGGTAGAAGCGGACGGTTTTACAACCCCGACGCGGATCACAAGGCCGACAGCGGCGACGAGACCATCGGGCTCGATCTCTCCACCGCTACCGCGACGCTCGATCCGGCCGGCCAGACCGGTAGCGCCCGAACGTACAAGTTCGAGCTCTATCTCGGGCCCAAGGACAAGAGCCTCTTCGACAAGAACGAACGGTACCGCGACCTCGGGTTCGTCCAGACCATCGATTTCATGGCCTGCTGTTGTCCCGCGTCCATCATCAATCCGCTGGCCTTCGGCATCCTGGCCATTATGAAAGCGATGTACGGTTTCATCGGCAACTACGGCGTCGTCATCATCATCCTGGTCTTCCTGATGCGGCTGATCATGCATCCGATCACCAAGAAGAGCCAGATCTCCATGAGCAAGATGAGCAAGCTCGCACCGCGGGCCGAGGAGATCAAGAAGAAGTACGCCAACAACAAAGCCGAGATGAACAAGCGGCTCATGGAGCTCTATCGCGAGCAGGGGGCCTCGCCGATCACGGGCATGCTGCCCATGTTCGTGCAGATGCCGATCTGGATCGCACTCTGGAGTGCCGTTTATACGAGCATCGACCTGCGCGGGGCGGCCTTCTTGCCCTTCTGGATCACCGATCTGTCGGTGCCCGACGCGCTGGTCAGATTTGCCACGATCACGGTGCCTGTGCTGGGCTGGAAGATCGAGTCGCTCAACCTGCTGCCGCTTATGATGGGCGTGGCGTTCTACCTCCAGCAGAAGCTGATGCCCACGCAGGGCAACGCCTCGACGAATCCGCAGATGGCCCAGCAGCAGAAGATGATGATGATCATGATGCCGCTGCTGTTTCCGTTGATGCTGTACAAAGCGCCCTCCGGCGTGAACCTCTACATCATGTCCAGCACCTTCGCCGGCGTGATCGAGCAGTACGTCATCCGCAAGCACATCCGCGAGAAGGAAGAGCAAGAGGCCAAGGGCCTGGTTTCTGCGACCAGCAAGACCGGCGGGAAGGTCAAGAAGAAGAAGCCCAAGCCGTTCTACAAGTACTAAGAAGAGCAAAGATCAAAATGCAAAATTAAGGAAGTCATCCCGGCGCGCCGGGATTCCACAATTTTGATTTTTGATCTTTGATTTTTTCACTATGGTTGACTTGACCGACACCATCGTCGCTGTCAGCAGCGCCGGCGGAGGGCTGCGATCCATCGTCCGGATCACCGGGCCTGAAACCCTGGCCGCGTGTCAGAGCGTTTTCTCCGGCGCGGGCCGGGCCGCTCATGGTCCTCACAACACCAGCGAGATCGTCTCCGGCGCCGTGCGTATCGACGACGAGCTGAACGTCAATGCCTTGCTCTACTTGTTTCACGCCCCGCATTCGTACACGGGCGAGACGCTGGCGGAGATCCACGTCAACGCGTCAGCGGCGGTTGTCGAAGCGCTGGTGCAGCGTCTCCTGGCCGGCGGCCTGCGACCGGCCGGACCGGGCGAGTTCACCGCCCGCGCCTATCTCAACGGCAAGATCGATCTGGCCCAGGCCGAGGCGGTCAACGAAATCATCGGCAGCTCGAATCGCTTCCAGTTGGACGCCGCCGAGAGGTTGCTGAGCGGGCGCTTGAGCAAAGCCGTCAACGAGATTCGCACGGCCCTGCTCGATTGCATCAGCCTGATCGAAGCGGGTCTCGATTTCAGCGAAGAGGACGTCGAATTCATCAGCGCCGCCCGGGCGGTCGAGCGGCTAAGCGGGATTCGCCGGCAGCTCGAAGACTTGCTGGCCGGAAGCATACGCTACGAATCTCTGATCGATCTGCCCGCGATCGCAATCGCCGGCGCGCCCAATGCGGGCAAGAGCAGCCTGCTCAACGTACTGTTAGGCCAGGAGAGAAGCCTCGTCTCGAACGAACGAAAGACAACGAGAGATGTCCTAAGCGGACTGCTTCGATTGGGGATTGCCGATTGCCGATTGGAGATTGAAAGGGCGCGAGCGGACCTGGAATCCCCAATCTCCAATCCCCAATCTCAAATCCCAAATCTCCAATCCCCAATCTCAAATCCCCAATCTCCAATCGACTGCGTTTTGTTCGATTGTGCCGGTTTGCTGGCGGCGCCGGAGAGCATTCTCGACGAGCTGGCGCAGCGGGCGGCGCTCGAAGCGCTGCATGGCAGCGCCGCGGTGATCTTCTGCGTCGACGTCGCCAGATCCGACTGGGACGAAGACCGCGCGGTCCGCGCCCTGGTCGGCTCGGAAACGGTGATCCACGTTGCGACCAAGTCCGATCTGCTCGCGCCGGAGACCCTCAGCGACAAGGTTGCGGCGTTGCGCCAGACCTTCGGCGCCGAGTTCCTTGCCACTTCCTCGGCGACCGGCGCGGGCCTCGACAGGCTCAGGAACCGCATTCGTTCGGCCCTTCTCGATTATCAGGCGCCGACCAGCAAAAGCGAGTTGGCCGCGGCCGATGCAATCTCCGGCGGACACGCTATGGCTCTGACGCTGCGCCACAGACAGGCGGTCACCGGCGCCACCGAGAGTGTCGCTGCAGCGGCCGAGGAGATCGTGCAGGGCAACGAGGAGGTGGCCGTGATGATGCTGCGCACCGCCTGCCAGGCCATCGCGGACATCGAACAGGAACACATCGACGAGCAGGTCCTCGACCGAATCTTCAGCCGCTTCTGCATCGGCAAATGACAATCCCCAACCGGGGGTTGTCATCCTGAGCGCAGCGAAGGATCTGGCCTGCGGCCGGAACCAAATACTCTCTCGCGAAGAGCGCAAAGAGCGCAAAGAAGGCCTCAATGAAAAGACCCTTCAACCTTGGCGATCTTTGCGTCTTTGCGAGAGGCATAACTTCAATATTCGCAATGGCTTAACGACCTCTGCTGAGATTATCTCGAGAAAATTTCCAGTTGTTGCGGCGCAGTAGTATAGAAGCTGCCGCGCGAGAATGTACCCTAATCCGTATTCCGGCCGGATAAGGGATTGGACCTCGCGCCGAGGCGCAGTGGCGCCGGGTTTCAAAGGGGGTTGCAGCGTTGGTGTTCTCTGCGTCTCAGCGTCTCCGCGCGCGTACATACCCGGTTCCGGCCGACGCCCAGCCTGGGGACATCATGGCGCCTCTCACGGGCGCAGGCAACCTTCCTTGTCCGCGCCGGCTCTCGCCGGCACTCCTGCCTCGTCACGCTTCCGCGCCGCCGCCTCGGCTTGCAGGTATTCTTCACGGACCCTGGTCCGGCGGTCGGGGGGCCATTCCCTCGGGAAATTCACGCAGGCGAACTCGCCGAAATACTTGACGGCCGCATAGTCGTACGCCCGCGCCGCCTCGACCTCGTCGTCGAAATACCCGAGGTGGTAGAAGTGGCCCTCGAATCTGCATCCTGCCTTCCACTTGCCTGCTCTCCTGGAATATGTGACGCCTTTGAAGCGAGAGAGGCAGTTGCCTGTCTTGCGCTTGTTGCGCTGGTTCTCCGCCACGGTGCAGACACGCAGGTTGGATCGCCGGGCATTGGCTCTGTTTCCGTCAATGTGGTCCACGAGCTTGCCCGGCGGGGCCTGCATGACCTGGCGGTGCATGGTAATGTGTCTGCGTTTCTCCGTTCGGGTAGGGTACCCGTTCCTCGCACGCCAGCGGTACTGGCTGAGCCACTCATAATCGGCCGCGTCCACGCAGGCGTAGTCCCCCTCGACCAGCGGGATCAACCGGACGGCCTCGCCCCGGGGCAGGACGGGCTTGGCCCGATAGTTCTCACACGCCACCCCCGGCACATCATGCACCACCCCCATCCACTGCGGATGATTCGCGCACGTAGGCACGGCCGCCTCGCCCCGCCACTGCGACCGAGGCCAACCCTCCGGGTCCACAAGGCAATAAACGCAATTGTCACAACAAGGTCCAGACATGACGTCTCCCTTCCGCAAATGATGAAGAACAATAGGAAACCGCAGATGAACGCGGATGAACGCAGATGTTCACAATTCAGGCCATGCCACGCTTGATTCACACTCAAGATAAGTAACCTGTCCCGAGAATTGCAAAATGTCACTATACGAAAATTGTACCGTACCCCTTTAATTCCCTGCAAGATCAGCATGGGCAACGAGTTGCCCATCCTACACTCACTTGTTAGGGATTCTCTTTCAGCTTGAATGACACGCTGTAGTACCGTACGTCGATGTTGTTTGTCATCTCCAAGGCATAGGTCAGTTTTCGGTCATGGTCACGGCAAATGATAAGCCCCCTGACGGTCTGTCCGTTTTCGCACAGGTTTCTCTTGACCCATCCCATATAGCGGAGAATTTGCCCCACGACACGATCCGAAGGTCGTCCCTTTTTCAGTTCGATCACTACGAACGCTTTCGTCTTCTCCTCAGTCGCCAGGATGTCAATGGTACCAATGTCCGTTGTATACTGCTGACCGTCATTGCCCTCGGAGTCCTCAAAGACACGAAGGCGACCCTCGAAAATTGTGTGGAAGTTGCTGACGATGAAGTCCTCCAGATACTTCTCCAGCACGAACTCGCTTGGATCTTCGACTTCCGGTTCGGTTTGCGGCGGAACAATGGGTGGACCGGAGCCTTCAACGACACTGCGAAACTGCTCTTCCGAGAACTCAGCCAGCGTATGCATTGGGAAGACAATGCTGGGGAATGATTTGTCGCGAGGCTCGGCCTGCCATGCAACGTTGAGAAAGCCCGGATGTTCAACATGCGGATTCCTGCCGAGTGAGCACACGGCCGGCCCCGTGACTTTGCCAATACCCGCCAGCGTCTTCCTTCCTCTCCTGGCGATGACGTAGTCGCCTGGCAGCATCTCATGGTAGAATGCCCACAACATGTTTGTGTAGAGCGCCTTGGTCTGAGAGGGCTTGTCGGGGTAGGTGTTCGCGACAGCTTCAGCCAACCCATCTCTGGTCATACCTGTAACGTCGCCAAGTTCTTTCCAACCAATGGATATCACGTTTTGGCCAAGATCGAATTGCCAGACCTTGTCGAATCGATCTGCTGGTTTCGATTCAACAGGTGCCATTACCCAGTAACGTGGCATCTCATATCCTCTCTTTCGGAATGCTCAACAATAATCGTATGAATCTGCATCGAACGCAGGATTGCTCGTTACTGCCCGTGTAAGACGACTTCTTACTCTCAGGGTCAGACCTATGCATTTCAGATTGTCGCCGTGGCGTATCCAATGCGGTTCGCCTCGAACTCCAACTCATTTGTTGCGTGTCTGGCCGTTAGAACTTCCTGGGAGTATTATGGCGGCACACGGGCGGGAATACAAGTAAACACCGGTCGCTGAAAGGGGGACTTCCACATGAAGGCCACGGGGTCGAAGGTCTTCTTCTGTTTCATACGGCACCTCTTTGGGCGTGCGTATCTCGATCGGACTATTCTATCTCTATTCCCATGCAACGGCGATGAAAAAGAGCATGAAACCGCAGATGAACGCGGATGAACCTAGTACCGCATTTCATAAATCGTTCGACTACAGATTGCTTCGCTTCGCTCGCAATGACAGGGAGAACCCGTACATGTCATTGCGAGGAGTCCCGGCGCGCCGGGAAAGCAATCTCCTCCCGCATAGTCGCGGAACTTGCGAAATGCGGTACTAGCCCGGCCTTCGGCCGGAATCAAGTATGTACGCGCGCAGAGACGCTGAGACGCAGAGAGCACCAACGCTGCAACGCCCCTTGAAACCCAGCGCCTCTGCGCCTCGGCGCGAGTTCCAATCGCTTACCCGAACGCAACTTGCATCATCATCCCGAAATGATCTGGAAAGAATTTCCAGTTCGTACCCCTTTAATTCCCTGAGTCGCCCGGTAATCCCCTCATCACCGCGGCATCAGCGCGAACACACCCCAGCCCAGGTATTCACGCGTGTAAGCGGCGTAGCG
>JAFGCA010000195.1 GCA_016932895.1 Sedimentisphaerales bacterium | reverse complement strand
TGTACAGGTGAACGAAGGTGCCGTGGGGAGACGGATCGCCCAGGGCCAACTGCAGGCGCCGGACGTATTCGTCGCGGATGTACTGCGACCGGTCCGCGCCCCAGACGTAGGCATCGTTGAAGTTGGCCCGCAGGATGAGCTGGTCGAAGGAATCGGTCGCGTCTTCGCCAAACAACGGGTAGCGCAGCTTGGTCGGACCGTACTGGCGCTTGAACATCAGGCGGAACGACTTCTTTTTCTCGCGCCGTCCGACGCCGCCGTAGACGCGAATGCCACAGTCCACATCGAAGCCCTCGGTCCCGTCGGGATGGATCAGCTCCACGGCGCAGGGCCGTTCCCAGTTCGCGCCGCTGCTGTTCCAGTTGGTGTAGATGCCGTTGGAGCCGAACAGACCGTCCAGGTCCATCACGATCGACATCGTGGGCAGAGCTTTCAGCGCTTCTTTGACCTGGCCTCGATAGGCGCCGTTGTCGACGATATCGGGGTCCATCTCGTAATCGCCGTCGGTGTCACCCCAGGAGGCCGGGAAACCCGGGGGGTTGGTCCGCTGCCGCAGCACCTGGTCGGGGAATATGTACGTGTGGGTCTGTACGGGACTGGGCATCCAGCCGGGCTTGAACGCGGCGATGCGCAGGCACATGGTGGAGGCCAAGGTGAACGGGCCGGAGTAGACCGCCCCTGTGCTCGCCGTCGGGGCCATGCCATCGAGCGTGTAACGAATGGCGGCGCCGGGCGTGTCGCAGCTCATGGTCATTAGAAACGGTGCATCGTAGAGGCCGCGCTCGTTGCTGAGCTCGGGTCGGGCCACGATGTCCAGGGCGCCGGAGATATTGGCCCGGCCCGGCGTGGGCGTTGCGAAGTATTGCGGCACCCGCACTTTCCCGGCGGCGGACAACTCGGGCGCGATGAGAAACATTTCGTTGTCGCTGTTATCGTTGAGTCCGTGGATGGCCAAGACGTTGCGGCCTTCGCGCACCAGCCCTTTGCGGTCCGAAATGTCGAAGATGGCCGGCTGGCCCATGAGCATATCGGGGCGGTCGGCGGCGGCGGTTGAATCCCACCGGGGCGCGCCGGCGACGTTGTCCCGTGCGACCTCCACGCCGTTGAGGTAGGCGACGAAACCGTCTTCGTAGCGCATCTGCAGCCGCAGGGTGTCAAAGAACGCGGGCTCCTCGGCGACGAACTCGGTGCGGGTCCAGAGCGACGCGTTGACGCCCCACATGCGATCTTTGAGAGAATTGTTCGTCTGGCTGCCGAAGGAGATGTTCTGAAAGACCGCGGCCCCCAGCTTGCCCGGCGCGTGCGAGGTCAGGCACAGGCCGATGTAGGCGTCGGCCGCCATGTCGACCACTTCGGTGCCCTGCCGCGTCCAGTTGACGCCGTCGGCGGAATAGTACCCGCTGAACGCGCTGCCCTTCCTGACGATACGCAGCCACCGTGGGACACTGAGCCCGTTGCCATGATTCGAGACAGACGAGCCGCCGGTCGTCGTGCGGCGCTGGAAGGCGGTTCCGTTGCCCACCGTGATGACTTCCGTCACGTGCTTGGATTCGGGAGCGAGCGTTTCGCGAACCATGACGCCGGCCTTGGCCCAGGAATCCGTGCCCACCATGCCCATCACGAACACGGTCAATTCACCGTCACCGCGGAGCGGCATGTAGAAGTAGTAGAACGAATCGGCCGTGCCCCCGATATCCGTGCCTTCGGCATGGAGCATGTATCCGGCTCCCTGCGGTGTGAATCCGCCGGGCAGGGAGGGATTCCCGATGTCCTGACCCAGCAACTGTGAGGTCGGGGAGAAACCCAGACTGGCGGCGCCGGTGTGCCAGTTGTCGTCGTTGAAACCGACCGCGGTCCAGCCCCGCCCGGCGTCCTCAGCCGCCGGCACGTGATAAGAGGCGTCGGAACCGGAGGTCACAAACTCGGCGTCGTACCGGCCCAGGCCATACGAGATGTCACTCATCTGCTCGGGGTACGTGGGCCCGTACTCGTGAGCGACCGTCCGCCCGTCGGGCTTGACCAGCGCGAGGTAGCCGCCGTCGGCGCCGAGCTTGAAGTTCGTGTGCAACTGACCGCTCCTGCGGTCCTTGCCCGAGGCAAACACGACCAGGAAACCTCCCGCATCGAGTGTCACGGCGTCCGGAAATCGCCACCGGGTCAGATCGTCGGCATCGTCGGTGAGATACCAGCCGTCCAGGGCAAGCGCCTCGTCGGTCGGATTGTACAGCTCGATCCAGTCGGAAGAGTCGCCGTCGGCGTCCAGCAGCTCGCCCGCTTCGAGCGGCAACTGACTGCCGTTGCTGGCGACGAACTCGTTGATGACGGGGGTGCGGCCATCGGCATTCCAGTTGTCCGCCAGCCAGGCAAAGTCGCGCAGGTCCACGTCGCCGGCGGCGTCCAGGTCCGCTTCGCAGCCGCCGGCCTGACAGCCTTCGGCCAGCCAGCTTCCAGCGAGGAGACGCAAGTCCGCCCAATCGACCTGGTAATCCTCGTTCAAATCACCCACGGGGTGTGTCTGGGCCAGAGCGCTAACGGCCCGGAAAACAATAACCAATACAAGAAACCATCGAATTCTCATGCAATCAAACCTCTTCCGTACGGAGTTGCGTGCGGCCGGACGACGGACTCAGCGAGAGACCGCCGCCGGCGATGCGGATTATTTCGCTGCTGGCTGTCGCAGAATCCCTTCCTCACAATATCGGTTGGACAGCGCTGACGAAGCAACAAACACGCTGTCCTGACATGAGTATACCATTTTCGGCGGGGGACAAGCAAGCCATTATCGGGCCCGTTGTCACGAGACGCGGGCTCCGGCGCGGCAGCGACCTTGACAGATGCAGAGTTTCCTGGTACAATAAGTTTTTGTGTGTACTGACTTTTTCCCAGAGGAACCAAGACATGCAAATGAAGCTCAGCTTCCTCGGCGCGGCGCAAAACGTCACCGGCTCGCGTCATCTTCTGGAGGTCGACGGAACGCGTCTTCTCGTGGACTGCGGCCTGTATCAGGAACGTCAATTCAGGGCACGGAACTGGGAACCGTTTCACCTCCCGCCGGCCAGTATCGATGCGGTGCTGTTGACGCACGCGCATCTGGATCATTGCGGTCTGCTGCCGAAGTTGGTGAAGGACGGTTTCAAGGGGCGGATTTACTGCACGGCCGCCACGGCGGAGATCGCGCGGATCATCATGCTCGATTCGGCCAAGATCCAGGAAGAGGATGCCGAGTACAAGCGCAAGCGTCACGAGCGCGAGGGACGCAAGGGCCCGTATCCGGAAGTCCCGCTCTACACGGCGGAAGACGCGGAGGCGACGTTCCCCCTGTTCACGCCGGTCCAGTACGGCAAGGTCGTGCAGATCGCCGAGAACATCGACGCCATGTTCTGCGAGGCCGGGCACGTCCTGGGTTCGTCGATTATCGGCGTGAGCGCCCGGGTCGACGGCGAAACCCGCTGCGTGCTCTTTTCCGGCGACGTCGGGCGGCCCGACCGGCCCATCATTCGCGACCCGGCGCACGTCAAGGAAGCGGATTACATCCTGGTGGAATCCACCTACGGCGATCGTGTGCATCGCGGCCGGAGTGACATCAAAGCGGAAATCGGCGAGGTCATCAACGCCACCAAGAAGGCCGGCGGCAATATCATCGTGCCCAGCTTCGCCCTCGAGCGCTCGCAGGAGCTGCTGTACTATGTCAACGAACTGCTGCTGGAAAATACGATCTCGCACCTCAGGGTCTTCCTGGACAGCCCGATGGCGGGCTCGATCACCAAAGTGTTTCGGCACCATCCGGAGCTGTTCGACAGCGAGATGCGCGAGTTCGTCCAGAACGGCGATTCTCCCTTCGAGTTTCCCGGGCTGAATATCACGGAGAACTCAAAGCAGTCCAAGGCGATCAACTTCATTAAGAGCCCGGTGATGGTCATCGCCGGCTCGGGCATGTGCACGGGCGGCCGCATCAAGCACCACCTCGTCAACAACATCACCCGCCCGGAAAGCACCATCATGTTCGTGGGCTACCAGGCCGTCGGAACGCTGGGCCGGCGCATCATCGAGGGCGAAGAAGAGGTCCGCATTCTCGGGCAGAATTACCCCGTCAAGGCGCGCATCGTGCAAATCCACGGCTTCTCGGCCCACGCCGACAAGGAAGAGCTGCTTCAGTGGCTCAGCTCCCTCAAGCGTCCGCCGCGTAAGCTCTTCGTCGTCCACGGCGAAGCCGAAAGCGCCAAGCACTTCGGCGCCTTCGTCCACGAAAAAACCGGCTGGGACGTCGTCGTACCGGAATTCCGCGACGAGGTCATCCTCGACTGACGCACGTTCGCCGGCGAAAACGCAGTGTCGCTCGCCTTTTGCGAGTGCGCCATACGGAGCAACCTGACTTGAGCAAGGAGGCTGACGTGCGACCACAATCACGCAAGACACATGGAGCGAAGATCGTTGCGATGGTGATCGCGCTGGCGGCGGGTATCGGAGCAACGGCCCCCGGAAGAACCGTGCCGACGAACTCCTTTCCGGACGATCTTAAAGCTGATTTCGCCGCCCCGCCGATATCGTCCTGGCCCCGCCCCCTGTGGTTCTGGAACAACACCGAGGTCACGGCTGAAACGGTCCGCGAACAGATGCAGAAATCGAAGCATCTCAGCAAGTACGGGGGCTTCGGGATTCTTCCTTTCGGCAAGGCCTTCCGGCCCGGATACCTGACAGACGAGTACCTCTCGCTGTACGGCGTTGCTTTGCAGCAGGCCCGCCGGCTCGGGATGACCATGTCGCTGTACGATGAATACGGCTTTCCCAGCGGCTCGGCTGGCGCACCCAACTCGCGCGACGTCAGCCTGTTCCAGCAGCGCCACCCCGAGGAGACGCTCAAGCGGCTCGACAAGCACGAACAGACGATCACGGGACCGACCGTCTTCGAACGAACCGTCCCGCCCGGGACATTGATGAGCGTCGTGGCAATGGAGACAACCACTCTCGCAAGAGTGCACCTGAGCGGGGCGATCCGGAAGGGGCAGCTTCGCTGGGAGGCTCCATCCGGGACGTGGAAGGTCATGATCTTCACCTGCGTCCTCGACGGCTATCCCTGCTGTGACTATCTCGATCCCGACGCGGTCGACAAGTTCATCGAGATGACGCACCAGGCCTACTACGAGCGTTTCCGCGACGATTTCGGAACGACCATCGATTCCACCTTCCACGACGAACCCACGCTCTACCGCGGCAACGGACGGACCTGGACGGACCGATTCAACGAAAAGTTCGAACGTCGATACGGGTTCGACCCCAGGCCGTACTACCCCGCCCTCTGGTACGATATCGGCCCGGAGACCGAAGCGGCGAGAAACTACCTCTTCGGCTTTCGAACGGAGCTGTACGCCACAAGCTTTCCCAAGCGAATCCAGGATTGGTGCGACGCGCACGGCATCGAAGCCACCGGCCACCAGGACCAGGAAGAAGTCACCAACCCGGTGAGCGTCTCGGGGGACCTGATGAAGTGCTTCAAGCATCAGGCCATTCCCGGCGTGGACAAGATCGGGGGCAATCGACCGGCCGAGAGAATTTACAAGGTCATCAGCTCGGCGGCGTACAACTGGGACAAGACGCTCGTGATGTCCGAGACGTACGGCGCCATGGGCAATCTGAGCTGGGACAGCATCTACGCGGTGGCCATGGAGCAGTACACCAAGGGCATCAATCAGCTCATTCCGCACGCCGTCTGGTACGACGATGACCACGTGGTGTTCAAGCCGGAGTTGTCCTGGCGCAGCCCGATCTATGCGGAGCGTCTGCCGGAGTTCAATACGTACCTCGCCCGGCTTCACCTCCTGCTTCAGAACGACGCCCGGCACGTCTGTGACATTGCGGTGCTCTATCCCATCGCGACGCTTCAAGGCAGCCACTACCTGGACGGACCGCTCGGGAACTACAAGGGCGGCGTCGCCGTTCCGGAAGCCGATTACCTCGACGTGGGCGAGATGCTGATTGCCGGGGCGGGACGCGATTACGCTTTCGTCCATCCCGAAGTGCTGGACGAGAAATGCTTCGTGGAGGCCAGCGAACTGGTCCTGCGAAACAGAATCCACGCCGAACGATTCAAGGTTCTTGTGCTGCCCGGCCACAAGACGATTTCCTGGAGCAATCTCCGAAAGATCAAAGAATTCTACGACCGGGGCGGCACGGTCATCGCCACCGGCTGCCTGCCGTCCAAATCGGCAGAGTTCGGGCACGACGAGGACGTCGTTCGCACTATTAAGGCGCTGTTCAAAACCGGGGCAGATGCCGGGGTGAAGAGAAACGACGAAGGGGGCATGGCCCTCAGCCTCAAATCGCTCGATTTCACATCCCTGCGCGACGCCCTGGACGAAGCTCTGGCCGTCTACGACGTCGAGTACGAAAGCAACGCACCGTTGCGCTACATCCATAAGATCAAGGACGACGTGCATATCTACCTGTTCGCCAACCTGGGGGCTGCCCCGATAGATACGCAGGTACGCCTGCGCGGACGCACGCAGCTTGAAGCATGGGACCCGCACACAGGCAAGATCGCGACGCCCTCCTGCACCCATGAGATGGAAGCAGGCGCCGATGTCACCCGCATCGGTCTGACGCTGCCGGCCCGGCGATCGGTCTTTCTCCTCGGCAGGAACTGCGCAGCCCAGCCAGATGCCTGATCCCTTCGGACTGCCCCGGTTGCCGGTGGTGCCCGCGTTTCAAGGTCGTCGATGGGCGGTCAGAGATCGAAGGGCTCGGAATGGCCGCCGGTTTCGGAGTCGCCGTCTTTGCGAATCATGATGCGGTAGCGCGAGCCGCGGTAGGCGGAAAGATCGACCGTCGCGGTCTGCGAGGCGAAGGGAATGCCCCGGGCCAGGCACGCGACATCCGCCGCCCTATTGGTCGAGGCAGTGACGCGCTGCAGGTAAACCGAGACGGTTGCCTGCGGGTCCCGGTGCCAGTGGCCCTCGGGCTTCCAGGTCACCGTCGTTCGATCCGTCGGTCCCGACACCGTCACCTCCTCGATGGAGCACACGTTCGTCACGGAGATGCGATGCCGGGGCATTTTCCACAATTCGGGTTTGTCAAACCGGCCTTGCAGGTTGTACCGCTGGTCGCCGCCGCAATTGTTGTCGATGGCCAGTTTCTCATCGTACTCGAAATCCCGGTAGAGCGGACGGAACAACCGGTCCCCGACATTGAAGACAATCCGGTTGTCCTTTAGATGTCCCCGGGCCGCCCGGTTCATATAGCGCCACTGGGACTTGATGGGCGGAATGGGATCATAGTCCCCGAACTCCGGCCGCGTCGGCGTGGCATCGAAGCAAATCCAGCCGTAGTGGCTGCCCAGCCAGACCTGCGTGTAGCGGTGACCGCTGGAGACGGGGGCCGATTCGCCTTCGTCCAAGAGGCCGTCGTCGTCCTTGTCCCAGAGCGAGCGACTCTGCTCGTTGCCCGTGCCCAGCCACCGGGCTTCGAATCCCAGGTAGCGCATCGCCCCGGCCAGCATGACGCTGGTGCCCGAGCAGGCCGTGATCTGGGTCTTGTCATAGGGCCTGCTGGAAAGATCGATCTTGAGGTTGCCGGGGTTGGCGTCGTAATGGTGGTTGTCGTAATCGACGGTGGCGGGCTTGCGCTGCTCCCGGCCGGGGTAGTAGTAATGGTCCTGGATGTACTCCAGCGCGTTGCGCGCGACCCAGTAGGGATTCTCCATGTCGGCCGGAACGCCGTACTTCTTCTGTATGTGGGCCTTGACCCTCTCGAAGAAACCGCCATACGCCTTGGTGTCGGTAAGGTTGAAGAGATCGGGATCATCGGCTAAGTAATTCGTCCCCGCCAATGCCTCGATGTCACGGTTGACCCGGTGCGGATAAACGTACTTGCGATAGGGACCCATCCACAGATCGATTTCGTACCGGGACGAATACGTTCGCGCCGGCGCATCAGCGTATTCGACGAGAACCATGTGCTGTCGGCTCGATGCATCCTGCCCGGGATCGTACGTGAAGGGCTTGACCTTGCCATTGGGGACCTCGGAGACATCCGCGACCTTTTCCGTCTCCGGCCACGTTCCCTGATTGGGCATGACATCGTGCGGATACGGCCGGGAGAAATAATGATACGCGGCCCCCGGATGCGGGTGCTCCTTTTCCGGCGTCGTCTCGATCGTCATCGTCAGGTGTCGCAGCTTTCGCGGGCCCACATAGGACGCATCCAGGTTGCCGGTGACATTGACGCGGTGCACGCGGTCGGGCCCGGTGACGCTCTCGGGCACCCACAGCGACCCGCCGCCGAACGCCAGCCCCCAGAGCGGTCCGGCCTCCTCCGTCGAGCGGGGCCGGTCGAAATGGAAGAGTCCGCGCCCGGTCTGGGCGTCGGCCGAGTAAATGGAGTCGCTGCCGGCCGTGGCCCACAGGTACCGGGCCGCCTCGAACTCCATGCAGCACACACCACGCGACGTATACTCGCCCGAATCGGGCATATGCTTGACGAACTCGAGCTTGCCGTCGCAGGCATGGTTCCACCGCAGCCGGATGATGCCGCGAGAGACGCGCAGGTCGTTGTCCCTGTACCCGGAGGCGTCGAAGCAGATCAGGATATTCCCCTTGTCGTACGCGAGATCGAGGACCTCTCGCTGCCCGATCCGGAACGGATACCAGGTCAAATTCGTCTGCGTGTGAACGTTGTTCGCGAAGTCGCAGCGCCAGAGCTGCGATTTGATCTCCGCACCGGACCGGTCCCAGTTGAGAAAGTAAAGAATACTCCGGTCGTTGTCCAGAGCGAACGCCAGCCCGCGCGGCCCGCCAAGAGGCGTGTTTCCATCGGTCGGCAAATCGTATGTTTCCAGCAACTTCAGCTCGTCGATTCCTTCGGCGGGATTCCGGCGAAGCTTGTAGACGAAGACCTTGCCCGCGCGGTCCAGCACGAACAAACGAGGCGCTTCGGGAGAGATTTCATCGAACGCCAGCCCGCGAACGTCCGCGTTCCCGGAAGCCAGGGTATAGACCTTCTCGCTGGCGCCGATGAGCGGGGCCCTTGCTACCCCGAACACCGCACCGACGCGGATCGAGCACAACAACACGACACACAAGAACCACCGACACATTGCACTCATTTGCTTTCTCCGTCTATTATGCCCGGCCGCCCGGCGCGACCGCCGGCAATCGACGTGCGTTCCTTCCTACCGGCTTGTCTCTGGCGGTTGTGGACTTCTTGCGGGGCCGAAGGGAAGCTTGCGTACCGACAGCACGTCGGCCGAGAGATTGTACCGCAGCTTGCCCGTCTCGGGATGTGCCGACAGCGGGTTGGAGCCTACGCAGACCAGACGCAGCACATGCGTGCCCGGGGCAAAATGGAACAGCCCGATTTTTCTCTCGCGGCGCTGGCCGTAGATGTAGTCCTCGTGCTCGTTCTTGCGATAGACGTTGAAGAAATCCAGCGTCTTGTTGATCTTCTCGGGGGGCAGTTGGTTGACCAGGCTCACCCGGTAGCCGCCGGCGATCTGCGATTCACCTGCCTTGTGAACTTCCTTGCCGTCGATGTAGACTTTCCATATCCCATTGTCTTCCCGCAAATGCTGAAAGAGCGACATCGAATAGCGGCCCTTCTCCTTGACCTCAAAAGGAATCTCGATCCACGCGCCCACCCTGTCGTTGGCGACGCGAAACCAGGGCTTCGTATAGGTGGCGCGATTGTACTCGTTGACCTCGAGCTTCACGCCCGGGGAATGCTTGATCGTATCGACGACCCGCGGCAGGTGAAGCACGATCTCCGGATTCACACGGTTCTTGTAGGGCGGAAACTCGCACCAGGGCTGTGCGATAGTGTCCTGGTACCAGAACGAGACCGAGGACCAGAAGTCCGGACGGGGCCCGGACGGCTCGATCACGTTGCCTTTGTTGTCGACGACGAACCCCCGGCGCTCGAGCTCGAACTTCAGCGACGTGCGAAACAGGATCGGATCGGCGATGTGCCAGCGATACGCCGTGACGCGGGCGTCGGGAGCGCGAGGCTCGAAAATCGTGCAGCCCGTGTACAGGCTCGAATGGACCCGCATGTTCCAGGCCTCGCTGAAGTAATCCTCTGTTCCCGTCCCGCACAGCGACGGAGTGACTTCGCCGTCGATGTAGAAGAAATCGTCCCCCTCGCCAAACCAGTGACCGATGGCATTCTGGGAGGAAAGCACGGTGCCCACGTAGTGTCCCCGGCCCTTTCCGACGAACGCGGTATATGGCTTGCCCACTTCCGGCGGGTACTCCTGATGGTAGCGGGCGTGGAAATACATCGTCGTCGCGGGCGCGTGCGGCAGCTTCGTCCAGTCAATCTGATAGTAGCAGGACGCCGGTTCTTTGTCCGACTCGTTCGAGAGTGTAATCCTGGCCTCTTTTCGGAAAGGCATCTGCCAGTAGCAGTTGAGCCCCCTTCCATACGAGCTGACCTTCACGGGCAGGGAATTGACCGTGGCCCGCATGCCGTTGCCCGCGGCGAAGAAATCGCCCAGCGGCGTCTCCACGGAAGGAACGCTTGCCCCGTCCCAGTAGATGCGCAGCACCAGGGCGCGCGGGTAGCGGATATCCATCGAGTAGGGAACCAGCCAGATGTGTCTGATCTGTCCCGGCCCCTTCAGATGCGCCAGCGTTCTGGTCTCGCCGATGGCAAATTTCGCGGAATCGGCGTTGTTCTCAGGATTGCCGCTGGAGGCCCTCATGGACCGCCCTTCCTGCGGGCGGGTAATGGCATCAAGTGATTGACAGAAGCCCGGCGCCGCCAAAGCGAGCACAGACAATACAAGAGCCAAACGAACCGCTTTTCCCATAGCTTGTTTCTCCCTGACCCGGTCATTGTACCCATGGCAGTGCGGCCGGCGCACAAACCGGCCGCTCCGTGACGCCACCGAGTATCCCACGCCCCCCGCAACGTGTCAAGGCTCCTCCGAGTGTCAGCGACTCGCCTTTCGCGGACCGCGTGCCACCGCCAGCACCATGCCCACAAGCAGGCCGGCGATCCAGACCGTGCCCGTAAGCTTCCACCGGCTGTCGACCATCGATGCCAACTCCGCCGGGTAGGCGATGGTTACCCTGCTCGGCCCGTCCACCCGCATCTCAATTTCGCGCTTGCGACGAGTGACTTGCTCGTACAGTTGCCGGTCCATATCCGAATCGAACCGCAGGCGATGGAAATCCGCTGAGGCCAGGCCGCCGCGGCGGGTGGCTGACTCCTGTTCATTAAGGACTTCTCGCAACCGATCCTCATTGGCTTGGATCTGTGCGAGCTCAGCTTTCGCCGATGCCAGTCTTTGCTTGTTTCTCTCACGGGCATGGCTGCGCATCTGCTCGTCGAACTCCGCCTGCAAGTCCCTTTCTTTCTGTTCAAGCGCGGCCTCAAGAATAGCCAGCAGTTGCTTCCTCCGGGGAACCTCGGGGGCTCCCGGCGTCAAGTTCTGTTCCGCAACGATCAGATTGACCTTCATCTCCACAATGTTCTTGACCAGTTCCTCCACCATGCAATCGGAGCTCACGTATTGCTTCCTCGCCGTCGCCAACACGTCGGCGGGCACGTTGCTATCGCCACCTTGCGCGAGCACCGCCACCCGCGCCTCAAGGCGAAGGCGCTGGGTCTCCAGGCCGGTCAACTCGGCGGCCAGGGTCTTCTGCCGCTGCATCGCCATCTCCCGCCGGCTGTCAAAGGCGGTCGTCCCATGCGCCCGCTCAATGACCTGCATTTCGTTCTGCCTCCGCTCGATTGTGGCCGCCAATTCCCGCTGCTGATCCACCAGCCGCGCGAGGGTCTGGTTTAGATCCGTCTGAGCCCTCCTACCCCAACTCGCGTCAAACTGACGCAAGAACGAATCAACAATTGCCCCGGCCTCGCGTTCGTCCGGGTACTTCATGGTGACGCCGATCAACTCCGTTCTGGGTATGGCTTCGGCTGAAATGGTCCCCGCCGTAATAGCTGCTTTGAGCGTATCCGACGGTTCTTCAAAGATCTGCTCGATTCCCAGCTTCCGTTTGAGGCGCGTTATCATGCCGACGGGTCTTTCCCGCGCGAAAAAGGCAAGCCCACGGGGGGCCACATCATCAGCCACGTCCTGGAGAATTCGCCCACTGGTCATCTTTAACGCCTGCGTGTTCATATACTGGTCGTAATCGGATATTCGCCCGTCCGGCTCACCAGTCAGGATGTTGGGGATGCAAGAAGCCACGTGAATGGCCCCGTTGACCACGCAATAGGGCTCCACCAGAAGCCAGATGACCGGCAGTGCGGCCCCGCCGATGAGAACACAGGTTATCAGAACGGTGATCCAGCGGTGCACGATGGATTTCGGAACGTACAAGAAAGCGTGACCGCTCATGTCAAACCTCCCTTTTAGAATGACATTTTCTACGTCTTCCACACACATTCCATCATCGGCCTTTCAGACCTTCCATCTTCACCATTAGTTGATGATCCCACCTCATTTTCAGAGCTTTCTCATAATTCCTCCCGGCACGATAGATGGCCGCTTGAACGCAGCGGTCGCGGACAGTAAGATAGCAGAGGAATATTGCGACCGATACGCCGGGCGGAATCGGCCTTTGGCGTTGAGAAGGCACGGACAACAGCAACATATCAGGAGAGAGCTATGAGCGGTCGAAACAACCATTCCAGCCAAAGCACAACGAGAATCACACGCAGGAATTTTCTCGGTTCCGTGGCCGCAGCCGGCGCGATTAGCGTGGTGCCCCGGCACGTCCTCGGCAGCCGCGGCGGTGCAGCGCCAAGCGAGAGAATCAACGTCGCCATCATCGGCATGGGCGGCCAGGGCATCGTCAACATGAAGCAGCTCTTCCAGGAGGCCGACGTGCGGATCGCGGCCCTGTGCGACGTCAACGACGAGAGCGACTACAGCATGTTCTACTACGGGAACACCGCCGGCCTCAAGCCCGCCCGCGCCCTGGTACAACAGCGCTATGGCCAGGCCTGCCCCACCTACCGCGATTACAACGAAATGCTCGACAAGGAGGATATCGACGCAGTCCTGCTGGCCACCCCCGATCATTCGCACGCGGTGATCTCGCTGGCGGTTATTGCCAAGGGCAAGCACCTCTACTGCGAAAAGCCGCTCTGCCGGACCGTCTACGAGACCCGCGTTGTCACCGAGGCCGCACGCAAGGCGGGCGTCGCCACGCAACTCGGCAACTTCGGGCACTCCAGCGAGGATCTGCGGCTCTGCTGCGAATGGATCTGGGACGGCGCGATCGGCGAGATCGAGGAGGTCCACTCCTGGACGGACACCGGTGCCCGGCGCTGGACATCTCTCACGGATCGGCCGCAAGAGAAGCCGCCCGTGCCGGAAGGATTCGACTGGCGGACCTGGTGCGACCCCGTGCCGTATCGCCCCTATCATCCCGACTACGCGCCGGTGCGCTGGCGCGCCTGGTGGCAGTTCGGCTCGGGCACCATCGGCGACTTCGCCTGTCACCACCTGGACCCGGCCTTCTGGGCGCTCAAGCTGGACGAGGCGGACCGTTTCACCGTAGAGGCCAGCTCCTACGGGACCACGAAGGAGACCTGCCCGGCGGCCTCGCTGATCTACTACCACTTCCCCGCCCGCGCGGGCATGAAGCCGGTCCGCATCAGTTGGTACGAGGGCGGACTGATGCCCCCGCGTCCGAAGGAGCTGGAAGCCGGCCGGAGTATGGGCGGACACGGCATCCTCTTCCTCGGCACCAAGGGCGCCATCCTGGGCGGCGGCTGGTCGAGGTCGCCTCGCATCATCCCCGAGAGCAAGATGCGCGCCTACAAGCGACCGCCCGAGACCCTGCCCCGCGTCAAGGGACACCACCGCAACTGGCTCGACGCCTGCAAGGGCCAGGGCCGGCCCAGCACGCACTTCGGTTACGGCGGCCCGCTCACCGAGTTCTGTCTCATGGGCAACGTCGCCCTGCGCATCGGCAAGAAGCTCGAATTCGACTGGAAGAACATGAAGGTAGCCAACGCGCCCGAGGCCAACGAATTCCTCAAGCCCGGGTACCGCGAGGGATGGACCATATAGTAATCCGGGAGACGTGAGGCCCTTTCATCGATGGTTCGATACCACAACAGGAAGATCGGTAGCGCGCGCAGCGCAACAGGATTCAGGAGACGTGAGGTCATGAGACAACGCTGGAGTCGTCGGCAATTCATGAAGACCGTCACGGGGGGACTCGTCGGAGTGGCCGTCGCCAGAACCGTAGCCTACAGCGGCGGGCGAAAACCGCCCAACCTGGTCTTCGTCTTTCCCGATCAGATGCGCGGACAAGCGCTGGGATTCATGAAAGAGGATCCGGTCTTGACTCCCAACCTCGACGCGTTCGCGCGCGAGAGCCTGGTATTGACGCAGGCGGTCAGCAACTACCCGGTTTGCAGCCCGTACCGGGCCATGCTGATGACCGGACGATTCTCGCACGCCAACGGCGTCCTGAGCAACTGCAACAGCCGCAGTGCCCCGCACGGCTGCGAGCTGCGACAGTCGGATCGCTGCTGGTCGGATGTCCTCAAGGCCCGCGGCTACAGCCTGGGCTACATCGGCAAGTGGCACCTGGATGCACCGCACAAACCGTACGTCAAGTGCGAAAACAACAGCGACAAGTTCGCCTGGAATGAATGGTGCCCTCCGAATCGCCGGCACGGCTTCGATTTCTGGTATGCCTACGGAACGTATGACTATCACCTCACGCCCATGTACTGGGCTACCGACTCGACCCGCGAGGCCCCGATCAGAGTCAAGCAATGGGGTCCCGAACACGAGGCCGATCTCGCCATCGAATACATCCGCAACACGGGCGGGAAGTACCGCAATCCTCAGCAACCGTTCGCGCTGGTCGTCGCCATGAACCCACCGCACACGCCATACCACCTCGTCCCCGAGAAGTATCTGAATCGATACGCGGACAAAACGCCCGAGGACCTGATCAATCGGCCCAACGTCAACCTGGCCGGCAACACCGCTGGCGGTCGGCTGGCACGGAAGCACATCAAGAACTACTTCGCCATGATCACCGGCGTGGACGATCAGTTCGGCCGGATTCTCCGTACCCTCAATGAAGCCGGTCTGGAGGAGAACACGATCGTCGTATTCACGTCCGACCATGGAAACTGTCTCGGATGTCACGAGCATCCGACGAAGAACGTTCACTACGAAGAGTCCATGCGCGTCCCCTTCCTGGTTCGATGGCCCGGAAAAATCGCGCCGCGGCGTGACGATCTGTTGTTCTCGTCCCCGGATATCTGCCCAACTCTGCTGGACCTGATGGGCTGTCGCCGTGGCATCCCCGCATCGGTGCAGGGAGTCAGTCATGCTTCGCTGTTTCTCAGAGGCACAGGCAGCCGCCCGGCATCGCAACTCTACATGTGGGTGCCGGTCGGACAACCGGCGTGGGGACGTCGAGGCGTCCGCACGCATCGTCACACAATGGTGATCACCAAAACGCCTGACAAACCCGTGCAATGCGTGCTCCACGACAACAGAGAAGACCCGTACCAACTGAAGAACGTGGCCGGCGAGCAACCGGACGTCGTTGCGGAACTCACCGAGGAGTTGCATCGCTGGCTTCGCAAGAACAACGACCCGTGGCTGCAATCGTGACGAAGGCGCCGGGCGTCACTCGCGCTGCAGCGGGTCTCCGCCGAAACGTCTCAGGAACGACCGGACCCGCCGTCTACCTGCCGCGAAGATCGTGGAGGATGTCCCAGTAGGCGCCGCGGGCGCCGTTGCGGATGGCTTCGACCAGATCGGTGTTGTCGTTGTAGTTGTGGTCGGTGGCGTCGGCGCCGGCCCTTTCCTCCATGGGCTCGAAAAAGCGCTCGTCGCCGGCGATCAGGTCCTTGACGAGGCCCGCCGGGTTCGGCCCCAACGCGCTGGAGATGTAGAACGTCGGCTGGAAGAAATCGAATTCTCCAGTGTACTTGCGCCGCAGCGCGGGATTGGTCGCCAGCGGGCCCTCCTGCCGGACCGCCTCGACCATGCCGGTACCGGGATAAATTCGAATGCCCAGCGACGCGCCGATGCAGTTCGGATCGATCTTCTTCATAAACTCAATCGTGGTCGCGACGGTCTCGGGTGTTTCGCCGGGCCCGCCGAGCAGCAGATCGACCATGACCCGGATGCCGTTGTCGCGACAGTGGCGCACCGCCGCCGCCAGGTCCGCGCTGCGGTGCGGCTGGCGGTACGTGCCGAGCATCGCGGCGCTGGCCGAATCGCCCGTGAAGTTGATGCCCACGCAGCCCGCCCTGCGCATCGCGCCGGCCAGCTCGGCATCGAACGGCGTCACCGCCAAGTAGGCGTACCATCGCGCTCGGTCACCGAGCGAGCGCCGCGAGAATTCCTCACAAACCGCCAGCGCGTGACTGTGGGGAATATTGAACTCGGCGTCGCACGTGTGGAACACATCGACCCCCTGGGCCAGCAGCGACTCGATCTCGTCGGCCACCTCGGCCGGGGCGCGCGTGCGCAGCGCAGGGCCCTTGGACAGCGGATCGGCGCAGTACAGGCACTGCCGGTTGCAGCCCCGCTTGGTCTCGAAGCCGCACTGCCCGCCCCGCTCGAAGTACGCAACGTTATCGAAAACGCGCCGCCGTACCGGTAGCGAAAGCTCGGTCGGCCAGGCCGGCCGATTGCTGATCACCGCCCCGTCGCGGCGCCAGAGAAGGCCGTCCACCCTCTCGAAATCGCGGCCATTTTCCAACTGGCGATAGAGGGACACGATGGCCTGTTCGCCGTCGCCCCGAATGCCGAAGTCGGCGCCGCTTGTGTCGACGATGCGGCCGGCGAAAATGGAAAAGCCCACACCGCCCAGGACCACGGGCGCATCGCTGAGATCGCGAATCCGCTGCACCAACTCGGCCAGGTCCGCCACGAACCACTGCCCGCTGGGCCAGAAGCAGTCGTCCACGTTGCGAAACGACAGGCCGATCAGCGCCGGACTGTGCTCGGACAGGTAGTCGGCCAAGGACGTGTCGGGCTCGTCGCTAAGCGCCAGATCCAAAACGTCCACGTCGATGCCCTGCTGTTGGGCCGCCTCGGCCACGTACTCCAGACCGATCGGACCGATGGCGGGCGTCATCCGATTTGTATTGATCAGCGTCAACATAGACGGTATCCTATCGGCATCATCTGGCCAATTCAAGCAAACAGCGGCAATGGAGAGATTGCATGCGAATGGCGGACATCATGCACAGGAATGCGTGGTGCATTCTCGCTGTCGCGACCCTCTGGCTGGTCCCGGCCGGCGCGGGCCAGACGCCGGCGCAGAGGATCGATCTCAACATCCTGTACGCGGGCCATCCCGCCAGCGAACGGACGGAAGATTTTTCCGAGTTCCTGGCCCGCCATTTTGCCGGCGTGGAAACGACCGATCTGGCGGCGCTGACCGAGGAGCAAGCCCGTCGTTTCGACGTCGTCGTGCTCGATCACGACGCCCGGCGGCCTCCTCGACCGAGGTTTTCGCAAAGCTACGGCGTGCCGACCGTGACGGTCGGTTCCGCCGGCGCACACATCGGAAGTACGAATCGCCTCAAGACGGGCTACTTGTGAAACTGCCTCTCCGACGCGGCCCATGTGGGGTCGTTCCAGCATGAGATTTTCAACCGGCCCTTCACCGTCCGCCCGGAAGTCGTTTCCCGGCCCATGCCCGAGAACTACAAGCGCCACCCCGAGGCCGGCGACCTTCCTGAGAAGGCCAAAGTCTGGCTCGTCCAGAACAGCGGCAAGAAATACAGCGGCGCCGTCTCGATGGGCTACAACTTCGAGGGCGGGCCCGACGACGAGTCGCTCGTGGCCGGATGCAACGGGAAAAACTACCCTCACACGGCTGTCGGCCGGCACGGGAATTTCCTCCAATGGGGCTACGGCGAGCCCCCTTCGAAGATGACCGAAGACGGCCGCACACTCTTTCTCAACTGCATCTGCTACATCAGAAAATTCGCGGGCCAGGCGCCCCTGGTGCGAAACCACGCGATGAACAGGCGATGCGCGTTCCACTACAAAGCCTTCTCCCCCGACCTCGCGAAGGAATACGAGGGCCGCGAAGACGAACTATATCAACTCTGCAAAGACAATATCGAACTGCTGCGCTACGAGCAAAAGCAGGTGAGCGCGAACGTATTCGAGTTCATGTTCCCCATCGATTTCGAGCTCAAGGAACTGGGCATCGCATCGAACCGCCGGATCGACACGCTGGAAAAATTGATCGCCCTGCTCGCGCCGAGTCAGGCCGCTCCGCAGACGAAGCCGGGCTTCTTCGAGCGGCTCAAGGCCAAACGCACGAATCAGAAGCGAATCAAGACGGCCCGACGGCTGCTGACGCGTTACACCGGCCTGGACCTCAAAACGCACGAGCAATGGCGACGCTGGCTCGACGAGCATCGCGACCGTACCTTCTTCAGCGACTTCGGCGGCTACAAGTTCTACGTCAGGCCCCAAGGCTATCCCGCCGCCTCCGCCCCGAACGCTGGCGGAGAACCGTTCTGGTTTCCCCGATAGCCCTGCCCACGTGGCGCCGGCTTGACTCTTGCGGCAACTGTGTTGTACAATAACCCGGTAGGGTCCGGGAGATGATTATGATGCATGAACGCATTTTTCTCCGGCTGGCACGCCCCCTGAGGGGTCGGCGCAGTGGTTTTACGCTCATCGAGCTGCTGGTCGTGATCTCGATTATCGCGTTGCTGATGGCGATCCTGATCCCAACGTTGAGCCGCGCCAAGAAGCAGGCCGCCTCGGGCGTATGTCTCTCCAATCAGCGTCACCTCGTGCTGGCCTGGATTATGTACGCCCAGGACAATGACGACCGGCTCATCGGCGGCCACGACGGGCATTCCTCCTCGCCCAGCGCGGACCATGATTGGGTCAAGCTCCCGCAGACCGAAGACGGCACCGTCGTCTCCGGCGCCAGCGCCACGCTGGAAGACAAGAAACGCGGCTGTGAGCGCGGGGCCTTGTTCCCCTATGCCAAAGACGTCGATCTCTACCACTGCCCGGGCGACCGAAGGCACCGAACCGAAATGACCCATCGCAGCTACGGCATCCCCGGCGCCATGAACGGAGACGTCGGCACCGGCGCCAACAGTTGGCTCACCCAGCAATGGGGCTTCCCCTCCTACAAGAAACTCACCGGCATCAAGGAGCCGGGCATCAAGTACGTCTTCCTGGAGGAGAAAACCGACGTAGGCGGCTGGAACTGGGGGTCCTGGAATCTCGAGAAGCAAGGCGACCGCTGGTGGGACCCCATCGTCGTGCGTCACGGGCAGCTCAGCGTGCTGGCCTTCGCCGACGGTCACTCCGAAAAGCACAACTGGACGCAGAAGAGCACGCTGGAAATGACGCACGTCCCCTATCCCGACTGCATCCGTTGGCCCGTCACCGACGGCACCGACGACCTCGAATACATGCGTCGCGGCTACAACCCCGCCCGCTGAACTTCGCTGCCGGTCCGGGCCGTGTGGCTATGCGTCCCGCACTTTCCGGCGCAGTTCGGCGAGGCAATCGCGGCAAAGCAACTGGCCGGAATCGATTCGGGCTACTTCGCTGGCCAGAAGGTGGTTTCGACTGCAACACTCGCAGACGGCGTTCGGCGCCGGCGCGGCCGTCGCCTCGTCATAATCCGGCTCGACCGGCATCTCCGCCGGACCTTCTTCCACCGCCTCCATCACCGGAGCATCTTCCTGCGGCGCCGCTTCGACCGGCACCTCCACAGAGGGCGCCGGCGCGGTCGCCTGCCACATTTCGGCGGCGATTTCGGCCGCCTCCTGCTTCTCCGTCGCAGTCTCCCTCGAGCCTGCCCGGCGCAGGGGTCGTGACTTCGGCTTGTCTTCGCCCGGCAACTGCACGCGCCACCACCAGCGGCTGCCTCGTTGATAAAAGGTTCCGGGCAACGTTGTCTCCAGCGATTCTTCTGTCATATGCTTTCGTCCTACCTGTTTCCGGGCCGGCCCTCGCTTGGGCACCCCTATTATACACTCAGAACGGGTCTCTGCCAACCCTGAGGGAGTCGTCGGGCCCTCGATGACGGCCGTCAGGTTCCGCCACAGGCCGCGGTCTTGATGGCCCCGCCACACGGTCCCCAGCTCGCGAAAGAGCTCCTGGCGGTGTGCAATCCGCTCGTCCCTGAGAAATTCCAGCCCCGGCCGCAGACGGTAGAAGTTCCGGGCGTGGCCGAAATATCCCACCATCCTTTGGCGTTCGTCTGCGATGAAGCTCTCAATCGTTTCGGCCCACACGTCGCAGTCGTGAATCTCACCCAACAGAGTCTGCACCATTTTCGCGGCCTGGATGACGTCACCGAGCCGATTTCCGCAAGCCGGATTGCAGATCTCCAGCGTGTAGCGCAGCCGCTTGGCAACGATGCGCATCTGGTGGTGCTCCTCTTGTGCCTGGGGATCGTCCAGACACGACTCCAGCTTACGGAGTTCTCTGAGCCGCTTGCGGATCTGCCGGCCGCTCTGGCGAAACGCATATTCGCTGCGCACGCAGGCCCCCTGCTGTCGCAGGAGCGCTCGGGTCTGCTCGACCCTGGCCCGCAGCTTTGCCAGTGCGGGTGAGGCCTCCAGCCGGTCCACTTCCGCCCGGACCGCCGGCTGCACCGCCTCCCGCTCCTGCCGCAGGCGCAACAGCCACCGCTCGACGCCGGGCCGGTTCTTCGCGTCGGTTCCGCGCATCTTCGCCGCAACGGCCGCGGCAAACGCGATCTGCACGTCCTTGTCCCGGGCTTCCCCCAATTCTTGCGTTACCCGCCGGATCTCTTGGCGCCACTTGCGGACCTTCCGGGCCGGGAAGCAGCTCTGGAACACGCCCAACGCCGCCCGCAGTCGCCGCGACGCCACGCGCGCCTGGTGCACGCATTCGACGTCATCGTTGCGCCGAATCCCCGCCACTTGCCCGAACAGCCTGTTCAACTGCTTCCGCAAATAGCGGCAAGCCAGAAGTTGGAAACCTGGGTCAGGATTCACCATCCCACCTGCGTGAAACTCCTCGAATCACGTCGGCCGGGCGGCGCGTGCCTATCACCACCCTGCCACATCACACACCATCCCAGCACCCGACCATACCGGCCCGTCTTTGTCAACCTTCCAGGGTCAATTTTCCCGGCGCTACGGCCCCTAACGCCGCACGCAGCCTTCGCCTGCCCGCGATTTTCCGTTCCGCCGCGCATGCTGCCTGCAGGAGGGGGCTGTCTTGGCACGTAGTTCAAGTGGAAAATGTTCCTGTGGTTTTGTGTGAGGTTTCCTTGACTGTAGAGGAGTCGATACTCCTTGTCTGCGACGAGGCTGGCTGCGTCGCTGCGGAGGGACGGAGGGCGGGGTCGCTCGGCCCGGCGGGCGGGCGAGAATGGGCCGTGGGCGCGCTCGTCGGAGCCTGGCCGTCGCGGGCCGAGCGGACCCGCCCGGCCGCACTCGAAACCCACCTGCATCACGCCACCCGCTCATGCTGCCTCCTCGGTCATCAATTGCTCCAGCTTTTCGCACGCCATCTTCGCCCAAGCCTGCCACCGGGGAATTCGAAGCCAATTCGAAATGCGAATGATCGAGACAGACCAGAGGGCGCCATACGAATCCAATTTGTGCGCGCGAAGCGACCCCAATCGCGGATGCGAGATTCGAGGCGCCGTGGAATGCCAAACAAAACCAATTGCCCCACTGCCGGAAGCCTCCACCGAGGCACAGACGGCACCGAAAAACGCGTAAATCCAACATGGTAATACGGTTAGGTGCTCTGCTCCGTGTCCTCTGCGGCTCTATGGTGAGACATCGGGCTCTCGCAGAAACAGACGCGGGTCAGCGGCGAAACCAGGTCGGCCCCTGCGGGCTCTGGGCAAGAGGCTTGAGATTTGGCAGGCGGGCCGGTAGACTGGCTCGCGACAGGCCGGTTGGGTTCTGTTGGGTAAAAGTGACCTTTTTTTACAGGGTGAATGCTTATGCGAACTGAATCTACGGGTAAGGCAACTTCGTCTTTGAGTCGTCGCAGCGTTCTGGCGCTGGGCGCCGGGTCGGTGGCGGCGGCCGTGAGCGGTACGAGGGCAGCACACGCGGCTGAACCACGCGCATTGGGCATCGTGACCCCGCCGGAGGGCAAGCGCATCTTGCTCTCGTGCAAGCTGGGGATGCTCCCGAAAGAGCTCGACGGCAAGAAACTCTCGGCTACCGATCGCCTCCGCCTGGCGGGCGAGGCCGGCTTCGACGGCGTCGATTTCGACCAGGCCGGCGAGTTTACACCCGAGCAGGCCCGCGAGGCGGTCCGCGAATCGGGCGTGTTCGTCCACAACGCGATCAACCACGCGCACTGGTCGCAGCGGCTCACCAGCGCCAAAGAAGAGGAACGCGCTCGCGGCCGGGCCAACATCGAGCACTGCATCCGCGTCTCGCACGCCGCTGGCGGCAGCGGCGTCCTGATCGTGATCGGCCGGGGCGGCGACGGGCCGACGGATGTGATCGAGCAGCGGGCCCGCGACGAAATGAAGAAGCTGCTGCCGCTGGCCGCCTCGCTGGGCCAGATGATTCTGATCGAAAACGTCTGGAACCAGATGATGTACGAGCACAACGCCCCGCCGGACCAGGGCGCCGAGCGCTTCGTCCAGTTCGTGGACAGCTTCAACAGCCCGTGGGTGGGGATGTACTACGACATCGGCAACCACTGGAAGTACGGCCAGCCGGCCGAGTGGATCCGCACCTTCGGCCACCGTTGCGTCAAGCTCGACGTCAAGGGCTTCAGCCGCGCCAAGAACAAGTTCGTCGACATCACCAGCGAAGACGACGATCTGCCGTGGGACCAGGTGCAGAAGGCCCTCGCGGACATCGGCTTTGCCGGCTGGGCAACGGCCGAGGTCGGCGGCGGCAACGTCGAACGCCTGACCCAGGTGCGCCAGCAGATGCAAAAGGCCTTCGGGCTATAGCGGCTCGCCTGCCCTACCCGGCGGCCATCAGGTCCGTAAAGTCGTCGAAGAGGTAGCGCGAGTCGTGCGGTCCCGGCGAGGCTTCCGGGTGGTACTGGACGGAGAACGCCCGCAGCGCCTCGCAGCGCAGGCCCTCGAGCGTGTTGTCGTTGAGGTTCATGTGCGTCAGCTCGACGTCCTTCCCGGCGAGTGAATCGAGGTCCACGCAGAATCCGTGATTCTGGCTCGTGATTTCGATTTTGCCGGTCCGTAGGTTCTTGACGGGATGGTTGGCGCCGCGATGGCCGAACTTGAGCTTGTAGGTGCGACCGCCCAAGGCCAGGCCGAGAATCTGATGTCCCAGGCAGATGCCGAAGACGGGCACCTTGCCCAGCAGCCCCTTGACGGTCTCGACGACGTACGTCACGGGGGCCGGGTCGCCGGGCCCGTTGCTCAGGAACACGCCGTCGGGCTTGCGGGCCAGGATCTCTCTGGCGCTGGTTTGGGCCGGGACGACGGTGACCTCGCAACCGTGCGAGCGGAGCAGGCGCAGGATGTTGCGCTTGATGCCGCAGTCAATCGCAACGACCTTGTGCCGAACCTCGGGCAGCTCCTGCTCGCCCTTGAGGACGTCGAGCACGCCCTCGTCCCAGTCGTAGGGCTTGCGGCCCGTGACGTTGCGGACGATGTCGCGACCTACCAGGCCGGGGTAGCGGTGCAGCTTGGCGGCGAGTTTCTTGGTATCCACCTCGTCCGAAGAGATGACGCCGCGCATGGCCCCCTCCGTACGAATATGCCGCACGAGCCGGCGCGTGTCGATGCCCTCGATGCCGACGATTTTGCTCTTCTTGAGATACGCGTCCAGCGTCGCGTCGTTGCGCCAGTTGCTGGGATACTCGCAGTTCTCCTTCACGACGAAACCAGCGGCGAAAACGCGGCGGGACTCCCAGTCGGTGCGGTTGGTCCCGTAGTTGCCGATGAGCGGATAGGTCATCGTGACGATCTGCTCGTGATAGGACGGGTCGGTGAGAATCTCCTGATAGCCGGTCATGCTCGTGTTGAACACGACCTCGCCGCACTTGCTGCCCCGGGCGCCGAACGCGCTGCCCTCGAAGAGCGTGCCGTCCTCTAATAGTAAGATGGCTTTCACGAAATCGGTCCTCGTTAGCGATAGTAGAGTTGAATCGGTTTGACGCCGGCCTTGCGGGCCTGTGACGACTCGATGGCTTTGACCACCGCCTCGGCCCCGCGAATGGTCGTGACATACGGGACCTGCCGATCCAGGGCGCTGCGCCGGATCGAGAAGGAATCCCGGATCGAGCGCTCGCCCACGGTCGTGTTGACGATCAGATCAACCTCGCCGTTGATGATGGCGTCTACGATGTTCGGCCGGCCCTCGGTCATCTTCAAAGCAAACTCCGAGGGGATGTTGTTCTTGATGAACTCGATACAGGTTCCCTTGGTCGCGATGATCTTGAAGCCCATTTCATGGAGGCGTCGCGCGAGCGTCACGGCCCGCCGCTTATCGTCATCCTTGACGCTGAAGAGCACGCGGCCGGTGCCGGGCAGGCTGTTGCCGGCGGCGATCTGCGCCTTGGCGTAGGCGGTGCCGAAGTCGTCGGAGATCCCCATGACCTCGCCGGTCGAGAGCATCTCCGGGCCCAGCAGCGTGTCGGTGCCTGGGAATTTCAGGAACGGGAAAACCGCCTCCTTCACGGCGAAGTGGCCGTGCTGGATCTCCTTGGTGAACTTGAGATCGTCGAGCGTCATTCCGGTCATCACCTTCGCGGCCAGTTTGGCCAGGGGCACGCCGATGGCCTTGCTCACGAACGGGATCGTCCGGGACGCCCGGGGGTTAACCTCGAGGATATACACCACGTCGTCCTTGACAGCGAACTGGATATTGATGAGCCCCTTGACCTTTAATTCCAGGGCCAGCAGCTTCGTCTGGCGTTTGATCTCGGCCAGAACCTTCTTCTTGATGTTGACCGCCGGAATGGAGCAGGCGCTGTCGCCCGAATGGACTCCGGCTTCCTCGATGTGCTCCATGACGCCGCCGATGACGACGCGCTTGCCGTCGCTGATGGCGTCGACGTCGAGTTCGGTGGCGTCGTTGAGAAACTTGTCGATCAGGATCGGATGCTCGCCCGAGGCCTCGATCGCCTCATCGACGCAGGCCTTGAGCGCGTCCTCGTCGTAGACGATGTCCATGGCCCGTCCGCCCAGAACAAAGGACGGGCGAATCAACAGCGGGTAGCCCAGCTTCCGCGCGACCTTCAGCGTCCCCTCGTAACTCTTGGCGGTTCCGCTTTCCGGCTGCCGCAGCTTCAGCTTCTTGACGAGCCGGTTGAATCGCTCGCGGTTCTCGGCGCGGTCGATGCTGTCTGGCGACGTTCCGACAATCTTGACCCCGGCCTTCTCCAGCGGCACCGCCAGTTTGAGCGGGGTCTGCCCGCCGAACTGGACGATCACCCCGTCGGGCTTCTCCTTCTCGCAGATGCTCATGACGTCCTCGAACGTGAGCGGCTCGAAGTAAAGCCGGTCCGAGGTATCGTAGTCGGTGCTGACGGTCTCGGGATTGCAGTTGACCATGATGGACTCGACGCCGATCTCGCGCAGGGCGAAGGCCGCGTGACAACAGCAGTAGTCGAACTCGATGCCCTGACCGATACGGTTGGGCCCGCCACCCAGAATCACGATCTTGCGACGATCCGTCGGATGGGCCTCGCACTCGCTCTCGTAGGAAGAATACAGATACGGCGTGGCCGCCTCGAACTCCGCGCCGCAGGTGTCGACCATCTTGTACACGGGGTCCACGCCCGCCGCTTGCCGATGCCGGCGCAGCTCCGTCTCGGGTACATCCGCCACCAACGCCAGGTACTTGTCACTGAACCCATACCGCTTGGCCCGGGCAACCAGAGCGGGCTCGGGAAGCGTCCCCCGAGCCGACAACAGCTCCGACTCCATGCGGACGATGTCCTTGATGTTATTGAGGAACCACGGGTCGATCTTGGTCAAGGCGAAGACTTCCTCCACCGGCATGTCCCGCCGCAACGCCTCGGCCACGTACCATAGCTTGTCCCAGCAATTCGTCCGCAGCTTGTCGCGGAGCGCGCCCGCCGCGATCTCCTTGTCGATGTGCCTGTTCTCCAGCGAGTACCGGTCGATCTCCAGCGACCGGATGGCCTTCTGCAGCGACTCCTTGAAGGTCCGGCCAATCGCCATCGCCTCGCCGACCGATTTCATCTGGACTGTCAACTCAGGGGACGTCCGCGGAAATTTCTCGAACGTGAAGCGAGGCCACTTGACCACACAGTAGTCAATCGTCGGCTCGAAGCAGGCGGGCGTCTTCTTCGTGATGTCGTTGGGGATCTCGTCCAGCGTATACCCGACCGCCAGCAGTGACGCGATCTTGGCGATGGCGAAACCGGTCGCCTTCGAAGCCAGCGCCGAACTGCGCGAGACACGCGGGTTCATCTCAATAACGGTGAGCTTGCCGTTGGCGGGATTGACGGCGAACTGGATGTTCGAGCCGCCCGTCTCGACGCCGATGGCCCGGATGATCTTCAGCGAGGCGTCCCGCATGATCTGGTACTCTTTGTCGGTCAGGGTTTGGGCCGGGGCGACGGTGATGCTGTCGCCGGTGTGGATGCCCATGGGGTCGAGGTTTTCGATGGAACAGACGATGACGACGTTGTCCTTGCGGTCGCGCATCACCTCGAGCTCGTATTCCTTCCATCCGGCAACGGACTCCTCGACCAGGACCTGGCTCTTGGGGCTCAGGGCCAATCCCCAGCGAATATACTCGGCGTACTCCTCGGTGTTGTAGGCGACGTTGCCGCCGCTGCCGCCCAGCGTATAGGAGGGCCGGATGATGGCCGGAAAGCCGATCTCCTCGACGATCTTCCTGGCCTCCTCCCAGGAATGGGCGTACCCGCTCTTGGGGACCTCCAGGCCAATGTCCTGGATGGTCTTCTTGAACAGGTCCCTCTCCTCGGCCTTCCTGATCGAGCGCAAATTGGCGCCGAGCATCCTGACCTTGTACTTCTTGAGAACGCCGCTCTCCGCCAGGGCCACGGCGGTATTGAGTCCCGTCTGCCCCCCAAGAGTGGGCAGGAGACTGTCGGGCTTCTCCCGGCGAATGACTTGCTCGACGACCTCCGGCGTGATCGGCTCGATATACGTCCGGTCGGCCAGCTCCGGATCGGTCATGATCGTCGCCGGGTTGCTGTTGACCAGGACGACCTGATATCCTTCGCTGCGCAGCACCTTGCACGCCTGCGTGCCCGAATAGTCAAACTCGCACGCCTGGCCGATGACGATCGGCCCGGAGCCGATGATCAGTATCTTGTGGATGTCCTTCCGTTTTGGCATACTTCCCTACCGTGTTGTCCGATCCTCTGGAGCTCGATTCGGGTGTGCGCTGCACACCGCACGCGGTACCGTTATCCCCTGTTGCCTGGGCCTGCCGGACAGAAGGCGCGAATCCACCCTCACGCACCTTCCCGCAACCAGCGGTCCATGGCGGCGGCCGCCTCGCGCCCGCTGAATATGGCCCTGACCACCAGTGACGCGCCGCTGACGGTGTCGCCGGCTGCGAACACCCACGGCTCACTGGTCTGGTAGTCGTGCACCATTACATTGCCCTGCTTGTCCAGTTGCAAGCCAAAATCCTTGATCAACCCGTCGTGTGTCACGTGCAGAAAACCGAGGGCCAGCAGCACGAGGTCCGCCTGGAGAACGAACTGCGTCCCGGGCCGTTCTTTCAGTTTCCACGATCCGCCTTCCTGGGTCCATTCGACCTGGCAGCCGTGCAATTCCCTGACCCCGCCGTTGTCACCGACGAACTCCTTCGTCATGACCGACCACCGTCGGTCGCAGCCTTCCTCGTGGGACGACGACGTTCGCATGATCCGGGGCCACGTCGGCCACGGGGTATCGGGCGGGCGCGCATCGGGCGGTTTGGGCAGGATCTCCAGTTGGTGAATCTCCCTGGCCCGCTGGCGGCGAGCGGTGCCGACGCAGTCGCTGCCCGTGTCGCCCCCGCCGATGACCACCACCACCTTGTCCCGGGCATTGATCGTGGTGGCGCCGTGAGTCGGCTCGCCGGCACAGAGCTTGTTCTGCACCGTCAGATAATCCATGGCGAACAGAATGCCGCTGCAATCCCGGCCCGGCACGCTCAGATCGCGCGGCGCGCGGGCCCCCTTGGTCAAGCACACCGCGTCAAAGAGCTTGCGCAGATAATGGGCCGAGATGTCCTTGCCCACGTCGACGCCCGTCTGAAACTCGACCCCTTCGGCCTTGAGCTGATCGAGCCGCCGGTCGATGATGTGTTTGCCTAATTTGAAGTCGGGGATGCCATACCGGAGCATGCCGCCGGCCTTCTCGTCCTTCTCGAACACGACGACGTCGTGTCCGGCCCGGGCCAACTGCTGGGCCGCCGCCAGGCCGGCCGGTCCCGAGCCCACGACCGCCACACGTTTGCCCGTCTTCTGCAGCGCCGGCTGCGGCTTGATCCAGCCTTCCTCGAACCCGCGCTCGACGATCTGGTACTCGATGTGACGGATCAGGACCGGCTCGTCGCTGATAGCCAGCGTGCAGGCGGTCTCACACGGCGCCGGGCACACCCTCCCGGTGATTTCCGGGAAGTTGTTGGTCGAGTGCAGCAGGCGGCAGGCCTGTTCCCACTGTCCCCGGTAGACCAGATCGTTCATGTCGGGGATCGAGTTGAGAACGGGGCAGCCCGAGCCGTGGCAAAACGGAATCCCGCAGTCCATACAGCGGGCCGCCTGCCGGCGAATCGCCTCCGGCGTCAACGGCAGATCGATCTCGTCGTAATCGTAGACGCGTTCTTTCACCGGTCGATGGCCGACCGGCTGCCTCTGGTATTTCACGAATCCTTTGATCTCACCCATAGAATACCTCTTCGGTGGCCGGCGTGGTCTCGGTGTCGCGATGCTCGGCGGCCCGCATCCTCTCGAGCGCCTTGCGATAGTCGATCGGGATGACCTTCACGAACTTGCCGATCATATCGGGCCAAGCTTTCAGGATGTACGCGGCCCGCTCGCTGCCGGTCCATTCCAGATGTCGCGCAATCAGGTCGCGCAGGACCTCTTTGTCCGGATCCTGCCACACCATCTCCAGCTCCACCATATCGAGATTGCACAACGTATCGAACAACTGCCTTTCATCCAGCACGTAGGCGATTCCGCCGCTCATGCCGGCGCCGAAATTGCATCCGGTCTGCCCCAGGACCACGACGGTGCCCCCGGTCATGTACTCACACCCGTGGTCGCCCACGCCCTCCACGACGGCGGTCGCGCCGCTGTTCCGCACGCAGAAGCGTTCTCCGGCCATGCCGTTGATGAACACTTCGCCGCGGGTGGCTCCGTAGAGCAGCGTGTTGCCGACGATGATGTTCTCGTGGGCCAGGAAGGGTGACTTCTCCGGCGTCTGCACGAGGATGCGCCCGCCGGAAAGGCCCTTGCCGAGATAGTCGTTGCTGTCGCCGATGAGACGCAGGGTGACACCCGGGGCCAGGAACGCGCCAAAGCTCTGTCCCGCCGAACCCCGCAGCACAACTTCGAGCGTCCCGTCGGGCAGACCTTCGGGCCCATGCTCCTTGACGATCCGGTTGCTGACGATCGCTCCGACCGTCCGGTTGACGTTGCGGATGGGCATTTCCACGCGGATCTTCTGCTTGCTCTCTATCGCCGGGCCGGCCTGTTCCAGAATCTGCCAGTCCATGTGGTCGCTCAGACGCTCGGCCTGCGAGACGGCCAGCCGAATGCCCCTGCCGTCCGAAACGTCGGGCTGCTGGAAGATGGCGGAGAAATCAAGCCCCCTGGCCTTCCAATGAGACAGCGCCTTGTGCATCTTCAGGCAATCGACTCGGCCCACCATCTCCTCGAATTTCCGGAAGCCCAATTCGGCCATGATCTCGCGCACCTCTTCGGCCACGAAGACCATGAAGCGCTGCAAGTACTCGGGCTTGCCCGCGAAGCGCTTGCGCAGCTCCGGATCCTGCGTGGCGATTCCGAAGGCGCAGGCGCCCTCGTGACACTTGCGCAGCAGCGTGCAGCCGAGAGTCACCAGAGCGGCGGTGCCAAAGCCGAACTGCTCGGCGCCGAGCATCGCCCCGATGACCACGTCGCGGCCGGTTTTCAACTGCCCGTCCACCTGGACGCGAATCCGATCGCGCAGATTGTTGTTGACGAGGACCTGCTGCGTCTCGGCCAGGCCCAGCTCCCAGGGGCAGCCGGCGTGCTTGATCGACGAAAGCGGGCTGGCGCCCGTACCACCGTCGTGTCCGCTGATCAGGACCTCGTCGGCGTTGCCCTTGGCCACGCCGGCGGCAATGGTCCCGACGCCGACCTCGGCGACCAGCTTGACCGAGACCTTCACGCCGGGATTGCTGCACTTGAGATCGTAGATGAGCTGCGCCAGATCCTCGATCGAGTAGATGTCGTGGTGCGGCGGCGGGGAGATGAGCGTCACCCCGGGCGTCGAGTACCGCAGCCGGGCGATCTCCTCGGTGACCTTGTGACCCGGGAGCTGGCCCCCTTCCCCGGGCTTGGCCCCCTGGGCAATCTTGATCTGGAGCTCGCGGGCGTGGGCCAGGTAGTTGGCCGTGACGCCGAACCGACCGCTGGCGACCTGCTTGATCGCACAGTTCTTCGAATCGCCGTTGGATTCGGGGACGTAGCGTCGGGGATCTTCGCCGCCTTCGCCCGTGTTGCTCATGGCGCCCAGACGGTTCATCGCTACGGCCATGCACTCGTGGGTCTCTTTGCTGATCGATCCATGGCTCATCGCCCCGGTACAGAACCTCTTGACAATCTCGGTCGCAGGCTCGACCTCCTCCAGAGGCACCGGCTCTCCGGGAGCCAAATCGAACAGCCCCCGCAGCGTGCACAGGGCCTCGGACTGCTCGTTGACGGCTTTGGCGTAGGCCGCATACCATGCCCCGTCGTCGTTCTGGACCGCCTGCTGCAACAGCGATACCGTCGTCGGATTCCACAGATGGCGCTCGCCCGTCTGGCGATAGTGGTACTCACCGCCGAAGTCCAGATCCAGCGCCCCCACCGGGCGCGGCGCGAAGGCCGAGCAGTGACGTTCGAGCGTCTCTTCGGCCAGCTCTTTGAGACCCACGCCGCCGATGCGCGAGCTGGTGCCCGTGAAGTAGCGCTCCACCAGCTCGGCGTTGAGCCCGATGGCTTCGAAAAGCTGCGCGCCGTGGTAGCTGCGCAATGTCGAGATGCCCATCTTACTCATCGTCTTGAGAATGCCCTTCTTGATCGCGGCGATGTAGTTGTCGGCGATCTGAACCCGCTCCATGCCCTTGCGCAGGGCCCCCTCGCGGTTGAGCTCGTCGAGGGATTCGAACGCCATGTAGGGATTGACCGCGTTGGCTCCGTAGCCGCAGAGCAGGCAGAAGTGCATCACTTCGCGCGGCTCGCCGCTCTCGACGATCAGTCCGGCCTCGTTGCGCAGACCGTGGTTGAGCATCCCGTGATGGACCGCCGCGACAGCCAGCAGCGACGGAATCGGGGCCTTGTCCTCGGAAATGTCGCGATCGCTGATGACCACCAGCGCCGCGCCGTCCTTGACCGCGCTCTTGGCCGAGGCTACCAGAATGCTTATGCCGCGGCGCAGCGCCTCGCCCGGATCGGGCGCGTCGGCGTCGAAGAGGGCCGGGATCGTGACCACGCGGAAATCGTCGCGGCGCACCGAGCGCAAGCGCTCCAGGTCCTCGTTGGTCAGGATCGGGTGCGGAAGCTTGAGCTGCCGGCAGTGCTGCGGGCTCTCATCCAGCAGATTCTGTCTCTTGCCCGTGAAACCCATCAGGCTCATCACCAGGCCTTCCCGCAGCGGATCGATCGCGGGATTGGTCACCTGGCTGAAGAGCTGCTTGTAATAGGCAAACATGAGCTTGGGCTTCTCGGAAAGGACCGCCAGGGGCGTATCGTTGCCCATGGAGCCGACCGGTTCCTGCCCGTTGACGGCCATCGGCGTCAGGATCATCTTGAGCTCTTCGCGGGTGTAGCCGAAGGCCCGCATGCGCTGGGCGATGGTGCGCGGGTCGCTCTTGACGAGCTTGGGCGCATCGAACAGCCCGCGCAGCTCGATGCGGTTCTCGTCGAGCCAGCGACGGTAGGGTTTTTGCCGCGCGATCTTGCTCTTGATCTCGTTGTCGGAGATGATGCGGCCCTCGCCGGTATCGACCAGGAACATGCGTCCGGGGCGCAGGCGGCCCTTGCGGCGAATCTTCTCGGGCGGAAACTCGACCACGCCGGCCTCGCTGCCGATGATCGCCAGGCCGTCGGTGGTGACCAGGTAGCGACAGGGGCGCAGGCCGTTACGGTCCAGCACGCCTCCGATGAGCCGTCCGTCGGTAAAGACCATAGCCGCGGGCCCGTCCCACGGCTCCATCACGGCCGCGTGATACTCGTAGAACGCCCGCTTGTCGGTGCTGATGTGGTACTTGGGTCCGAAGGCCTCCGGAATCATCATCATCATCGCGTGCGGCATGCTCCGCCCGGCTCGCACGAGCAGTTCCAGGCCACTGTCGAAACACGCTGAGTCGCTGGCCTCGGGCGCCAGAATCGGGAACAGATCCCTGATGTCGTCGCCGAACGCCTCGCTGGCCATTTTCGGCTCGCGGGCCCGCATCGCGTTGCGGTTGCCGCTGAGGGTGTTGATTTCCCCGTTGTGGGCGATGCAGCGAAACGGCTGGGCCAGCCGCCAGCTCGGAAACGTGTTCGTGCTGTACCGCTGGTGCACGATGGCCAGGGCCGACTTGACGCGCTCGTCCTTGAGGTCAGGATAGTACTCGAAGAGCTGCCACGCCATGAACATGCCCTTGTAGTTGACGGTGCGGCAGGACAGGCTCACGATGTAGAAATCCTCGGCCGGCGTCCCGTATTTCTCGACGACCCGGTTTTCGGCCCGCTTGCGGGCCAGATAGAGCCGCCTTTCGAGCTGCTCGCCCTCGTACCTGCCGCCGTCAACGAAGACCTGTTTGGTCGAAGGCTCGGCCTCCAGGGCGATCTTGCCCAGGCAGTCGGCGGCCGTCGGCACGTCCCGCCACGCCAGCACGCTCAGGCCGTAGTAGGTCAACGCCTCTTCCAGCACGCGGTCGCATTTGGCCCGCAGGTCCGCGTTCTGGGGTCCGAACACCATCCCGACGCCATAACGAGACGGATCGGGCAGCGAAACGCCCTTCTGGTCGCATTCGAGTACGAAGAATTCGTGCGGGATCTGGAACAGGATGCCCGCGCCGTCCCCGGTCGTCTCGTCGGCGCCGGCGGCGCCGCGGTGCGTCAGATTGTTTAGAATCTGCTTGCCGTACTCGATGATGGAGTGGTCGCGTCCCCCGGCGATATTGACCACCGCACCGATGCCACAGGCATCGTGCTCCCGCCGTGTTTCGTATAGACCCTGATTTTGCATTCTCGAAGCCATCAATTCTCCAGATTTGCCGAGTGGCCCGCAGGCACCACAACCCACCCCCTTCTCGATACTCGGCTCACATCATACGACAATATGCGCATTTTGTCAGCCGGGTTCCCTTAATATACACCATAAGCACAACTTATTACGCCATCAGAAACACTTATCAAGCACCGCCCGCGTACCGGCAATGGCAGGAGTCGCTTGGACAGAATCGCACAAGTACGGTAAAAAAAGGCTGCCGTAGGAACCACCGCTCCATTTCGTAAGTTCCGCCACCATGCGGTAGGAGATTGCTTCGTCGCTCCGCTTTTCGCAATGACATATTCGAGTCCTCCATGTCATTGCGAGTCGGTCAGCCGCTTCGCGGCTGGTGTCAGGAAGAAACGGGTTCTGGTATGATGGGTTCAGTTCCCTCCGACAG
>JAFGCA010000194.1 GCA_016932895.1 Sedimentisphaerales bacterium | reverse complement strand
GGTGCTGCTGCTCGTGGAGCCCACGTAAGCGCCTTGCGAGGTTGTGCTGAAGTGGAGCGTCCCGGCGCTCGTTACATAAAGACTGTAGGAGCGAACGGCATTGCCCTTGGCGACGATCCCCTGGTAGTCACGGTCCAGGTTTGCCGCCTTGATCCAGGCCATCGCAGTGACTTCGGCGTCCACCGTAAGAATGTCAGCGTGCGGTATCTCCACGTAGTCGTCGACTCCGTCCAGTTGCAGGGCACCGCCGTCGTATCCGATCGCCCATTGCGGATCCCCCTGCAAAGCGCCGTGGTTGTTGTAGCCGGACCAATCGAGGGCTATGCTTCCCGAGGCGTCATCCAATCTCCACCAGCCGACGAAATTCGGATCGGCAACCGGTATGTCGGGCTGCGTCCGGAAACTCCAAACATCACCTGTCATGACATCGCCGTTGCCGTCAATCTCATCGATGCGCCAGTAATACACAGTCTCCCCTTCGAGAATTCCCGGATCGAAGGTGGTGACGACTTGCACACTGCCCTTGAACGTATCTGCTGTGCCGCCCTCGACGTCTTCACGACTGGTTCCCAGGTAGACGTTGCGCGAGACCCCGCCGTTTGCGGGCGACCACACGAGCTCGACATCAAGCGGTATATACCTCTCGCCGTCTGCCGGGTACGGCGCGAAGGCCCTGGTCGGTGTGGCCGTAAAACTCCAGACATCGCCCGTGTGAATGGTCACCATGTCGGATTCGATTTCGTCTACACGCCAGTAGTAGGTCATGCCCGGCTCCAACCCGGCCACGTGATAATACAATGCAAACATCTGTCGCGTGCCCACGCGATCCGCCTCCGTCAGCTCCGGACTCGTGCCAAGATAGACATCGTGGAACCTGGCGGTCTCACCCGGAGTCCACTGCAACAGAGGCGTCAGGACGCCTTCGGCGCCATCGGGCGGATCGGGGACTTCCGCCTTGCCGAAGATGGGAGGATTCCCGCTGAAGATGCCTTGCACCTGTTCCGGGGTGAGCGCGCGGTCGTAAAGGCGAACGTCGTCGATCATCCCCAGGAACTCATTGGCCTCGTTCGTCTTGCCGATCGTCAGCGGCGCGGTACCCCCGCCCACCGCCGTGGCTCCCTGGCCACCCAGGCCCGCCGGCTCTCCGTTGATGTAATACTGGTGGCTGCCGTCGAGGACCACCGCAACATGAACCCATTCGTTCAAAGGCACCAGGCCGGTACTGTTGGACCCGATGTAGGCGCCACTGGGTCCCGTACTGAAGTGCAGCGTCTCATTGTTTTGGGTATAGAGACTGTAGAGGCGAGGAGCCCCGCCCTTGGCCAGAATGCCTTGCCAGGCGTTGCCACCCGGTCCCTCGTGCCTCTCGGCATTAATCCAGACCGAGACCGTAACCTGGCCCTCCAGCGACAGCAGGGGATCGTGGGGAACCTCGACATAGTCGCCGACGCCGTCGAACTGCAGCGCCCCGGCGATAATGCCATCCACCCACTGTGGATCACCGATGAGCTGTCCGTGATTGTTGTTGGCGGTGCTGTCTCGCACCGTTGTGCCTGTCCCGTCGTCGAGAGTCCAGTGTCCCACCAGACCCGCAATGGAACTCGACGCGAACGCCAGCACCACAGATACCACCATGAAATGAACACATCTGTTGTACATCATTGACCTCCTTTGCGCACCGCCTTGTGAAATAATACATTCTCCCTCTGCCAAACGCAGACGGACCACTGCGGCCGGCTCAAACGCCCACCGCTCGGCTTCGGTCGTGCCAAAGCCATACCTCTCAATCGTCACTGCAAGCAGGCACCACAATGTGCCTGATTCACGCGTTACTCCGTCGCCGGCTCGTTGGGCTCGACCAATGTACAACTCCCTGATGGACGTGGCGTTCACGATCCAATCATTCGCCCGCTTCTTCAGACTCCGGCCTTGTCACACGAATATCATCGAAGTACATCACACCGGCTCCGCCCGGGGCCGGGACATTGCGATTGCCCAGGCCGAGATACATCTTCTTGACCGCAGCGAGATTCACACCGGCATCGGCGAAGTCGCTCAGCGCGATCTTCCACGGAGTCCACGGACCAGTCAGTACCGCGTCGGGATTCGGATGAACGGAGACACCGACATTGCCGATGTTGTCCTCGACCGCCACATACAGAGGCGCCGCTTCGTTGGCCACCTCGCCCCGGAACCATAAACTCACGGCGTTGACATCCTCCGCCGTCCAATCCTGAGCCAGCGTCCACATCCGCTCGGTCTCCGAGTAGTACGGCATCGTTGCGTTGTCATAGTACAGGGGCAAAGCCTGAGCGCTGTTGTGAGCGTTGCCCGTCTCGACAATCGTGCCCTGGTAGTGCGGGCCGCCGATCGTCCAGACGTCATGGCCCACCAGGGCTCCGGTCCCATTACCCGGATGGCCCGGCGCCGGCTCGCTGTAGCCAAGGCCGTCCACCCAGACCTGAAAGACTCGATAGCCAACCTCGTTACTGTAGGTCTCGAAGTCGTCGATCAGGATGTAATTGGCCGTGCTGAAGGTCCAGACGCGACCGACCCAGGGGCTTTCCGCATCACCCGGGTTGATCTCATCGACACGCCAGTAGTAGGTCGTGCCCCACTGAAGCGGGCCGGGATTGAACGTGGTTGTGCCCTGGCGGCCCTTGTAGATGTCGGCCGTGGCCGTATTGGCGTCCGCCACCGCCGCTTCGTCCTCACCGAAATACACGTCGTGCTGCGTGGCCCGCGTGCCCGCCGACCAGCGTAGAATCGGGGCCTGAATCGTATCGGCCGCCTCATCGGCCGGGAACGGGGCGTACGCACGCACCGGAAGCAGAGACGTCGGACCGACGTAGGCGCCGCTGATTACCTGCATCGGAACGCCGGGCCCCTGCCAGGCCACCGCCAGGTTGTCGCCGCCGGAGCCTTCGTTCATCAGCGCCTCGATGTAGTACGGCTTCCCGGCCACCAGAGCCTGCGACTGCGAGGTCTGCGTGGCCTCCTTGTACCACTCCCGATGCGCCGTCCACGTTGCCACATTCGCGATCATCTGGACGTTCGCCGGATCCTCGTCGGTGCTCAGCCACAGTTCGCTGAGGTCGTCGGACGCGATCCAGAAGGTGTAGTCTCCGCTCTCCGGGGGATGGAGGAAGCCGCGCATCCGCGTGCCGTAGTCGTTGTCCCAGTCCATCGGGCACTCGAAGCTCGTCGGGTAGTTGCGCGAGGTGGGATTGTAGGGGTAGCGGGCCTCGTTCGTCAGCTCCACAACAAAGGGCCCGCCGATTGTGTCGTAGTACTCGCGCGTGATCGTGCCGGTGCCGCCGT
>JAFGCA010000001.1 GCA_016932895.1 Sedimentisphaerales bacterium | reverse complement strand
TAGAGGTCGCGGTTGTTGTAGGAACGTGTGAACTGGAGCGGAAGACCCCGGGCGGAAAGAAGAATGTCGGTCGCGCGGTGTTCGAAGATGCCGGACTCGATGTAGAATGGGCTGAGTTGGCTGCACCCAGTGTCCGTTGCCTCTTGCGGAATTCCGTTTTGGGAAACGGTTTCTTCCTGCTGGCCCAGCGGATAGTCCAGGCCGAATGCGAGAATCTTGTCGCTGTTGCCCCCGATATAGAGACGGCCGTCCGTGCCAACCGTAACTGGGCTGTGGCTGTTTCGTCCGAAGTGGTAGGACCATTTGACGGTGGTCAGGTCTCCGGAGAGGGCGTACAGGGTGTCCTGGTAGTAGCCCTCGACTGCATAGACGGTACCGTCGGACGCGATTGTCGCTGAGGCGTAGAAGTCCGAGTATGTTCCAGGCTTGAATTGGCCGACTTGGCTTCCGGCCAGGTCAAAGGCGTAGAGCCCCTCATGATTCGTACCGAAGTAGACTCGATTGCGAGAGGGGCAAAGTGAAACGCTGTTCGCCTGATAGCTGATTGGATGCTTCCATTTGAGCGTGCCGTCGCTGTTCACGGCACATGCCTTGCCGCTGCCCGAAGCACCGCTCCCGTAAATGGCGAAATAGACGGTATCGTCAGGGCCGACGGCCACTCCTCCGGGGATTCCCTTGGCGGCGATGTCGGAATCCCCATACTGCCAGATGACCGCACCGTTGGCAGCGTTCAGGCAGTAAAGATCGTATGGAGATTGGGCGGCGGGAACATAGAGCCGCCCCGAGTAGCCGAGAGCGCAATGCCTTCCGTGCTCGGCTTTGACGTAAGTCCTCCACCGGACTTGGCCGGACGAACTGATCGCGTACACGTAGCCATCGTCGCAGGGAGCGAAAATAGTGCCGTCGGACCCGACAACGGGATAGCCGAGGTTGCCCGGAAAACTGAGGGGGGACCAGGAAAGCTCCGTGCCGGTGGAGGTGTAGGCGTGCAGCTTCTTGTCGTCTCCCGTGAAGTAGAGCCTCCCGGAAGAACTCAGGGCGAGCCCGCGAACAGTCGCAATGCTCTTGGACCACTTGACCGAACCTGCGGGATCGACGGCGAGCAGATGGCTGTTGCAGATTGCGTACACGGTGCCGTCTTCCCCAATCAGGATAGGGTCATTCAGCCAGCCGGAGCCGGTGTTCACGTCGAGTTCCCACAGAAAAGAGGCAGACTGAGGGCCGAGCCAGGGGACATTGGCGGTGCCGTGGGCGTTGGCGTTCACCATTTGCCATTGGGGCGTGGCCTCGCTGTCCTGCACCGAGAACGCGAGCAGCAAGCACGCGACGCACCCGGTGACGGCCGTCAGAAATCTGCGATGTTGCTTCCTCTGCATATCAGTACAAGACCTCGACCGCCGCCGATGACGGCTCCGAAGTGCTTCCATTGCTGGTGGCAGTCAGGGTAACGACATATTGGCCCTGCGAGACAAGCCGTTCGTTGTCGCGCGTGCCATCCCATGCAAGGTTATTGGCACCCGCAGCGCAAAGCTGATTCACGGAGCGAACAACCGTTCCTGCTTCATCACGTACAGACAGGGCGATATCGGCTTGGCGGTCGAGGTCGAAGCTTAAAACCGTGACCGAAGTAGCCGTGCTGTCCGCGTAAGGGTTGGCTGCCGGCGTGAACCGCAATGGCCAAACGGAGAAGTCGCTGATGGTTGGCTGTTTTCCTTGAGCAATGAGCGCCCCGTCCCCCATCGTCTCCGCTTCGAAGTCGAAGTAGAAGTACGTCCCCTCTGCTACCAGCGTGCCTGCATTGTCAGTGCCGTTCCATGTTAGCGTGTGGGTTCCGGCGTCGAATGCCCCATCCGCGACGAGAGTACAGATGATGCTGCCGGAGCTATCCCGAACAGTTATGGTCACAAGGCATGAAGATGGAAGCGTGAACGTGATTTCGGGATAGATCCCTTCGGCGAGATTCAGGACGTTCGTGACTGTGAAATTCGCGTTTGTTGCGTCAATGCTCAGGCCGCCGGTAGCCGCTCGCCAGTCCTGTGTGTAGACGTGACCATTCACGGTGTAGACCCCCATCAGGAAGTATCCCGCGTCATCGACGAGGTTCGATGTCGAGTCCCTGCCGTCCCAAAGAGCCTGATGGTCCCCAGCGCCGAGAGTGGCTGCATCCACAAGCGATCGCACCACGCCACCCGTCGCGTCGACTACAGCAAGATCAACGACGCCTGTATGCGAAATCGAGAAGCCGATGGTATTCGTCTCACCCGCGTATGGGTTGAAGACGGTCTGTGATGGCGCGATGCTGAACGAGAGCGCATCGACTTGACGGTAGCCGGGCGCGGTGAATCCATAGCTGTTCTTGGCGATGAGTGTTGGGTAGAACGTACCCGCGTTCGTGTAAGTGATCGTGGTGCCCGGCGTATCCGGGCTGGTCCAATCGACTGCTCCATCGCTGTCGAAGTCCCACTGATAGGACGTGATCGTTCCGGCGCTCAGCGTGACGCTTCCTGTCAGGGAGACGGAGAGGTCAACAAATCCACCGGGGAGGTCGGCGTTCGCCGAGCAGGTGTGATAGGGCAACACCGGTTGCCATGCTGAATTCGAGCCTATCGACACGAGGATGCCTGCGCCCGGTATGAGAGCGAAATTCGTGCCCCTCCAAGTTCCGTCAAGCAAGAACCAGCTCTGGAACCTGTCCTGGGCCGGTTCGTACAGGGCAACCTTGGTGCAAGCTGGGACTGCCTGGGCAAGAGACTCCGCATCCGCACAGACCGAGTTAGGCGGGAGGGCGAGCCAGTGATGGTTGAAGCGGTCGGCTCGGTGTTCCCAAGCAAAGGCATTTGTCCAGGAGTGCCTCCCATAGACGTGAAGGACCGTGCCCGTGGACACTTCGACACCAAGGGCCTCACCTGGAACGATGCGGAAGTTGCTTCCCGTGGATGCAAGACAATCCCAGACGGCATAGGACTGGTTCGTTTCAGAGAATCGGTACAGCTTGTCGACCTCCTGAAGCTGGTCCGCCAGCGATGCGGCATTTGTCCAGGGGCAATCGTATGGTAGGGCGAGCCAAGCGAAAGCGTTGGTTCCCGGTCCGCAGGCGATCTCGGAGGATACCTTGTAGACAAGATCGGTGAAGACCAGCGATTCCGTCCCGTCTGTGCCTACCGCCGTCACGTAGTAGAAGAGACTCGTGGAAGTCGCAAGGGCGTTGGAATGGACAAAGGTGGTGCCGTCGGTCACTGCCAGAAGGTTCGCGTGTGTTGCCGTATCCGGGACGAACAAGGGATCGGAGGAGCAGTAGACGTTGTAGTTGGATATGGCCTTTGCGTGCCCGTAGATGTCTGTCGCTACCACAGTCCAGTTTATGGCGAGCGCCAAGTCGTTTGTCTTGTGAGGGGGTGTTACGGGGACCGTCTTGGGAATTGTGCCGGCGATTGCCTGGCTGGCGGAGAACAACGCTGCGAAGCAGGCTGAACAGACCAGCATATTGGACTTCGCAAAGCTCAAGGAAGTCCGCACAGTGGTCGGGCTTTCGACTCCTGAACGCATGGGTCCATTGTCTCACAAATGGCGGGGGGCGACAAGAAGATTGTTGCTGTTTATGCTTGACAGCACCGAGTACGGCTCTCGGAACGCCGGATGAGTGAGATGAAGTGACGGGTGCGGCTTCCAGAGCGTAGCGCTGTCTTCAGCGCTCAGCTCGGGAAGACGCGCCGGGCACGGAGCTCGCCGGCGACCTCTGCGTGAGGATGAGAGGAAGGACCTGGAACAGAGTGCGGGGCGCGGCTGTGAGCACGTAGGCCGGCTGCGGCCTCTGTGTGAACAGCCGTGTCTCGCACGGCGTTCCAGACCGCGGAGACGCTTTGCGGCGACCCCAGCGCCGGACGAAGCTCGCGGAGACCGCGCGTCCGGTGGACGCGAAGCGGACAGCGGGGCTTCTGGACGCCTGCCGCCTTGAGAGACCGTTTGCATGTCGGACAGTGTTGAGATTCTTGCTGATGACGTTCTCGGCGGGTTGCGGCGGCGGCAGGCTTCGCGCGCGGAAAAGGGGGTATGGGGATCTCCCCATCCTTCCTTCCGCAGGCGCACTACGCGCGCGAGCCGCGCGCCGCAGCGGAAGGCAACGCGGCCGGCCCCTGGGGGCCGTCGCCGCAAGGGGGCAATAAACGAACGTGCGCGAAGCGCACACCTTGCTGATTGATCCGGAGTGAATGCGTAGGATCAAGCAGTCCTGGGGGCATTGGGGTCTTGTTTGGTTGTACGGAGTTGTTGTCTGAGTATGGCACGGTTTTGCGGGCGTGGCCGGCGGCGTAGCCGCAGGATGCGACCGCAAAATGACGCGGGGCGGCGGGGGAGGGGCGCTGGGCCGGCTTCGGTCAAACGCGGCGGGATGGCGGCCGCGGCGAGCGGGACGCCGCGCTTGTGGCATGGGAGACAGGGGCCACGATCGCGGCGGCACGATTGACGCAGACGACATGCGGCCGCTACAGAACAAGACTGCAGTGGAAGCCGGATGATCCGCAGCTCGCGAGGACGCAGCCGGCTTTGACTGCGGGCTTTCCACATGGGGGCCGATAGGCCGGGGAATCCTTCTGGGGGCAGCTTGTGCGGTGAGGGGCTGTGCAGACAAACTGGTTGTCCACGGCACAAAGTGCCGAGACATCCAGATTGTCTGCCTCGCGGTGATGTCTGTCCGGGATATGACCGTGAGTGCCCTGCGCCACGCTGCTGGGGGGACACTGAACGGGCAAGCGTTCAAGTGCTGCGCTTGTCGGTACGACGGCGGTGCATTTGAAACGCCTGGGGGAGTATGCGGGAGCATTCGGTTCGGGGTTCCTCGCGCGGGAGGAACAGGGCGTCTGGATATGGCAACAGCGGTCTGCTGGCGACAGATCCCCATCCTGGGGATTGCGGCAGCAGTCCGTTGCGGGGATGGTGGGGGAGGTCTCGGGTGTCTCCGGCGGAGTGGTGACTGCTGTGATGGTCCGGGTATCCTGCGGATTCCCGGATCGAAGCAGAGGCGACATCTCGGCCGATCCCTGGGGAACGCCTCTGAACCGGTTTTTCGTGAAACGGCAAGCCGGTTGAAAGGCGGTCGGGGTCCGGTCCAGGTCGGGGGGGATCGGTCCGAAAAGCGACGACATGACGACAGAGCGGACAGGCTGGCTGGGTTGCACGGCCGAAGGCATCGCGATCCGGCCGGCATGGCTGACGTGGCGGCATCTGGCCGCTTCCTTGGGGGCGGAATGCGGAACGGACCTTCTGAGTCTTCGAGGACGGCCCGATTGGGATTCCGCCGGGGTCTGTTGGGCGGGTGGGTGGGTATGGCAGATAGAGTAGAAGTCCGTGCCGTGCACGGACACCGATTCTTCCTTCTCTTGCGCGCGTGAGAAGAAGGAGCCGCCTATTTCGGCGGCGTTTCGCCGTCGCGGAGCGACGTGTCACGGCGGAGCCGAAGGCGAAGAC
>JAFGCA010000004.1 GCA_016932895.1 Sedimentisphaerales bacterium | reverse complement strand
CGTGTCGGGCCTGGTGCGAGTGAGCCTCTCAACGCCCACGGCCAGGGCAGCCACAACGATCACGGCCGCGAGGGCCAGTTTTGCGATTTTACTGTGCATGAGAATCCTCCACACGCGGGCGTCGCCGCGTTTCTGTGTAGTGGTTGATGATTGGTGCAGTGTTTCGGCAATGTCCTTCCACAGGCGCCGACGCACGGCGTCGGGCGCCTCGCAATCGGCCTTGCGGACGATGTCTTCTATTTCTTCTGCGGGTTTCATTTCAGAGTCTCCCATTCAGGATGGACCGCAGTCTGTCCATGCCGCGCCGGTAGCGGGCCTGCACGGCCAGCACCGAAGCGCCTTGCTCGGCGGCGATTTCCTTGAACTTCATGCCCGTCTTGAGGCGCAGCGCGATGACCTCGCGCTGCTCGTACGGGACCCGGGACAGCGCCTCGTACATCTGCCGCGCCTGCTCGGCGCAGATGAGGCCGTCCTCGGGCGGGCCCGCTTGGGCCTTCGGCGTCACGTGGCTCTCGAGTCGCGCCGCGTGACGCTTTCCGGCGCGGAGCCGGTCGCGGGCCTTGTTGGCCACGCACGTGGCCAGGTAATGTTTCAGGTTGCCGCGCAGCCGGAACTGGGTGGCAGACTGGGCCAGCGAAACGAAGACGTCGTGCACGATGTCCTCGGCCGCCGGGGCGTCATTGACAAACGCCATCGCCACGCTGAGCAGGTAGTCGAGGTACTTCTCGTAGATACGGCGCAGGCCGTCGGTTCGACCCAGCTTCAATCTCAGCTTCAGTAGTTCGTCTTCTATCATCAGCCGCTCTGCAACTACTCGGAATGATCATTCTTTACCATTATCACGAATGTAATGGCTGTTTCCATACAAGAAATATGCAGTCTTTTTCTTTTGATCGCGACAGCGTTCAGGACCTCGGGGCGCATAGAAAAAGCCGGGGTTGTTGCTCCCCGGCTTGATAGGCGTATAGGGTTCCGGCTTCAATCTTGCGTTGGGTTCCCGACGGACTGGATGATTTCGGTTCCGTCGCTGAGGACAAAGCGTTTCCGTACGAAGGAGAACATGCGGCCCTTTACGGCTTCCTCGTACCTGCCGAGTTCCTCTCCTTCTCCCGCTTCCCTGAGGCTGCGAAATTCCTCCCAGTCCGCGTCGGTCAGGTTGGTCTTCCAGCCCTTGGGCTCACCGACGGCGTGTGTAATCACGGTTCCGTCGGCGAGGGTGAAGATGTAGGTTTCGAAGGTGAAGGTCCGGCCGTGCACGTCCCTGTCACTGTATCCCAGGAAATCGCCTTGCTTGAGCCGGCGCAGACGCCAAATCTCCTCGATGGTCTCGACGCCCAGCGGCTTCGGGGGTGACGGCTGCTCCCGGTCCCCTTCGCCTACCTGCACGCTGCGTCCGTCAGCGAGCGTGTACCGCCAGGAGCAGTGCCGGTGAAGATCTTCTCCGATCTGCGTGTCGATGACGCGGACCAGTTCTCGTGCACCCTGTTCGCGCAAACGCGCGACTTCTTCGTGGTCCTTCTCGATTTGTTCTGGCGTTCTTTCGGCTCGCCTGTCGGGATCGCCCTCGCCCATGAAGTGCGTGCGGCCGTCGGAGAGCGTGTACTTGCAGCGCAGCGTCCGGTGGAAGCTGCCTTTCACTTCGGTATCCACGACTCCGATCAGCTCCCGTTCGTCTCTGGCACGCAGGGCCGCGATCTCCTCGAGGTCCTTCTGTGTCTGCTCCACGTCAATCGTGAAGTTGGGATCGTCCGAGCCGAAGGAGACAGAGCCGCCCCGGGACACCATGACGCCGGTCTGCTTGGATTCGTAGACGATCTCCGGTTCCGTGCTGAAATGATAGGTCCCGTCGGTGCCTCTGCCTTCAAAGTGGTATCGGACCACTTTCACACCGACCGCGGCGGCGATGGCTCCGCCGCAGATCAGGGCGGCCGCTGCGATGGTCACTTTCCACGGTTTGCCTTTCAAAGACATGGTATGTCTCCTTTTGACTTCCCTCAGAACCTGTCGGCGCAGCTCGTGCCGGTGTTGTGGAGCGGTGTGGCTCGGCACGTCAATGCCTCTGAGGTACTGGTCTATTTCCTCGTCAAGACGCCTGTTCATGATTCTGTTCCCACCTGTTACGGTAAGAGGCCCTGTCGCGTCAGGATACTGCGCAACTGAGCCAGCCCGCGGTGCAATTGGCACCGCACCGTCCCTTGCTTGCGCCCTGTGACCTCGGAGATTTCCGCAATGGTCCTGTTCTCGAAGTACCGCAGTATGATCGTCGTGCGATACTTCAGTTTCAGTTGCAGCAGCGCCTGGTGCAGCAGACGATACTCTTCCGCTGCCGCCGAACGGTCGCTGGTCGGTGGCGCTGCGTCCGGTCCGCGGCTGCCGGCTTCGAGGCGGAAGGCGCCGATGCGCCTGGCCTTGCGGTAGTGCATCCGAATTTCGTTTGTGGCGATCCGATAGAGCCAGGCGCGGAAGTGGATCGGCTTCCAGCGGTATCGGCCCAGATGCCGAAAGGCGGCGAGGAAGACGTTCGACGTCAAATCCTCCGTCGTCGTCGGATCGAGGGTCGCGTGATAGATGTAGCCGAGAATCGCGTCGTAATACTTGTCATAGAGCTTTGCAGCGGCTTGCGCATCCTCACACGCCGCAGCGACCAGAATTTCGTCCTCGTCGAGGACGTCCGGTCGGGATTCCAGCCGGCATTCCAACGCGTTATCTGCCATTCCATTGCTCCGGAGTCAGTCTTCACCTACCATGATGCACGAACCCCGGGAAGGTTGCATTTTCTTGCCCTTATTGTCGCAAAAATAAAGACGCCGGACCGCAGGGGCCCGGCGCCGAGAAATCGAAGTAGGACAGCGGCTGGAATCAGTCATCGATCTGCCACCAGTCGTTATCGAAGTGGTGCCACTGAGGGCTGGTCATCGTCATGGTGCGCCCGGTCTTGCGCCGGACGCATTCGGCCCTGGCGTGGTTGCCGTCGGCACTGAGCTCCACGCAGCGCACGTACACCTTGACAGGCTCGGTGATATTGATGGTGCCGAGGAAGATCTGCGACAACTCCTCCGGGCTCTTGACGTCCTTTAGCACTTCTGCCAGACGTTCGGCGTCTTCCTTCGAGCCGCCGAACAGGTTCGGATCGTACTGCACCCGGCCCTTTCCGAGCCGGTAGATGTAGTCGATGTTGAAGTTGGCCGCCCAGGCTGCCGGATCGCCCGCCCCGAACGCCGCCACCATCGCCTGAATCCGTTCCCGGAGTCGCTCGGGCAGACGTTCATCCTGGTTGAAGTCGTACGGAGCGGTGTCCCTCTCGACGATCGTATCCTGTGTCGCCTCCAGGATCGTCCTGCCCCTGGTGTTGCTGACCTCGACCTTGCCTTCGGTGACCTTCACCTCCAGCAGTTTCACTTCGTCGCCCGTCTGGGCCACGCCGTCCACGAGATCCATGGTGAACTCGGTGCCCAACGCCTTGACGTCACCATAGGGGGTGGTGACGATGAACTCGCCCTTGCCCTTGGCGACGGCCACGTCGACGACGCCGGTGAGGTGCTCGAAGCCGCGTTTGCCCGCGGTGCCGTAGGTGCGGATACTGGCGTTTGTGCCGAGCGTGACGGTCGAGCCGTCCGGGAAGCCGTGTGTCATCGGGCCCGTGAAGGTCTGGGCTACGGCGGCGGGTTCGCCCGCATCGGGTTGCATCAGTTGAGTGACACCGAAGATTGCTGCGATGGCGATCACGGCCGCGGCCGCCAATTTCACCAACATGCTGTTCATTTTGATTCTCCTTATCACAGACGGACGCGCCGCGTCGGGGCGGGCCCGCGAGGTGAGCATATGTACGGCTTCGGGGTGACTGGCCTTCCACCGCTCGAAATCGGGCTGCGTGTCGTGGGAGCTGATGGCGTTGTCCAAAGCCTCGTCCAGCCATTTGTCTTCATTTTCGCGTCCCATGATCTAACTCCCGAAACCATCACGTTTCAAAAACTGTGCTACTTTGCGTTTTGCTCGTACGAGTCGGCCGTTGACGGCCGAGGGGGTAATATCCAGAACTTCAGAGATCCGGGCCTGGGAGAAGCCGTCGAAGTATCGCATCACGATCAGCTCTCTCTCGGGCTCCGGCAACTCCCACACGGCCCGGCGGACCGCATCCCATCGTTCTTCTCGCTCCGGCCCACCGTCGTCGACCGGGTCGTCGGGCGGCGGGGCGGGGCGGCTCTCCCGTCGCAGCATTTGCCTGGTTACATTGCGGCAGATCCCGCCCAGCCAGGCCCCGAACTTGCCCTGATCCCGTAGCGAGGCCAAATCGCGACAGGCGATCGCGAAGGCCTCCTGGGCCGCGTCTTCGGCCGCGTGCTTGTCGCCCAGTTG
>JAFGCA010000030.1 GCA_016932895.1 Sedimentisphaerales bacterium | reverse complement strand
GAGACGGTCGAAAAGGCCTACTGGTGGACCGAGGTGCTCGACGCCTACTGCCGGATGCTGATGCTCGCCCGAGGGCTCGGCCGGATCAACTACTTCACCGAGCCGGAAGCCCAAGCCCTGTTGGACCTGAAAGGCCAGTGGGGTTTCAAAGACCCTCGCAACCAGATGCAGAACTGCGACATCTGCGCCAACGACGCCTTCCGCGACACCTGGCAAGCCACCGGCGTGCAGCAAACGGCCTTCACCCCGCCGCACTATCCCCAGTCGAGCCAACAACCTTTAAATCCCTCTCCGCCGGCCGCTCCTTCCTCAAACGGTCAGGCCGCGCCCGACCAGGAAGCCCTCATCCAGGCCATCACCGATCGGGTGATGGAGTCTCTGCAGCAGCAGAGCTAGCAGGATTGCTCAGTGGTGCGGCTGCTGGCTTTCTCGGCAATAACAGGGTGTAGGGTGGGGCACACTTGCCCCACCAAGACGTCTCGCGCGCATCTGGTGGGGCAAGTGTGCCCCACCCTACAGTCGGCTAGCTTGCCCAGCAGTGCGAAATTCGGGTAGGATATGCGGCATGGGACGGTCGGCGAGTTCCGGCAAGACCATGCGTGGTTTTTCCGGCAACCGTGTTACGTCTACTTGGAACTCACCCACTTCTTGACAAACCAGCAAACAGGGGGCATGAACCATGTTCGCCAACAGTTGGATGAAAGTGCTTTGCTGTGGGCTGGTGATTGTGTTGTGTGTCGCGGCGGGCGAGGGGCAAACGGAGAAGCGGGTCGAGCCGCGGCCTCCCGTCATCCCGCCAGAGCCGGGCCCAGGCCGTGAAGTACAACGGGGGATAGTTCTTCCGCCGCGCTTGCCGCAGGGTACGCCGCTTCCGCCGACCTTGCCGCCGGGCGTCATGACTCCGCCTAGCCCGCTGCCTGGCATGCCCCCAGTCCGGCCGCGCGACGAGCGAACGGATGAATTCGGCAAGCTGTGCGATAAGCTCTGCCCGGAAGGGAAGGAACGGGAAGCCTTCGAAAAGCGTCGCGCCAACGAGTCGGCCGTGGCGGCGGTCCGGCTGGAGAACGAGGCGGCGAAGCTCGAGGCGATGCAAAAGGCCCATCTCGAGGCGATCCAGGAGCGCGAGGCGGCGCTGCGAAGCGCGGGCTTGCGCCACAACGAGGGCTTGGCGGCCCTGATGCAGGCCGAGCAAGAGACGCTCGACGCACGGCTGGCGCTCGAACCGCGAATCGACCGGCGACGGGCGCTGCGACAAAAATACCTCGACCGGCTTCAGACGCGCGAGAAGGAGATCGACAAACGCGTGGCGTCAGGCGACGGCGTTTACGCCCCGGTCGACGCCTTCACCTGCAAGGCGGCGCGCATCGCGGCCGAGATCGCCCTGCATTGCGAGTCTTGCTCCGGCGTCCGGCCGGAAGAACACGAGATCCTGGAAAATCAGGTAGACATACTCTACCAGACTTATCAGCGAATCAAGTTCCTGTACGAGTTTGGCTCCGACGGTGGCGACTTCGCAGCGATGGCCGTGACGGGCCACGCCTTGTGTCGTGCGTTGGCCGACCTGGAGCTCGCCCGGGGCAACCACGCCAAGGCTTTGGCCCATTCGCGCGACGCCGCGAGGATGGCCGCCACATCATTACGCGCCGTACAGGTCAGCTATGAGCATGGCGACACCACGATCCGATCGGTGCTTGAAGAACAATCGCGTTGCCTGGCAACGAAGCTCCGCCTGCTCCGCTTGAAGCGTCAGGTCGGCGAAGCCTCATCGAACATTGACTCGGCGACCGAAAAGGGGCAATAAGGTCGCAGCGGGGGTCCAAATCGCGGAATTCACCTGGGAATTCTGTGTCTCACTCAGCGTAGCACACTTGAGCCAATCCCGCTGCGCAAAGCGGCGCTTCGATTGCGCAGAACGCTACTTGATGGCAGAGCCGCCCGGCAATAGGGTGAGTGATGTAAGGTACGCGATTCGTTCGGCATGTAGCCGTGGAAACGGGCGCCGCCTGCCGTGTTTTGTTGTGAGCGGTCTTCAACAGGCCGGGTGGACAGGGCACGGTGTTTGGCGGTTGGCTTGTCTACACCGTTTTCTCCGCGTCGTGTCGAATTTGCACGCTGCTTCGTGGACTTACGAGGCTTATTCTGAGTTCGCGTTCACCTTTGCTCTGGGAGGACCCTCTCTATGTATCGCATCCTTTGTTTCACGAGTGCAGCAGCGCTTTTGCTCGCGCTGTGCGGAACCGCGACCGCGGAATTCCTCGCGGTCGATTTCCAGCCGACCGCGTCGGACACGGCGACGGGCTTCGAGGCGTTTGTTCAGGGCAATAAATCTGCTCCAGCCTCCGACTCGTATTCCGCGTTCGGCACGACCATCGATGTGGCCCTTTCGACAACGGTATCTGACAGCCATGTGCGTGCGATCACCCGTTCAGATGATGATTGGGATGCCGTTCAACCCCAGGGTGGCGGCATCTACACAATGGACGACGGGCTGTCGCCGGATCCCACCGATCCTTCGCACGATTGGATCGCGATCGACGCCGAGGGCACGCTAACGATCACCGTCTCCGGACTGCCCGCTGGACAGTACACCTGGTTGTCCCAGCACAATGACGGTACTCACCCATCGAACGGAAATCTCGACGGCGACGTGGATTATGCCTTGGTCCATGCCGACGGCACGGACTCGGGCACGTACAACGTCGCCCATGCCTCGCACCGCAACTACGCGAGCGGCGGCTCTGGCACCCTGGAAGATCCTTACACGGTGCAGAACTACGAACCGTACGAATCCGTTATGATCCTGTTCGAGAGCAACGGGGTCGACGACGTGACGTTCACCGTGACCCGCCGGGCTACCGGCGGCGGCAACTTTGCCATCATCAACTCCATGGTCATCACCCAAGTTCCCGAACCTGGATCGCTTGTGCTTCTGGCCATGGGACTGGCTGGCATGTTGCTGTTGCGACGTGTCTGGTGCTAGTTGTCCGACGCAATCATGGGTGATAGGAGAGGGGCGGAAGTGGCTTCCGAAGTTGGTGGGCAGCACAACGGAGGCCATCTTCCGCCCGTTCCATGCGAAAGAGGGATGCGGCATTCTTGAGCCCGCAAGCCCCCGCGAACGGCTGAAAGGAAAGTGCCCAAACGCCGTTTCTGCATTCCGCCTCAAGTTCAATGGGTTTTCTGGTCGATCTAACACGGCCTTATCTGGCCCTACTGGGGCACCAAAATGCGCAGACTGCGGAACCTGCGCGTGACCAGCCCGCAAGAAGCGGGAACCGCGACGCGGATCACTCATGGAGGATTGCATGGTCGACAAGCTTGCGCAGGCCGAGGCTGTGGCGAAAATGTGGGAAGAGTATCGGAGAACCGCACCCAATCCGGAACTTCGCAACCGCTTGATAGAAAACTACTTGCCGCTGGTCCGCTACCACGGCGAACGTGTCTGGGCACGGCTGCCGCAGGGCGTCGAGCTGGACGATCTGATCTCGGCCGGCATCTTTGGGCTGATGGACGCGATTGACGCGTTTGACCTCGACCGGGGTGTGAAATTCGAGACCTATTGCGTCCCCCGAATCCGCGGGGCCATGCTCGACGAGCTGCGAAATACCGACTGGGTTCCCCGGCTGGTCCGTGCCCGGGCGAGGAAACTCAACGAGGCCACCCGGCAGCTCGAAGACACGCTGGGCCGCCGGCCAACCGAGCAGGAGTTGGCCACCCACCTGGAAATGACGGTGCCGGAAGTCGAGAAAATGATCCTCGACACCCAGGCCGTCAACCTGTTCAGCCTCCATAAAAAGTGGACCGAGACGGACAGTGCCCGGGATGTGAGCGAGATCGACATCCTTGAAGACCGCCGCGGCGAAGACCCCACGCGCCGCGTCCAGCGGACCGACCTGATGCGGCTGATCACCAAAGGGCTCAACCGGAAGGAACGCCTCATCCTGATCCTCTACTACTACGAGGAACTGACGATGAAGGAGGTCGGCGCGACGCTCGATTTGAGCGAGAGCCGCGTGAGCCAGATGCACAGCAGTCTGGTCGAACGCCTCCGCGCCCAACTGGCCACTCGCCGGCCCGAGTTCAGCACTGTCTGAGCCTGGCGGTTGCGAGTGTTCAGGCTTCTCCCGAGTGGCCCGGCGTGCGTTTTTCAACGCGCTGGAGCACCCGGTGACACACTCAATGTCCTTCTCCACCGGTCGCGTGTCGAACGGCTAGTCGCCGCACGTTGACTGCGACACGCTTCGATGCCACAGATGCATCGCGGTGTCCCGCCTCATCTCCGGTAAATGCCATTTCTTATCTTTTCTTTGCCTTACCCTTCTCTGGTAGCGCTCTATTGCCATGGCATATCTCATGAATGCCCCGATATAGCGTTTTTTTACTTCTTTGCCACAACCACAATAGGGGTTCCAGTAATTTTCATAAATTAGGTGGTTGACAAATGGTTTCCGCCTTGGTAACCATCTGGGGGTAGAGATTGCTGGCGGTCACGTTCGGTGACCGCCTGATTGGCCTGACAAATAGAGGTCTGGCCGTAAGACGTGGCTGGACCGTGGTGACGGAGACAACCGATGCCCCAGCAAAACACCGCGGTGGCGGAGCCTCCGGGCACGCTTGCCGAGCGCTTGGCCTCTTTGCCCGAAGGGCAACCCGCGACGAACTGCATGCAGTGCGGCACCTGCAGCGGGAGTTGCCCTCTGGGCGACGCGATGGAGTACCCCCCCCGGCAGATCATTCTGCAAGCCCGGGCGGGAAATGAGCAGAAAGTGCTCAACAGCCCTTCGGTCTGGATGTGCGTGGGCTGCTACACTTGCGAGCAGCGCTGCCCTCGTGAGATCGGCCTGACCGACGGACTCTGGCCGACGGTCCGCGACCTGGCGTTGCAGGCCGGGGCCCAGCCGCCGGTCGAGCTTCAGGCGGCCTTCCAGAACCTCTACATGTACGGCAACCTGTTGGGCCGATCGCCCCGTCAACGGCTCGAATGGGCCAAGACGCTGGACGTGCCGATCCGCGACTTGTCCAAGAATCCCGAGCCGGTCGACGTGCTTTGGCTGGTCGGCTGCTATCCGTCCTACTATCCCCGGAACCAGATCGTCAGCCGCGCGTTCGCCCGGATCCTTAACGCGATCGGCGCCGACTGGGGCGTGCTGGGCAAGGACGAAAAGTCGCTGGGCGACTGCGACCGGCTCTTCGGCGAGGAAGGCCTCTTCGAGATGCTCGTCGAGAGCAACGCAAAGCTCTTCGAGCAATACAAGTTCAAACGGCTGGTCATGACCGATCCGCACGGATTTCGGGCGCTGGAGAAGTTCTACCCGCGTCATGGCGTGAAGATTCCCGTTGCCCAGCACTACACGATGTACCTGGCCGAACAGATCGACAAGATCCGCCCGTTGTTGACCAATCGGGTCGAAGCCACGGTGACTTATCACGACAACTGCTGCGTGGGCCGTCGGTGCGGATGCTTTGACGCGCCGCGTCAGTTGCTCGAGGCCATCCCCGGCATCACGCTCGTCGAGATGCCCCGCAACCGGGACTATGCCCTGTGCTGCGGCGGTGGCGGCGGCGG
>JAFGCA010000193.1 GCA_016932895.1 Sedimentisphaerales bacterium | reverse complement strand
GTCTCGATCTGGCGGAGCGTCTCCTCGGAAACCTGATCGCTGCGGGTCAGGACCACGGCGTGGGCCCGCGTCAGCCCGCTGAGGGGCTCGCGAAGCAGTCCGGCGGGCAGCAGCCTCCCGTAGCCGAAAGGGCAGGTCGCGTCGACGGCGACGATATCGAGATCGCGTCCCAGCCGGCGATGCTGGAAGCCGTCGTCCATAAGAAGGACCTGGGCGCCGTGGCTGCGAATCGCCTCGGCCGCTCCCGCGACCCGGTCCGGATTGACGATCACCGGCACGCCCGGACAGGCGGCAGCCAGTTCCGCCGGCTCGTCCGTGTTCGTAGTGACGTCGTAAGGCGTTTTCCTGCCATTAGCCTTGTACCCCCGTGTCAGGATGGCCGCACGCACCCCCTTCTGGCCCATCAGCCGGGCCAGCCAGACCACCAGAGGCGTCTTGCCCGTCCCGCCCGTCGTCAGATTCCCAACGCACACAACCGGCACGCCGACCCGATGGACCCGCAGCCAACCTTGTGCATAAAGCCAGTTTCGAAAAAGGGTTACAAGTGAATAGGGCCATGAAGGAGGCGTCAAGAGGATTCGACCGGGAATGCCGAGCCACGGAGAGATCTGCCCGGAAATCAGCTTTCGATAGGTCTGTTGGTCCAACGGACGGTCCCCCGGATAGTCTCGTGGCGATCGTCGCCGGCAGCCTGGGTCAGGTGCCGACCAGCATGGCTTGGGCGACTTGTCTGGCCTTGTCGGGGCCGGCGAGCAGCTCGACGAGTTTCAGGGCGAACTCGATGGCAGTGGCCGGGCCCTGGCTGGTGACGCAGTTGCCGTCAAAGACGACGCGGTCGCGGCAGACCCGCTGTGGGTCCAACTGATTCTGCATCGCTGGAAAGCACGTGGCCTTGAGGCCCTTGAGCAGCCCGTGATGGTGCAGAACGACGGCCGGCGACGCGCAGATCGCGGCATACAGCCGGCCCGCGTCTTTCTGTTCCTTGAGCTTGGCGATCAGCGGAGCCGAATCCCGCAGGTGCTCGGCGCCCGGCATCCCGCCGGGCAGGGCGATGCAGTCGTAGCTCCGGCCGACACAATCTGTGATTCGGCCGTCCGCGAGGATCTTCACGCCCCGGCTGGCCGTGACCTGCAACGCGTCGACCGAGGCGACGGTGACCTCGATCCCGGCGCGGCGCAGCGTGTCGATGATGCACGCCGCCTCAATTTCTTCCGTCCCATCGGCGATCGGAACCAGCGCTGTCTTAGCCATGTTTGCCTCCGGACAAGAAAATCAAATATCAAGAAGCAAAAGTCAAGATGGCAAATCAAAATCCAAAGATGCTATCCGCCCAAAGCGGATTCCATATGTTTGCTCTTTGCATCTTGATTCTTGATGTCACTTCATTTTCGCGATGATGGCGTCGGCCATCTCGCGGGTGCCGACGGCGGTCGGGTCGTCGCGGTTTGGCTTCATGTCATACGTGACGCTCTTGCCCTCGGCGATCACGGCGGCGACCGCGCTTTCGAGTCTGTCCGCCTCGGCGGTCTTGCCGAGGTGGCGGAGCATCAGGACGCCACTGAGGATCAGGGCCGTCGGGTTGACCTTGTTCTGGCCCTTGTACTTCGGAGCGCTGCCGTGCGTGGCCTCGAAGATCGCGGCTTTGAGGCCGATATTGGCGCCCGGCGCGACGCCCAGCCCACCGACCAGCCCGGCGCAGAGGTCGCTGAGGATGTCACCGTAGAGGTTGGGCAGCACGATCACGTCGTACAGCTCCGGCTTCTGGACCAGTTGCATGCACATGTTGTCGACGATGCGATCCTCGAACTCGATGTCGGGGAAGTCCCTGGCGACCTGGCGGCTCACTTCGAGCCAAAGCCCGTCGGAAAACTTCATGATGTTGGCCTTGTGTACGCTGGTGACCTTCTTTCGTCCCATCTTGCGGGCGTAGTCGAAGGCGTAGCGCACGATGCGTTCGGTCCCGGCCACGGAGATCGGTTTGATGCTGATGCCCGCGTCCGGCTTGATCTGCCGCTTGCTATGCTTGTTGAGCCAGCCGATCAGTTCGAGCGTGTCGTCTTTGGCCTTCTCGAACTCGATGCCGGCGTACAGGTCTTCGGTGTTCTCACGCACGACGACCAGGTCGATGTCCGAATACCGGCTTCGCACGCCCTTGTAGCTCTTGCAGGGTCGCAGGCACGCGTAGAGGTCGAACGCCTGACGCAGGTGCACGTTGATGCTGCGGAGCCCGGTGCCGACGGGCGTGGTGATGGGCGCCTTCAGGGCGATGCCGTTGCGGCGGATGGACTCGACCGTCGCCTCCGGCAGGGGAGTGCCTTCGCGTTCCATGACGTCCAGACCCGCCTCGGCGAGATCCCACTTGATGCCCGCGCCGGTGGCGTCGATGCATCGACGCGTTGCCTCGGCGATCTCCGGACCGATTCCGTCCCCGTTGATCAGTGTCACATTCGTCATTCGCGCGTACTCCTAATAGGCCATCAAAAATCACCATCCTACCGGCAAGCGCGACCCCGGTCAACCTCCGGATGTGGCCAGCGGGCATGACCGCTCCTGCGCTGCTCGGTTGGGCACACTGCCGAAGCACGAATAACGTAGGGGCGAATGATCATTCGCCCGTACCGGCGCGCCGGGATCGAAACAAGCCCGAATGACCCAGAATCCAAGCTCGAAACACGGAGGCCATCACGCGCAACGCGGCCCTGTCCCTGCAAAGCGGGGCGAATTCGGAGCATTTGGACTTCGTGCTTTGAATTCGTTTCGAGTTTCGTGCTTCGGATTTCGAGCATGTCGGCGCCGGCCATGAATCGGCGCCCGCCAGTGTGGGTCTGACCAGGCCGGATCGCAAGAACGGTCATGCACCCTGTGGGTGGATTCTCCTTTGACGCGGGCCCGATGCGAGGTAAGATTGACATCGGCCGCCAAGGGGGCTCCCGAGGCGGGCAGAGACCTCGCATTGACAGGAGAGAGTCATGAAAAGCACAGCCCTGTTCGTCCCGTTGATCCTCTTGGCCGCTGCGTCGGCCGCGAACGCCAAACTCATCGCCTGTGTCGGCGACAGCATCACCTACGGATCGGGCATCTCGGACCGGTTGCGTGACGGCTATCCGGCCCAGTTGGAGCGG
>JAFGCA010000192.1 GCA_016932895.1 Sedimentisphaerales bacterium | reverse complement strand
GTCGCTGGCGCCGGGGCGGAAATCGTCCGTTACAGCGCTGCCGACTACGGTGATGCTTTCCAGGTTGTCCGCCAGAGACCCGCCGAGCTGCTCGGCCAGGAGCGTTACAGATTCGCCCACCGCCTCGGGCAGCCCCGCGAGATTCAAAGCATTGTTGCCTTCGACCATTTCGATCCGTCCCTTCGTTGTTCGAAGCGTCTTTGTTTCAGTGTGGGTAGTGTACTGCATTTGTCCGTCTGCCACAACGAGGGTGTCGTATCGGCGCCAAAGCGGTGGCGGGGTGCCAATTTGACAGCGCTGCAAGGTCCTGCGCTGCCTGTTTTGCCGCTGGCAGCGAATGCAGGGCTTTGTTATCGGCACTCGGCGTTCTGGCACGCGATTTGCAAGTACCTTCTATGAGAGTACGAGTGTTTTGATTGTTGTATCTGTGAAATCGTGCTTGGCACGAAGGGAGGTATGGTTATGGCACTGGTACCTTGGAGCAACAGAAACAGAAATGAATTGGCAAGACTGCATGACGAGATGGACAGCTTGTTCGACGGGTTCTTCCGGGGCCTGGGTCGGCCTTTCACGGGTTACAAAGCCTGGCCGACGATTGACGTGGCTGAGAAGGACGACGCGATCGTAGTGCGGGCCGAAGTGCCCGGCTGCCAGCCGGAAGACATCGACATCTCCGTCTACGGGAACACGGTGACCATCAGCGGCGAGAAGAAAGAGTGCAAAGAGGAAAAGGAGAAAGGCTACTACCACCTCGAAAGCACCTACGGCAACTTCCGCCGGGAGGTCGGCTTGCCGACCGACGTCGATGAGACCAAGATCGAGGCCGTCTGCAAGAACGGTATCCTCTCCGTCACGCTGCCGAAAGCTAAGAAGACCAAGGCCGTGAAGGTTCAGGTCAAAGCCTAAGCCCGGCCTTCACGAGCGGCGCAACTCCGAAGGCCACCTGCGTACGGCAGCGCAGGTGGCTTGCTTCTTCTTCACGAGAGCGCGGCGTCCTTGTCGCGCACCTTCCGGGCTTGCGTTTTCTTGTATTCGAGGAGCTTCTTCCGGAGGGCCGAATCGCCAAGAGCGAGGATCTGCACGGCCAGGAGCGCGGCGTTTTTGGCTCCCGCCTTTCCGATCCCCATGGTGGCCACCGGCACCCCGGGAGGCATCTGCACCGTGCTCAGCAGCGCGTCCACCCCACCCAGGCCCGCCTGTGCCGCCAGCGGCACCCCGATGACCGGCAGCACGGTCCGGGCCGCCAAGGCGCCGGCCAGATGAGCGGCCATGCCCGCGGCGGCGATGATGACCTCAATCCCGTTGGCCGCTGCCTTTTCGGCAAAATCGGCGGCTACGTCCGGCGTGCGATGCGCCGAGATGATCCGCACCGCGGCCTCCAGACCGAATTCACGCAACTGCTCGACGCAGCTTTGCATCGTTTCCAGGTCGCTGTCGGAACCCATCACCACGGCGACCCGCGCTCGTTGTTCGGATACCATTTGTGTTTTCCATCCTGCGAAATACAATATGTGTGTTGACGGCCGTTGGCCGGAATCATAACGATGCCCCACAACGAATGCAAGGAAGCAGGTGATTGAAATGGAAACGCGCGAACCCGTAGTGGCCGGCCAGTTCTATCCCGGTACGCGCGACGCGTGCCTTGCCGAGATCGAGGCGTCTCTTACGGCCCGCAGCCTGCCGCCGAAGCTGCCGGAACCCATCGTCGCCGGCCTCGTCCCGCACGCCGGCTGGACCTTCAGTGGCGATCTGGCGGCCCTGGTCTTTGCGGCGGTCCGGCACCGGGATCAGGCCGTCGATACGTTCGTGATCTTCGGGACCGCGCACGGCTACTTCGGGCCCCGACCGGCGGTGGACGGCAGCACCTCCTGGCGGACCCCTCTGGGAACGGCGCCCGTCGCCGGCGAGCTGCGCGCCGCCCTGCTGGACGCCGAGCTGGTCCTCAGCGACAGCGCCGCACATCGGCGGGAGCACAGCATCGAGGTGCAGGTGCCCTTCATTCAGCATCTCTTTCCGGAGGCGCGGATCCTGCCGATCATCGTGCCGCCCGAACCGGGTGCCGTGGCCTTCGGACAGCGCGTTGCCGAGGTGCTGGGCGCGCAGGATTGCCGCGTCATCTACGTGGGCTCGACCGATCTGACGCATTATGGACCCAGTTATGGTTTTACTCCCGCCGGCGCGGGGGCGGACGGCTTGCGCTGGGCCCATGAGGTGAACGACGGGGAGTTTATCGCTGCGGCGTTGTGCCTGGACGCGCGGCGCCTGTTGTCGGCCGGGATCGAGAAGCAGAACGCCTGCGGGCCCGGCGCGGCGGCGGCGGCCCTGGCGGCCGCGCGAGAACGCGGCGCCACCGAAGGCCTGCTTTTGGCCCGGACCAGCAGCAACGAGGTCATGCAGAGGCGGATGGGAACCACCAGCAGTGACAGCGTCGGGTACGCCGCCATCCTCTTCTGACTCCGGCGCGCCGCCGTGAGCTTGCCGATGTCACGCTACGCCGCGACCGCGAAGCGTGGCAGCGTCCGATGCCCTTGCAGGACGCGACAATACCAGGATGCAACGTCCGATATTACAAAATGCCTCACTACTGCCGTCGGACCGAGATTTTGTTTGACATCATTCGATCTTTTCGCTATCAATAGCCCAGCAGGGGTCTGGCATGCGCTGGCTTCGTGTTTGTGTACTTTGGTTGGAGAGCCGATAATGGAACATAAAATTCTATTAAAAGAGGGTGACATACCGCGTCAATGGTACAATCTGGCGGCCGATCTTCCCACGCCGATGTTGCCTCCTTTGGGTCCCGACGGCAACCCGGTGTCCCCCGACATGCTCGCGCCGGTGTTTCCGATGAATCTGATTGAACAGGAAGTCAGCACCGAGCGCTGGATTGATATTCCCGAAGGGGTGCTCGATATTCTGTACCGGTGGCGTCCCGCTCCGTTGCGACGTGCGGTCTATTTAGAGAAGCACCTCAAGACACCGGCGCGCATCTACTACAAGGATGAGAGCACCAGCCCGCCGGGCAGTCACAAGCCCAACACGGCGGTGGCGCAGGCGTACTACAACAAGGAATTCGGCATCAAGCGGCTCACCACCGAGACCGGCGCCGGGCAATGGGGCAGCGCTTTGGCGTTTGCCTGCGCCCTGCTGGGTCTGGAGTGTAAGGTTTTCATGGTGCGGATCAGCTTCGACCAGAAGCCCTTCCGCAAGATGATGATGCAGGTCTGGGGCGCCAACTGCGTTGCCAGTCCCAGCTCGGAGACGAACGCCGGACGCAAGATCCTCGAGGAGATTCCGGACACGCCCGGCAGTTTGGGCATCGCCATCAGCGAAGCGATCGAGCAGGCGGTTACCGACCCGTCCGGCCAGACCCGCTACTCGCTGGGAAGCGTTCTGAATCACGTCCTGCTGCACCAATCGATCATCGGTCTGGAAGCGAAGAAGCAGTTGAAAATGGCGGGGGAGAAACTCCCGGACGTCGTGATTGGCTGTGCCGGCGGCGGCAGCAACTTCGCCGGCCTGGCGTTTCCCTTTACCCTCGACAAGATCAACGGGGCGGACATCACGATCATCCCGACCGAACCGACGGCCTGCCCGACGTTGACGCGGGCGCCGTTCCACTATGACTTTGGCGACACGGCCTGCACCACTCCCCTGCTGGCGATGTACACGCTGGGCCACGCGTTCATCCCGCCGCCCATTCACGCCGGCGGGCTGCGTTATCATGGAATGGCCCCGCTGGTTTGCCAGTGCGTGGTCGAAGGGCTTCATACGCCGCGCTCGTACCACCAGAATACCTGCTACGAGGCCGCCCTGACGTGGGCCAAGACTGAGGGAACGATCTGCGCCCCGGAGACGAGCCACGCTATCGCTGGCGCTATCGAGGAGGCAGAGAAGGCGCGCGAGGAAGGCAAAGAGAAGGTGATCCTGTTCAACTACAGCGGTCACGGATTGATGGATTTGACCGGATACGACGCCTACATGTCGGGCCAGCTCACCGACTACGAGCTGCCCGAAGAGGACCTGAAGAGATTTACGAAGGACCTGGATACGCTGCCCCAGGCGGAGGTGCGAAAAAGTGGCCGCTGGTAAACGTCCGGCCACTTATTCTCATACGACGTTGTCAGGGAGGCAAATGAGCCATGGTTCAAGAGTGAGAGTAGCTAAGGAGAGATTGAAATGAAGCAAACGGTATTTGTGGCCGTTGTCCTGCTGGCGGCAGCGGTAGTATCCGGGCAAGCCTGGGAAGGCGACTTGCTGGGTATGGAGACAGGCGAGGTACACGGCATGGTCGGCGTGACCTGGGACAGCGAGTGGCTCTGGCGTGGCTTTCCAGTCTACGACAACAAGAGTGCCACGCATGTGATGGCGGATCTGAATCTGTTCGAGACGGGTTTTGGCATGAGCGCTGTGCTCCACCGTGCCAACAGCAGCGGCTTCGAAAACTGGGAGCGGTTGGATTATACCTTCTATTACCAGAACGGGATGTTCTCGGGCGAACCGTACGCCACGAACTATCGTTTCGGCTGGGTGTACTACAACTACCCGGACCACAGCCCGGACTGGTACGATCTTCAGGAGGCCCAGGCCGTCTTTTCCTGGCCCAACCTGCTGCCCGTCAAAGGTCTGTGTCCCAGTTATGCCCTGGTCAAGCTCTGGCCCTCCAACAGCAGTGACGGCGGCTCCCTCATCGGCGGCCATCGCACTCACGGCTCGGCCTCGGGCTGGCTGCACATTCTGATGCTCGACTACGGGTTCACCGTTCCGGGTGTCCTGCCCGACGTTCCGGAGCATCTGATCAAGCTGCACGCCGAGATGGTGTACAACGATGGGTTTCATCCCCTCGCCCAGAATGTGGACCAGGACTGGTCCCACGCGGTGTTTGGCGCCTCTACGGACGTCGACATCATTCCCAACGTGACGCTCACCCCGGCCGTCTACTATCAGATGACCATGGAAGATTCCGTCAATCCGGATTCGGATGAGCTCTGGGTCAGCCTGGGTCTGCGGTACTCGTTCTAAGCGAGTCTCATCAAGAACACGAGCCGGCCAAGTCAGGCCGGCTTTTTTCATGCGCGGTGCCGGTGCGTGAGATGCGCTGCTCTCGGGAATGCTTAGCTTGCAAGGGCTTGTTTCAAATCATCAAGCGTCGCGCTGGCGTCCTTGATATCAGGATCCGCGATAGGATCGCCGTTATAGAAACGTGTTTTGTGCCGTCTGAGCTCGGTCGCGACCTCATTCGGAGTGGCTTCCGGTGAAAGCCAAGTCCTGCGCACGAAATCCACCGAGGCAAGGAGCTCCAGCTGTTTCAGATCGGTCAGTGTTTCCCCAAGCATGGCCTTGAAATGGTCGATCTTGCTTCCGGTTTGCTCGCTAAAACCCAGATCGGCCGTCTTATCAGCGTACTTCTCCCTCTCGGTGCTCAGGGCTCGATAGGAATCGTAGACCAGCTCCTGAGAGTATGGCCCGTACTTGTACCAACTGAACCCGTAGCCGATTTTGAACCCGCAAGCCTGCAGCAGGTAGATCGTCTTCTGAAGGCGCAAACGCTCTTCGGTCGTACTGCGGCTGAGGTCGAACTCGTCTGCCAATTTGTAAAGGACTATTCCAGCATCCATCCTGCGCCCCTTGCCCCTGTCCATCTCATCGATCGCAACACTTGGGGATCTTCAACTTAATCGACTGCCGGTCCTGGTGGCAAGTGCAAAGCGAGCGACCCGTCGGATTTCCGCTAGGAGACAAGCTACCTGCTTAGTTTGCACGCGGCTCATTGCCAACTGTCCGCCGAAGACAACGATAGCAGCCCCGGTATGCGGTCTCGGGTCTTGAAGTTTGCTGCAGACCTTGTATAATACGCTTAAATACAAGTTCGAGTGAAGGGACTCACGGTTGAGTGGTGAAATCGGCAACAATAAGAGGCTCCTATCGATCACGGGCGGCAACCTCCGGAATCGCCACCTGTACATCAGCGGCTACTACGACTTCTTTCCCGCCGAGTGCTATGGGCAGTCGAGCGCGCGCAAGGGCACCGGCCGCAAACTCACTCTCGTGGTAGATGGGCTTACAGAGCCCGTGGAAACCGATATCGCCATCGGCAGCGGCAGCGGGCGACCGAGGAGTTTCTTTCGCAAGCGAGCGTGGGTCGGCGACTTCTCAGGCGCCTTTACGAGAGAGGCAACTTGGCATGAATCGCAAGGCGGAGATTATCCGCAGCAAGAGTCGGATTAGCTACAGCTATGCGACCATAAGACTGACACAGAGCCGCGTAGACAAGGGCTTGATAGCAGTGCCAGTCTCTCTGGCCAAATGGTTTCCAGACCATAACGAAGATATTCAGGTTTACCTGGATGATTCGCCCACACCCCATTTGAAACGCTACTCTTCCTATAACAGTAGCACGAAGGAGTGCCGAATCGGCGGCGTAAAACAATGGTTTGAAGAAAATGATCTCAGAAGCGGCGACGAAATAGTCGTTCAAGTCGTTGACAGAGAAAACTCCACCTACAGATTAATTCCAGAGAAGCACTTCGTAGCTGCGGCCCAGGAGCTGCAATCGAATTTTGACAACTCAGCAGATGAAGTAGAGGCGTCGGAAAAGCTGACAAAACTCTCTCATTGGACCAATACAGACAGGGGCAGTGTTGTTCTGAATGAGTACCGCCGTTTGGCAGCTACTTCTGTGCCTGTCGAAAGACAATTCGCAAGGCAAAAGTCGAGGCGGTCCAGAGAACGTACCCCACCCAATCTTAGAACCCTGCTCGGACAGCTTTATCGAGGGCATTGCCAAGTATGCGACTTTTGGTTTCTTAAGAGAAACAACGGCCCGTACTTTGAGATTCACCATCTTGACGCCACGGCAGGACACCACCCGAAGAACCTCATCGTTGTCTGCGGCAATTGTCATAATCAGTTTGAGCACGCTGATATAGTACCGGCATTTAGTGCCGAGCATTGGCTCATAAAGGACACTTCAACAGAACCCCGCACGAGGTCAATCAGATCGCTCTCGCCACGCCGATGCCAGACTTCTCCAAAGAATTGTTCTTGTAAAACCCCCGTATGCTTGCCAGGAGCCAGCGCCACTACGACGAGAGTCGTCCGCGGGCGCTATCCTTGCGCCGCTACTTCCGCGTTCTATCTCCTTCGCGTATCTTCCTGTGCAATGGTCCCCGGCGCTCAGAAGGGTTTGGTGGTGTCGAGGAGGAAGGTTACGGGGCCGTCGTTGGTGCTGGTGACTTGCATGTGGGCGCCGAAGGCGCCTGTTTGTACGGGGGCGCCCTGTTGGGCGATTCGCTCGGCGACTCTCTCGTAGAGCCGCTCGGCGCGTTCGGGCGCGCCGGCGGCGTCGAAGCTTGGACGCCGGCCTTTGCGGCAGTCGCCGTGCAGGGTGAAGTTGCTGACCAGCAGCACGGCGCCGCCGACGTCGATGACGCTGCGGTTCATTTTGCCCGCGTCGTCGGCGAAGATGCGCAGGTTGGCGAGTTTCTCGGCCATGAATTCGGCGTCCTTTTCGCCGTCGCCTTTGCCGACGCCGAGATAGACCAGCAGGCCTCGGGCCACTTGGCCGACCACTTCGTCCTCGACTTGCACTTTGGCCTGCGAGACTCGTTGAATCACTGCGCGCATGATACCTCGCTTTCCATTTCACTCATCGGTCATGCCGGCGCGACGATCGGCAAGCTCGCTTGCCGCGATCGAGGGCAAGCACTATTTGCCGGCCGGATGCTTCGCCCGGGGCTCAGCATGACACCGTTGGTCAGTTGTCAAAGTGGAACCAGACGCTGCCGCGATAAGTGCCGGAGGCTTCGTTCTTGCGGCCCTGCGGTCCGAGGCTTTCGGGTTTTTGGAACTTGGTGCCGATGGCGGGGATGCCGTGCAGGAAGGCGATGCCCGTTTCCGGTGCGTCCAGCTTTGTATTGCTCGGGTCCGGGCCGTCTTTCGGACGATATACGCCTAAGAACAGATCGGGCGTTTCGTTCACAATCGTGATCGTCCCCTCGTTCGTCTCGAAGACGACCCAGCGCCAGTGGCGGTAGTAGCCGCGGAACTCGGGGAAGTCCCACGTGAGGCCGGGAGTGTGGTCTTTGTATGCGTTGCTCCAGAGATCCAGGCGGCCGCCCTTCATACGGTTTTTCCACACGCGGTACGGTCCGTGTCCCAGCCAGCGCATCGACTTCATCCGGCTCTCGGGATACTCGAAGTGGACGCCGAAGAGGCCGAACTGCCCTTCCAGTTCGTACGTGTACTCCAGGCGAATCCACCCGCTCGGGCATACCGTCCAGCGGGCGCTCTCGAGGCTTCCCTCGTACGCGACGTCGATCACGACGTTGTTGCCGTCTTGAACGCCTCTGACCTTGACCGGCTTGGCCGTCCCGCCGATCACCGTCGGGCCACCGCCGAAGGCGATGGGCTTGCCCTTGACCTGGAGATCGGTGAACGTTGCGTCGTTGGGATCGAATCCGAAGGTCAAATCGCCGGTTTCGAGGCTAACGCGGCCACCGCTGGCGGTGGCTTTTACCCGGGCGCCTGCGGCGGCGGTGTTGGTAAGGCACTGCCGGCGATAGTGGTCCGGCGGACGGATGTCCCACGACCAGGTCCAAATCTCGCGGCCTGTGGGGTCAGAGGCCGTCAGGTACAGGACGTCCGCATCCCGCCAGGTCGCGGGCAGACCCAAATCGAGCGTGCCTTCGCCGTGCGGCTTGATATCGGGGCCCGGGAACGCGCGCTGGAAGAAGACGGCGTGCCCGTCGATGCCCGCGCCCGGGGCCGGGAACTCCGCCAGCTTCACCTCGAAAACGCACTCGCGCAGGTTCGTAAAGTCGTACCGATTCTCCACTTCCATCGCACCATTGAAATCATCGCCCAACCGTTGCGGATCGACCTGCACCGGGGACCAGATCTCCTTGATGGTGTAGAAGCTGCCCTCCTTTTCGCGATACGGGCCGACGATTCCGTCGGGCGCGTGGTTGCCGTCGACGTCGATCTTCCCGTCCTTGTCGGTGCGGACGACGCCCTCGTCGGCGAGGACCCACAGGAAGCCGCCGGCGCCGAGGGGCGAGGCGGACATCAGGTTCCACTGATCCTCCAGGCCGGCCCCGTGCCCACCGTCGTAGAGCCCGTGGAGGAACTCGGTCGGCATGAACAGCGTCGAGCCGGCGAGCTTCTTCCGAATGCTCTCGTAGCTCTCATAATGATCGGTGTCTATGCCGTTGAAGCTCTCCCACGGGTGCAGGACCGTTCGCTTCTGCGGATCGTAGAGCGCGAACTGGTCGTCCAGGTCGCGGTTCCATCCGCCCTCGTTGCCGTTGTCCCAGAACAGGATGCTGGGGTGGCAGACGTCGCGTGGGACCATCTCGGCGACCAGCTTTGTGCCGATATCAGTATCGTAAGGCGGCTTTTGCCAGCCGGCGAGCTCGTCGAGCACGTAGAGCCCCAGCTCGTCGCAGGCGTCGAGGAAGTGCGAATCGGGCGGATAGTGGGACATTCGCACCGCGTTCATGTTCATTTCCTTGATCAGGCGGACGTCAGCGTAGCTGATCTCTTTGCTGAGGCACCGTCCCGAATCGGGCCAGAAGCTGTGGCGGCAGACGCCTTTGAGGCGGATCTTCTGCCCGTTGAGGTACATCCCGTCGCCCGGCCGCAGCTCAAACGTCCGAAAACCAAAGCGTTGCGTGACCCTGTGTACCGCCCTGCCGCCCTGCCGCAGGGTGATCCTGGCCTCGCAGAGGTTCGGCGTCTCGGCGGTCCAGAGCTTCTGTCCTGTGACCTGGGTCCGCAAGGTCACCTTCTCTTGTGCCGGCGAGAACTCTGCCTCGAAAGGCTCAGCGAGGCATTTGCCGTCGGGCCCGATAAGAAGTGCAGTAATAATACTGATATCGGCAACGCCGTTGAGATACACATCCATCCGGAAGGAGCCGTCGGCCCTGGCGTCGATAGCGATCGAATCGATGAACTCCGGCGGGAGCACCTCGAGATAGACAGGCCGGAAGATGCCGCCGAAGACCCAGTAGTCGGCCTTTCGCTCGGCGGTCTCGACGCTGGCGTTGGCCGAGACCTTGCTGACGGTCACCTCGAGGAGGTTTTCACCTGGCTTGACGAGATCGGTGATCTCGTATTTGAAGCGATAGAAGCCACCCTGGTGGACGGGCCCGGCCGATTTGCCGTTGACGCGGACCTCCGTGTCGGTCATAACGCCCCCGAAGATGAGGAAGATGCGCCTGCCCGTCCAGGTCTGGGGAACGTCGAACGTCCGTTTGTATTTGCCTTGCTCGTCGGCTTTTGGCTTGTCGTGGCCGTAATTGTAGGTGCCGAAGCCCTGGAGTTCCCAGTTCGAGGGAACGGGAATGTTCGTCCACTGGCCGCTACGTCGGCCGGCGGTGCAGTAGAAGTCCCATTCCACCGCGTCGTCCTTGCCCTGTCCGGAGAGGTAGACGACCTCGGTCTCGTGGGCGGCCAGGCCCGAACTGAGGATGACCGACGAAACGAGAACGAACATCAGCCCCCGACAGAACGATTGCACGCTTTCTCCCATAGCTTGTTTGCTCCTACGTAGACTTATGGAAAATGGAGATTAGGCTTACTTTAGGGAGGAAGAATCTTCTTCGTGATTCTTCCTCCCGAGAACGTAAGTGCTTTGGCAATAGCATATAGCCGCCTTCTTCAAGGAAATCAAACCAACGATTTCCTTGAAGAATATAAGCCTAATCTCCATTTTCCATAAGTCCTCATCCTATCCAAACCAGGGCGACGCGACGGCCCGGCGAACGTGCAGCTCGTCGACCACGGCGTTTCCCTTGTGCGTTACGAGATAAAGAACCAGGCCGGCGATTTCGTCAGGCCCGATAAGATCCTCTTTGCTGATATCAGGGCGTACATGCTGCACCATATCGGTATCCACACCGCCCGGGCAGATGACGTGAACGCGGACGTTCGTGCCCCGCAGTTCCTCGGCCAGCGAGATCGTCATGCCGCGAAGCGCGTGCTTGGAGGCGGTGTAGGCGCTTTGCAGCGGGTAGCCCTTGACGCCGACGACCGAGGAGATATTGACGATGGTTGCCTGGGCAGCCTGCTTCAGCAGGGGCAAGGCTTCGCGACAGAGAATGAACGGCGCCCGCGCGTTGACGGCCCAGCAGCGGTCGAGGTCCTCGGTCCGCGTCTGCTCCAGCGGGGCCGAATGGGTGATGCCGGCGTTGTTGATGAGGATGTCGAGCCGGCCGAACGTGTCGCCCGCGACCGTCACGAGGCTGCGAATCGAGTCTTCATCAGTCAGCTCGGTCACAACCGTCTCGGCCCGCCCGCCGGCCCGGCGCACGAGGTCGGCCGTCTCTTCGAGCTTTGCTGAGGATCGCGCCGCCAGGACCAGCGTTGCGCCCTCGGCCCCCAGCGCCAGGGCGATGGCCCTGCCAATCCCGCGACTGCTCCCTGTGACAATCGCCACTCTCTCATCCAGACGTCCGGCCATCGATACTCCTTATCCAACCACCAAAGAATCGTCGCGCGATTATATCGCAAAAGGCATCGGCGGTGGAGGAAAACAGAGGGCTTTCCTGAGTACAGGGCTGCGGGAAGCCATGCCGCAAGCGCGCGCCGCGCGGCTTGGAGGGACGGGGCCTCCGTGTTCGCGCGTATCGCCGGTCAGGCAGGCGCAGGTGAGTTCGTTGCCATTGGGGATCGGACGCTGCGGGTCAGAACGTCATACCTTCCTGGATGAGGCGAGCGTTGGTGACGAGGAAGGACGGGCCGATGTCGTGCGAGGGGACTTCCATGGTGTGGCCGCCCTGCTCGATGATGTGGCCTTTCATCTCCAGCAGGTGAAACGTCATCTCGATTACGGGGTCTTTGCCGGCCAGGCCGAGCTTGTTGAACTTCTTGAGCTTGCGCTGCACGCTGCCGTTGGCGGCGTAGAGGACCATCTGCTCTACGCTCTGCATTCCCTCGCGGGCTCCCGGAGAGCCGCACCGGCGAAAGTTACCGTAGCGTTGGGCCAGCATCTCCGCCGTCTCCATAGGGATGACCGAGAGATACGCGCTGAAATAGAAATCGCTGCCTTCCATCCCGCCGACTAGGAGAAACGAATCGGTGAACTCGGGGCCGGCCTTCGTCGCCTCCAGCTTGTGGTTGCCGATCGTGATCGACAGGTCGTTTCCCGATTGCTCGATTTCCGTGGCGCTGCCCTTCTGGGCGACAAAATAGATGGCCGCAACGGCCAGGACCGCGACGATGAGAATATGCGATAGTTTCATCATCCACCTCTCTTTCCGGTTCCAATTCAACGGCGATGGCTTGGCGAAGAACAGGGCCCGCTCCGGTGGGCATGAGACACTCCACTGCGTCTATGTCGGCCGTCGCAGGGAGCCGCTTTGGATATAGGCGGAGAATCCTCGCGTGCGCCCACGAGGAGGCCATGCGACGAGGATGGCGTACAGATGATCGGACAGTATTTCGTTTTCCCGGGGATCGTCTCGGACAAAAAGGAGGCGGATTGGCGCCCGCGGGTATTGCAATCGAGTACCCCGGCGTGGTATTATAGGACACGGAGCATTCAGGAGCGCCCCTACGGAGTTGCGTTGGAAATCTCGGCCGGCATGCCACTTCTGCCCAAATGAGGAGGTAAGAAGATGCGTACGCTTATGTCCCTTTTCGCTCTGTTCTCGTCTGCCTGTGGAAGCGGATCTTCCCTCGGGGCCCGGTTGCTCCTGATCGCCCTGCTGGCCCGCGGGACGCTCGCCTCACAGGACCGGTTCGGCGGTGTGTTCGTTGCCGGCAGTGACGCCCACAATCTCCTGGCAGGACTCACCTGGGAGCAGCTTGGCGATAAGATGGCGGAACTGGGCCGCGAGCAACAGAGACTCGTTGACGTGGAAATCATCGAGCGAGGGGAGCCCTGGCCGGCGCCGCAGCAGCCGCCGGCCTTCGCGGGAGTCTGGCGCGAAGGCAGTTACGGCCAGAGTCTCATCGGGGGGCTGATGTGGGACGACTTCGAGCGGGAGGTCTGGACTCAGCGCCGGCTCGGTATGCGACTGATGGACATGGAGACGCATACTGAATACGGCACGCGCAAGTATGTCGGCGTATTCCGTACCGCCTACGGAGCCCGCGTCGGAAGCGGTGTGGCCGACCAGAGGCTGGAAACCGGGATGTCCTGGGAAGAGTTCACGGACATGTACGCTTCCTTACACGAGGACGGATGGCACCTGATCGATATCGAGACCTATCAAGATGGCGGCGCGTGGTATTGGGCGGCGGTCTGGAATGAGGGGTACCGCGAGGAGTGGCTCTACGCCTTTCCGCGCGGGACGTTTGAAATCGTTCAGATGTTCCTCGACGGCAGCCAGCAACTGGTGGACGTGGAGAGCTGGCGGGTCGGCGGCACCCGCATGATGGCCGGGCTCTTCAACAGCTCGGTCGAGCCGGCGCTGATGGAAACCGGAGTGAACTGGCAGAAATTCATCGGCCTCTGGGAAGATCTCGGCAACAACGGACAACGCCTCGTCGATTTTGAGGTCTACCCGGATACGACCGACAGGCGCTGGAAGAACACCTTTGCGAAGGTCCTGGCGCCGAAGGCCATGGGCTGGTCTTTTGCGGTCATGGAGAGCGGCGTTCTGGCCGAGGCCGGCGCGCAGGGGTGGGCCCGGTCGCCCTACGAGTTGGTCAACAAGTCGGTACCGATGCAGCCTGACTCCGTGATGAACGTGGCCAGCATCACCAAATTGCTCACCGTCGTGGGCATCCTTGAACTTCACGAACAACTGGGCCCCAACGTCAACTTCATCGATTGGCCCATCGGATATTACCTCCAGGGCTACTACAGCAATATCGATCCCGGCGTCTGGAACGTTACCATCCGCGATGTTATGACCCAGAAAACCGGCATGGAGGAGCTCGACGGCACGACCAGTCCCACGTGGGACGAGCTGGGCAGCAATTACAGGCAGCGCTTCGGAAACTGGTTGAAGCGGCCCCTGGTCGGCACCCCGGGAGCCGGTAAGGCCAGCTACTACAATCACTACTTCAATCTGCTCATTCTCATCCTCGAAGCCGCCACGGGCCAGGACTATGAAACGTGGATGAATGCCAACGTCTACGGTCCTCTGGGAATCGGCCCGCTCTCGGGCGGCCCTGCCAACCTGACCACCGATCCCCTGTACTACGGCGAACTGCCCGACTACGCGTTTGGCGTGTTTTTCAGCCGACCGGGCGACAGTTGCTTCGAAGGCGATGGAAACGGAGGATGCTGGTATGCCTCGGCCATCGACTTGGCACGCCTGGTCGCCTCCTTCCGCGAGGGGACGATCCTCGAACCGGCCAGCGTGCAAATGATGGAGGACGAAGTCATGGCCTGGTATTCCTGGGGCCCCTACCACCAGAAGAACGGCGGCCTGTGCGTGGGACACGCCCGCGGCCTGGGCTGCGACGTCATGGCGCTCGCGGACGACCTCGACGTCTGCCTCATCGTGAACAGTTGGACCTCCT
>JAFGCA010000191.1 GCA_016932895.1 Sedimentisphaerales bacterium | reverse complement strand
CCGCCGAAGATGTAAATGGGCTTGGTGGAGAAGGAGCCCAGAAACTTGACCGTGATCAGGTCGAGGACAACCTTGAAGGTGCGTTGCAGCCCGTACTTAGCCTTGCCGGCCGTGCGGGGCCGGTGATTGACCACGCACTCGGCGATGCGGGCCCCGCTCCAACTGGCCAGGGCCGGGATGAACCGATGCATCTCGCCGTAGAGCCGGGTCTCGGCCAGCACTTCCCGCCGGTAGGCCTTGAGCGTGCAGCCGTAATCGTGCAGCTTGACGCCCGTGATGGCGGAGATCAACCCGTTGGCGATGCGCGAAGGCAGCCGGCGCGTCAGGGCGGCGTCGTGCCGCTTCTTCCGCCAGCCGCTGACGACGTCGTAGCCCTCGTCCAGCCTGGAAACCAGCATCGGTATGTCGGCCGGATCGTTCTGTAGATCCGCGTCCATGGCCACGACCACATCGCCCCGGGCGCGTGCGAATCCCGCGCTCATGGCGGCCGTCTGTCCGAAGTTCTTGCGAAAGCGAATCACTTGGACGCGCGAGTCGGTCGCGTGAAAACCCTTCAGGATCTCGAAGCTCGCATCCGTACTGCCGTCGTCGACGAAAACAAGCTCGTACGGACCGCTGTCTTTCAACGCATCGGTAAGCTGCTCGTACAGGGGGCGAAGATTGTCCTGCTCGTCCAGCAACGGTACGACGACCGAAAGCATCGGTCCGCTGTTGTCATCTGTCACGTTCGCCATATTCTCCAAATCTCTCTCAGGCGTTCCGAGGTAGGATATCCTAACGCCGGAGCCATGCTATTACAATAGACGGTAAAATCAGTCCCATCAATGAATTATCGGCCATTCGCGCCTGCTGTCTGAGTAAAATATCGAGTCCGCAAGACCCGGGGGACAGTCTCGAGACACCCGCAAAGGACAAACCAACCGACCCGGTCAAATCCACGGCGATTCCGAAACCAACGGTTCATCTCCTCATGGAAGAGGGGCATTTTCACGTGATGGTCTCATAACACGACGTCTTGATCCGAGGTGCAAAGAACTTCGTAAAGTGGGCTGGGCATCCTCCGGGAGATTTTGTTTTCTCCCGGCCGGACATGCAGCGTATGATAGAACCATGCTCGAAAAAGGCTTGGTGCAACTCTATACAGGCGACGGCAAGGGCAAGACGACGGCGGCCTTCGGGCAAGCGTTGCGTGCAGCCGGCCAAGGGAACAAAGTCTTGATCTTTCAGTTCCTCAAACCGCCTTCGCTCGACGTCGGAGAGCGATTCGCCCTGCAGTTGGGGGCTGTCCGCATCCGCGTCGAGGCGTTGGAAGAAACCTGGGACATGGCCAAATCGCTCGCCGACGAGGAGAAGGTCGCGCGCACGAAGGCAGCGATCGGGGAGGTTCTGGGCAGACTGACCGAGACGGCCCGTAAGCGTTTCTACGACGTCCTCGTCCTCGACGAGATCGTCTTCTGCCTGTCGAAAGGACTGGCCCGTATCGAAGACATCCAGCGTCTGATCGAGCAGAGGGACCCGGCCGTCGAACTCGTTCTGACCGGTCGCGATGCCCCGCCGGAGCTGATTGATCTGGCCGATCTGGTGACCGAGATGAAGAACGTCAAACACCCGTTTGACAGCGGCATGCCGGCCCGAAGGGGCATCGACTATTAGGCCCCTCGGGCGGAAAAATCGTGGTTCTGCAAGGAGAAGACCGTGTCAAAGAACGTGGCAGCCATCATCTGTGCGGCCGGGCCGGGAAGCCGGTTCGGCGGCAAACGCAAGAAACAGTTCACCGACGTCGCTGGCCGGGCCGTGTTCATCCGCAGTGTCGAGCTCTTCGCCAACCGGGACGACGTCAAACAAATCCTGCTTGGCATCGCGGAGGAGGATGAAGAGATTGTCAGCGTCAAATGGGGCGCGAAGCTGGGGTTCTTCAACGTCAAAACCTTTTTCGGTGGCCAGGAGCGATTCGAGACCATCGAGAACGCCCTCAAGCTTCTCAAGGACGATATCGACCTCGTGGCGGTGCATGACGCGTGTCGATGCTGTGTGACCGAACCACTCATCGCCGACGTCATCGCCGCCGCCGCCAAGACCGGAGCGGCCATCCCCGCCTGCCCGGTCACCGCCACCATCAAGGACGTCAAGGACAACATCATCACTAAGACCGTAAACCGCAACGGCCTCTTTGAAGCCCAGACCCCGCAGGTATTTGAAGCTTCGCTGCTGAAGAAAGCATACGAGAACCTTGCGAATCTCGAGCCCGATAAGGTCAGCGACGATTCGTTTCTCGTCGAAGCTCTGGGGCACGAAGTTTCCATTGTCGAGGCCGATTCTTCAAATATCAAGATTACGCTTCAGTGCGACATCGCAATTGCCGAAGCGATTATCAGGTCGCGGCCGAAGCCCAAGCCGGAGGGCCCCTTAGGACCCTACATCGAGGCGCAGTGGTGAGCCCGGAAACCGCGACCCGGAAAATTTCTGCTTTTTCCGCTTGACAAAGTCGAGTGACGCTGGTTTAATACGATAATCATGAGGCAGTTTCATAACAACGACCTGTTTTGGTGGTGGCCCACGGACATATATCCGGCGGGCGAGCGGTGATTTTGCCTTAAGAAAGACCCCAAGAAAAAGTCTAAAACGCAGCCTGTCGGAAACGGCGGGCTGCGTTTTTTTTTGCGTTGTGATACGTGCGAATGGAACTTAGAATCCGAAAGCCAGACCATGGAAGATTATCGACAAATCATACAAAACGCTGAACCCGGACAAATCGTCCCCATCGTCAAGCGTATCGATTTCGGCGATCCCCTGGAGTTCTTCGGCAAACTGACTGACTACGGGCGCAGCAAGAACTCCTGCCTCTTCGAGTCCCGTGAGTACCTCACGGGCACGGGGGCCCTGAGTTTCGGTACGGCCCGGCCGGCCCTGTACCTCACGGGCACCGGGTCGGATTTCGCGATCAAGGCGTTGAGCAAAACGGGAAAACGGATCCTGGGCTACTTAGCCGCCAGTAAGGACCGGTTTGCCTTCTGCGAATCCGTGGATTGCGGGCCGGAGGCCATTACCGGGCGGATCAAGCGCTTGCAGGAAACCGTCGACGAGCGCACCCGGCTGCGCAGCACGAATCAAATGGACGTGCTGCGGGCCGTCGCGTTCGCCTTTCGACTGGCCAGCAAACCTTTCCGGGTCACCTGCGGCCTGCTCGGAGCACTTAGCTACGACTTTGTGGATCAGTTCGAGACGCTTCCCCCCAACGAGCAGGACATCCTGGGCAACCCGGATTACGAGCTCTACTTCGCCGACAACATCTTCATCATGGACCACGAGCACAATCAGGGTTACGTCGTCGTCAATTGCATGATCACCAACGGCGACCGCGAGGCCGCCATCGCCGAGGCCCAGGACAATTTCGATTACTATTTCAACATGGCGCGGTTCGACCCGGTCCAGGGCCGGCGTTGCGACGAGGCGCTGCCGGCCGCCTCGACGGATACGATTCAGAACGAATACGAACGGATGGTCCGGGAGGCCAAGCAGCACATCATCGACGGGGACATCTTCCAGGTGGTCCTGAGCCGGACGCTGAACGAGCCCTGCCCGGACGAGCCGCTGGACGTGTACAAGCGTCTGCGCGATCTGAATCCGTCGCCGTACATGTTCTATCTCAACACGCCGAACACGGTGCTGATGGGGTCCAGCCCGGAACTGAACCTTCGTGTGAGCGGAACGGGACCGAGGCACGTGGAGATCCGACCGATTGCCGGCACCAAGCCGCGGGGACGCATCGGAAACGAGATCGACGCCGATACCGACTTCCGCTACGAGGCGGAGCTCAAGCTGGACCGCAAGGAGCTGGCCGAGCACATGATGCTCGTCGATCTGGCCCGCAACGACATCGCCCGCGTGGCCGATCCGGGCAGCCGGATCGTCACGGAGCTGCTGACCGTCGAGAAATATGAATCGGTGCAGCACCTCGTCAGCAACGTCAAGGGCACGCTCCGGGGCGATCTCGATGCCCTCAGCGCTTACTTGGCCACGATGAACATGGGCACACTCACAGGTGCGCCGAAGATCGAGGCCATGAAGATCATTCGGCAACTCGAGAAGAACAAGCGCGGCTACTACGGCGGCGCCGTCATGTATCTGACGGTCGACGGCCAGTTCGATAGCTGCATCACCATACGGAGTCTGCAGGTGCAGGGCCGCACCGCGTACATCCGCGTCGGCGCCGGCATCGTTCACGACAGCGTTCCGAAAACCGAATTCGAGGAAACCGAACACAAGGCACGCTCGTGTCTGAGAGCGATTCGAGGCCAATGACCGGACCGCCAGCATAAGGGGCAACACCATGGACGCTACACATAACAAGGTTTTGTTCATCGACAATTTTGATTCGTTCACGTACAATCTCGTCGATGATTTCGCCAAGCGGCATTGTGAAACCAAAGTGTACCGGGCCGACACCGGACTCGAGGACCTGCGGGCCGTCGCCGACGCGTTCGACCCGGATCTCCTGGTAATTTCGCCGGGGCCGGGCAACCCAAGCACGGCCGGCGTCTCGCTCGAAACCGTGGACGCGTTCAAGGATAGGCTACCGATCTTCGGCGTCTGCCTCGGACACCAGGTCATCGTCCAGTACTTCGGCGGCAGGATCGGCCACGCGCCGGAGCCCATGCACGGGAAGCCCTCCCGGATCAGCCACACTGGAACGGGCCTCTTCCGCGACGTGGAGAATCCGCTGCAGGCGGGCCGGTACCACAGTCTCATGGCCCAGGAACTGCCCGGTTGCCTCGAGAGAACGGGCGAGTTTGAGGGGATCGTCATGGCCGTGGAACACAAAGAGCTACCCATCTACGGCGTCCAGTTTCATCCGGAAAGCATTCTTACGCCCGCCGGCGGCAAGATTATCCAAAACGTTCTTCACATCGCCACCAGTCGAAGACAATCGGTAGGGAGCTGACAAATGGCAACCATCAGCGAGTACCTCGAAATTCTGTTGGAAGGCAATGACCTCACGTTCGATCAGGCCAAGGCGTTACAGGACACGATCTTTGAAGGCGAGGTCACGGAAGTGCAGATCGCGGCGTTTCTGGCCATGATGCGGATGAAGCGGGCCACCGCCGGCGAGATCGCCGGGCTGGCGCAATCGCTGCGGAATCACGCCGTGCCGGTCAAGGTCGATATCGACAACATGATCGACACGTGCGGCACGGGCGGAGCGATCGTCAAGACCTTCAACGTCTCAACCACAGCGGCGCTCGTGGCCGCCGGCGCCGGCGCCTACGTAGCCAAGCACGGCAACCGCGGCATCACCAGCAAGTGCGGCTCAGCCGACGTGCTCAGCGAACTCGGCGTCAACATCGATCCGGGGCCCGACGTCGTCGCCAAATGCATCCGGGAGGCGCACATCGGATTCATGTTCGCCCCGAAGTTTCATCCGGCCATGCGTTTCGTGCAACCCATCCGCAAAAGCCTGGACTTCCGCACGGCCTTCAACATTCTGGGCCCGCTCGCCAATCCAGCCGGCGTCAAAGCGCAGGTCATGGGCGTTGCCGACGCGCACCTGCTGGACCGAATCGTGGAGACGCTGCGGATCCTCGGGGCCAAACGGGCCATGGTCGTGCACGGTCAGGGGATGGACGAAATCAGCCTGCTCGGCAAGACCCGGATCGTGGAATTGCGCGACGGCCAGGTCACTTCGAGCGAACTGGACCCGGCCGACTTCGGCTTCTCCGGCGCATCCCTGGACGCCCTGGAAAGCGGCGACGCCATCGCCAATGCCGCCATCGTGCGTGACATATTGACGGGCCGGGACCAGGGGCCCCGTCGTGACATCGTCGTTCTCAACGCCGCCGCCGCCATAATCGTAGCCGGGCGGGCCGATCGTTTCGAGCAGGCCCTGCCGCTGGCAAAGGCTTCTATTGATGAAGGAAAAGCATTACACTGTCTGGAGAAGCTGATCGAAGTTTCAAACCGGGCGTAAGTGCGCCGTAGTGTGAGAGTAGAGCTGATGCTGATACCAAAAGTGAAAATTTGCGGGATTACGAATCATGAGGACGCCGCCGCGGCGCTGCAGATGGGAGCGGACCTGCTCGGTTTCAACTTCTATCCCGACAGCCCGCGGTACGTCCCCCCCGAAAAAGCCGAGGCCATCGTCAACAAGCTGCCCGCTTTTATCGACATCGCCGGCGTCTTCGTGAACAGCCCGCTGGAAGAGGTTCGCGAGATCACCAGTCAATGCCAGCTCGACTGGGTACAGTTGCACGGTGATGAACATCCCGAGTTCTGTCGCTGGCTCGCCTACGACAGCATCAAGACTATGAAAGCCATCCGCGTCAAGAAGGCCGAAGACATCGACGATGCGGACAACTATTTCACCGACGCCATCCTGCTGGATGCGTACGACCCCAGGAAATACGGCGGGACGGGACTGACGTTCGATTGGAATATCATCGGGCACATCGGCAAGCGGATTTTTCTCGCCGGCGGGATCAATCCGGAGAACGCCGTGGCCGCCATGGAGCTGGGCGTCTACGGCATCGATGTCTGCAGCGGCATCGAAGCCGAACCGGGCCGGAAAGACCATGGCAAAATGAAAACCCTATTCGACAACATTCGACATTTACGAGCATGACCGAGCATTTGCTCAGTCATACAGGCACTTTGAATAAAGGCAAGAGAACATGAAGTACCAAGGCAGATTTGGCCGCTACGGCGGCTACTACGTACCGGAAGTCTTGATCCCGGTACTGGAAGAGTTGGAGGAAGCGTTCTACCGCTTCTATCAGGACCCAACGTTCGTGACGGAGCTGAACCGGTTGTCGAAGAACTACGCGGGCCGGCCCACACCGCTTTACCATGCCGAGCGGCTCAGCGAGCACGTGGGCTTTCAGGTCTACCTCAAGCGCGAGGATCTGCTGCACGGCGGCGCCCACAAGGTCAACAACACCCTCGGCCAGGGCCTGCTCGCCAAACACATGGGCAAGACCAAGCTCGTCGCCGAGACCGGGGCCGGCCAGCACGGCCTGGCCACCGCCATGATCGGCGCTTTGCTTGACATGGAGACGAAGATCTTCATGGGTGTCACGGACGTCGAGCGACAGAGCGTAAACGTCCACAAGATGAAGCTCTGCGGCGCCCAGGTGGTCCCCGTCGAAGGCGGAACGGGTACGCTCAAGGACGCGATCAACGACGCCCTTCGCTACTGGACCGCGCATGTAACCGACACGTTTTATTTGTTCGGCTCGGCGGCCGGACCGCACCCGTACCCGACGATCGTCAAGCATTTCCAGAGTTGCATCAGCAAAGAGGCCCGACAACAGTGCCTCGAACAGATCGGCCGGCTCCCTGACATGGTCGTCGCCTGCGTCGGCGGCGGCAGCAATGCGATCGGCGCGTTCGCGAGCTTCCTCGATGACACGGACGTCAGGCTCGTCGGCGTGGAGGCCGGGGGAGAAGGCGTCAGCACGGGCAAGCATGCGGCCACTCTGGTTGCCGGCAAGGTGGGCGTTCTGCACGGAGCGTGTTCTTACCTGCTCCAGGATGAAGACGGCCAGGTCGTTGAGACCGAATCGATCAGTGCCGGCCTGGACTATCCGGCCGTAGGCCCCGAACACTGTCTACTCAAAGATACCGGCAGAGCCCAGTACGTCGCAGCCGACGACGCCGAAGTCCTGGACGCCTTCGAGCTGCTCACGAAAAAGGAGGGAATTCTCCCGGCGCTGGAGAGTTCACACGCCCTGGCGTACGTCATCAGCCAGAAAGGCAAGCTGCCTCCCGAGACGACCGCCGTAGTGAACCTCTCGGGCCGAGGCGACAAAGACGTTTCCATCGTGGAGCGGAACCGACCGGTGGAATAGGTCCTATTGGACCTATCAGACCTATAGGACCTATTCAATAACAGCCAAGACAGGGTAGACAACCATGCAATCATATCGTGATGTATTCTCCGAACTGAGCCGGCAGAAGCGGCCGGCCCTGATCCCCTTCTTTGTGATTGGCGACCCCGATTACGATACGAGCCTGGCCGTGGTGAAGGCGGCCGTCGATGCCGGCGCCGACATCCTGGAGTTGGGCATCCCCTTCTCCGATCCCATCGCCGACGGCCCCACAATCCAGAAGGCCGACGTGCGCGCCCTGCGCCGCGGGATGAACGTCCAAAAGGCCCTGGACTTCATCAAGGAAGTCAAGAGCTACAAGGATATCCCCATCGGCCTTCTCATGTACTACAACCTTGTCCATCACTACGGGATCGACCGCTTCTTCAACAACGTCCACGACGCGGGCGTCAACAGCGTCCTCATCGCGGACGTGAGCATCGACGACGCCGACGAAATCATCGGACCGGCCACCGCCGCCGGTCTCGACACCGTCTTCATGGTCACGCCCAACACGGAACCCGAACGCATGAAGCGAATCGCCGGCAAGACCACCGGATTCATCTACACCGTCTCTGTACTCGGCGTGACCGGCAGTCGCAACACCCTCTCGGACTCCGTCGAAGGGCTGGTCGGTCAGTTGAAATCCCTGGCGGACGTGCCTGTATGCGTAGGTTTCGGGGTCAGCACGCCCGAACACGCTCGAACCATAGCCGGTGCCGGCGCCGACGGTGTCATCGTTGGCTCGAAACTGGTGGCAATGATTGAGGACCACCTCGACGACCCAACGCAGGCCATCCAGGAGATCACGGCTTTCCTCCGCGATGTCAGAACCGCTCTCACCACCTGAGAAAGAGACCGGCGAAGGAAAACGCAGCAGGAGGCGTATGCCCAGGCAGCCAAAAGATTTCCCGCAGGCGATTCTGCCACTGGGGCGAACTTTCCCGGCGCCGAAGCGGTAAGAACCTTTGAATCAGGCCGTCAACTCGATTACGTTGGTCGCCCTGAATGGAATCGTTTTGAAGAAAAGATGTGGTTCTTTACAAGGTTTGTTTGGAGGACATGGCAATGAGACGAACAGCTACCCTCACAACGATGTGTCTGGTACTTTTCTTGGCGACGTCTGCAGGGCTGGGACAACAGACCGAAAGGCCTGCTCGACCTGTGCGCGGCCAGGCCCCGGCGGGCCAGCGCGAAGGGATGCAACGATTGGCGCAGCGGCTCCAGCAGCAGATCGACGAACTGAAAGCCGCCCACGAAGGATTGATCGCCGAGCTGCGGGCGATTCACGAATCGGCGGTCAAAGAAAAAGCCACGGGAACCGCCGAGAAGGTCGAGACGCTCATCAGCCGGCGTCAGGGGACTTTCCAGGCACGGTTGAGCCAGTTGCAACAGCAACAGCAGCGGCTGCGCCGGGCCGGGCGCGACCGAGCCGGGCAAACCGCGCGACCGCAACGCCGCGGTCGACAGGCCCCGGAGTTCCAGTTGAGCAGCTTCGACGGCCAGAAGGTCAAGCTCAGCGAGCACAAAGGCAAAATCGTTGTCCTGGAGTGGTTCAACTTCGAGTGCCCCTTCTCACGGTACCATTATGAGAAAGCCAGCACGATGGCGGACCTGGCCAAGAAATACAAAGACAAGGGCGTTGTCTGGTTTGCCGTCAACAGTACGAGCCACACGACCGCCGCTGCCAACCGGGAATTCGCCAAGAAACACAAGGTGCCCTATCCGATCCTGAACGACACGTCCGGGAAAGTGGGCCGGGCCTATGCCGCCCGCACCACTCCGCACATCATCATCATCGACAAGGAGGGGTACATCGCCTACAACGGAGCTATTGACACCGCCCCGCTGGGACAAGTCAAGGGCGAAGCGGGCAAGATCAACTACGTTGACAAGGCCCTTGCGGAACTGACCTCGGGCCAGAACGTCAGCACGCCCGCCACGTCTCCGTACGGCTGCTCCGTCAAGTACGCCGACCGGTAGCGAAGGCATCTGAGCGACTCACCCCGAGGGTGCGCATTGCGGCGTTCCGCTGCGCACCCTCGGTTCATTTGCGGCTTGCACTACGCCCTTCTCATCCTGTCGACAGGGTGAAAAGGGAGGCCATCCGCCGACCTACCTGTCGCGGCTCGCGCGCCCCTCAAATTTTTTTCATTTTACCCATTTTTCCACTTGCACATCTACTACGCTTGTAGTGCGATGGGCCACAGTTGTAGTAAATAAGGAGGTCCACCAATGAGGCTTACCGACGCGGAATGGCACGTAATGAACTGCCTCTGGGAGAAGCATCCGGCAACGGCGCGAGGGATTGCCGGACGTCTTCCCGCCGAGGTCAAATGGGCCTACACAACGATCCGCACGCTGCTGGCTCGACTCGTGGGAAAGGGCGCGGTCCACGAATACAAGGAGGGCAATACGAGCCTGTACGAGCCAATCCTCAGTCGTGAAAACGCCCGACGCAGTGCCCTCAAGACGCTGGTCAACCAGGCGTTCGACGGGGCATACGGCCCGCTCATGCACTTTCTGGTCAATGATCACAGCCTGACCGCCAGGCAGCGTCAGGTTCTGTCCGAGGCGCTTCAGGAACAACCCAACAGAAGAGGAGGGCAAAGAAATGGTAGAGACAATCAATAGAGTCGCGGAGGTCTGGTTCAACTGGCAATGGGCCATGCTGTGGCAAACGGCTGTCCTGATCGGCATCGTCGCCGTGATTGACCGGCTGATCCGCAAGCGAGCGTGGCTGCAACTGCGATACACGTTATGGCTTCTGGTCTTCGTCAAGCTCGTCTTGCCACCGACCCTGGCGTCGCCACTGAGCCTCACGTCACACATCCCGGCGTTGACACAGAGAGCGGTGGAGGCCCGAACACAAATCGAGCCTCATCCTGCCGACGAGCAAAGTGCACCCGCGATATCTGCCGAATCAAACATCCTGGTAGCCGCCGAAGAGCCCATGTCCGTACAGGCGATCGACGCAGAAACCGCAGATACTCGGCCCGCAAAAAGCCAATCGGCAGAGGCTGGGGCCGGCTCCATCGGCGCCGTAGCGCCCGCCCTGTCTTGGGCCGTGTATGCGCTCGGCATCTGGCTTGCCGGGGCGGTGACACTCGCTGTGGGGTTGCTTCTTCGCCTGAGGCAGATTGGCGCAGAGCATCGTATAGCCCGGAAGCAAGATGGACCCGCGTGGTTTGAGACTCTCGTTTCAGAAACCGCCGCTGAGCTCGGGTTGCAGCGAGCGCCGCACGTCGTTTTCCGCGAGCGGATCGGTTGCCCGGCCGTATTCGGCGTGCTCAGACCCGTTCTCCTGTTCCCGGCCGATCAACTCTCGATGACGCGTGAGCAAACCCGCCACATCCTGCTGCACGAGCTGGCCCACATCAAGCGCGGCGACCTGCTCGCAAACGCCGCCTGCATGGTCCTGGCAACGGTGTACTGGTTCAACCCCCTGCTGTGGCTGATCCGGAAGCACGTCCAGAACCTGCGAGAACTCTGCTGCGACGCCACCGTCGCCCGGCACCTCAAGGAGCAAACCGCCGCGTATCGCGAGACCTTGCTGACGACAGGCAGAGCGCTGCTCGCGCGACCGGTCGATCCCGGCCTGGGGCTTCTCGGCCTGTTCGAGAACTCCGGCTGGCTCCCCGTCCGCCTCCAATGGCTCCAGTAAGAAACCTGGCGACACGCCCGGCTGCGCCGGACTCTCGTAGCCATCGTCAGCGTCCTGATGCTCGGCTGTGTCCTGCCGATGGCCTCCATCCACGGGGCCAACAAAGAGCCATCCAGCGATGCCTTCAAAGTGACCCTGCCCGGCGGCGGCACCATCGAGCTGATCGGCGTCCGCAAAACGGGCACCAACGATTGGTGGCGGCCGGATGGAACGCCAGAACAAACGGCGGGGCGACGATAAGCGCGATGATATTCTCGGTGCCTTATGAAAGAGAAGGCAGAACGTACGCCACGGTCACCTACGCCGCTCACAGATCAAACGACTGTGACGTTCGCTTGATCGCTTTGGACGTCAACAACGTTGAACATCGGTCTCCGTCGGAGCACGTCAGCGGCCTATGGACGTCGGCCGGCTTCAAGCAGGTGACGCTGGATTTTGATCTCCCGCTTGACGACGTTGCCGCCTTCAACCTGCAGACGCGTCCCTACATGTGCGTTCAGTTTAACAACGTGTCCCTCTGCGCGGGCAAGATACAGAAGATGGAGATTATCACAACGGAACCCCATCGGACCGATGACAACGAAGAGCGGAACGAATCCAAAGTCGATACCGACGTTGCGCGCGACAAGTCCGCGCGAGTATTGCGAGCCTTCCATGCAGCCTGCGTCCGCTACCTCAAGGAAAACGTCGGGGCCGAATTGCCCAAAAGGCCCTGGCTGTTAAAGTTCCCGCTGGAAGATTCAGTATGTGTATCACCTTTGCAGTATGTGACGTCCGCAGGGTATTTCCGAACCGATGGATTCCCGTCGCTGAGACGCGAGGACTTCGAATCGAGCGAGGCGAGTCGTACGCCGATCCTGTACTGCAAATCCCTTCTCGGACGGGAGGACGGCAAGGGCACGAACGTGCTCTTCGGCGATGGGCACATTCAATGGGTCACAGCGGAGGAGCTCGAGAAGCTCAAGAAGAGCGTGACACCATCGCAAGAGTAGGCCGTCGCTTGACTGCAACCTGGCCGATCTTTCGAATCGACCATCCAACACAAGACATTTTGCAGGCAACGGGTCGCGCGAGCACGCAGGCTCTCCCACGCCGGCGGATTTCACTTCGCATGAAGCGCTGGCGTGGGAGGGCGTTTCTCATTACAATACCGGCCTTGGCGGAGCGCGGCTCTCGTGCCGTCCGCCTGATAGTCAATGGCCATGCAAAATGAAGGAGGCCCAGCATGAAGGACAACACACACTGGTCCACGCGACCAACGATCCACTTCCTCATCGGCTGCACCCTGGCATTGCTCCTGCCGGCGGTCCATCAGGCCGGCGCGGCAGCGGCCGAGAAACTGACCTACACCGACCTGGTCAATCGCCTGACCGACCTGGAGCATCTTGCGACCCTGCCGGCGCCGGGCGAGAAATGCGCCCAATGGGCGAGCTGGGATCGACGCAGCAAGTACGACCAGGCCAACGACCGGTATATCGATTGGGCCGCCAACGGCGACGGGGGCGGGTTCATTCGCAAGGAAGGCGACCAGTTCGTCTTCGCCGAGATCGACGGGCCGGGTGTGATCTGGCGGATCTGGTCGGCGCTGCCCAAGCAAGGGCACGTGCGGATCTATCTCGACGGCGCCGAGAAGCCGGCCGTGGACCTGCCCTTCATCGGCTACTTCGACCGCAAGAACGAGCCGTTCACGTATCCGGCCCTCGTCCACGAGACCGCCCGCGGCCAAAACAACTACGTCCCCATTCCCTTCCAAAAGTCCTGCAAAATCACCGCCGACAAGGACTGGGGCGCCTACTATCATTTCACCTACACGACCTATCCCAAGGGCACGACGCTACCAACGTTCACTCGCGACCTCTCCTCCGAGGCGAAGGAGGCACTCGCCAGTGCCGATCAGCTTCTGTCCGGGGATCGAAGCAGGCGTCCGTCCCGGCGCGGCGATCGAGAGAGGGAGAGGACATCAGTGACGGTCAAGCCCGGAGAAACCGTCACCGTGCTCCAACTGGACGGCACCAGAGCCATTACCAGCCTTTCGGTGCGGACGGAATTGCCTGAGTCCCCGGACGACCGCGACATCCTGCGGGAGCTGACGGTGCACATATACTGGGACGGCGAGACCACTCCGAGCGTTTGGACTCCTCTCGGCGACTTCTTCGGCACGGCACCGGGCGCCAACCAGTACACGTCACTGCCTCTGGGCCTCACCGAGCGTGGATTCTACAGCCGCTGGTATATGCCCTTCAAAAACGGCGCCGAGATCAAGCTCACCAACGACGGTGACACGGAGCGTACCCTCCAGTTTCGCATCAGTCACGCTCCAGTAACCAAACCAATCGAGAGCCTCGGACGGTTCCATGCCAAGTGGCACCGAGATGCGTTCCTACCCGAGGATGCCGAACGTCGAGCCATCGACTGGACGATGCTCAAGACCGAGGGCCGGGGCCGGTTCTGCGGCGTCATGCTGCACGTGTGGAACCCGCGCGGCGGCTGGTGGGGCGAAGGCGACGAGAAGTTCTTCGTCGACGGCGAAAAGTTCCCCTCCACCTTCGGCACCGGCTCGGAGGACTACTTCGGCTACGCCTGGTGCGATCCGGGTCTGTTTCAGAACTGCTACCACAACCAGACGATCAGCATGAACAACCGCGGCCACATCTCCGTCAATCGCTGGCACATCACCGACAACGTCCCCTTCCAGGACTCGTTCGAGGCCGCCATCGAGAAATATTATCCCAACAAGAAGCCCACGCTCTACGCCTCCATCGCCTACTGGTATCAGGCGGCCGGCCAGAAGGACCCTTATGAGATCGTGCCGGTGAGCCAGCGCAAGGGCTACTGGACGCCTATCGAGGTGTTCCGCGTCAAGGGTGCTCTCGAAGGCGAGAAGCTCGAGATCACGGGCAAGACGGCGGGCAATGCAAGGACCCAGGAAATGTACGGCTACGAAGGCCAGTGGAGCAACGAAGCTCACCTCTGGTGGACCGACGCCAGGCCGAAGGACACGCTCGACCTGGTCATCCCCGTGCAAAAAGCGGCAACGTACCGCCTGAAGATGCAGCTCACCAAGGCTATCGATTACGGCATCGTCCAGCTCTACCTCGACGGCAAGAAGCTCGGCGAGCCCATCGATCTGTTCAACAACGGCGTCGTCGCCACGGGCGTCCTGGACATGGGCATCCACGAACTCAGCAAAGGCGATCACACGCTGAGAGTCGAGATCCTGGGCGCCAACGACAAGGCCGTCAAGGGCTACATGTTCGGCATAGACTACATCAAGCTGGAAAACGTTACGTCGGGGTTCTTCCTTCCGGAGGACCCCGACTACACCATTCTGGATTCGGCCAAGGATTCCGTGCGCTTCACCATCGAGCGCACGCTGGCGGAATACAAGGGACATCTGGCCTGCAAGTCCAGCTTCGTGGACAAGGACGGCAACGTGATGGGCTGGCATGATTTCGGCAACCTGGAGGGCCCCGGCTGGGCGGCAAACGCCGCCGGCGGGGCCTACGAACTGTTTGCGTTCGGGCAACACATCGGCGACCCCGACCTCCAGGACACAGCCGTCCGCCTGCTGGACCACGTGCTGAACCATGGCTTCATCGACTACGAAACGGGCTTCATCACCGGATACCGCGAGACGACCACCGACCGCTTCTGCCTGAACTACCAGCATAAGGACAACTGGTTCTGTCCCGGCTCGATGGCCAAGATTGCCTACCAGCTTCTGATCTTCAGCGACCTGGTGCCCGAGCCGCGTCAGAGCGCGATGCGATGGGTCGCTGCCAGGACCGCCGAATGGATCGACACGTACGTCGAGGCCCCGCCCAACGGCTGGTACCCGCGCCGCTGCCGGCCCGACGGGCAGCACTACCCGCAAAACGCCTATGGCGATAGTGACATCCTCTTCGAAAAAAGCGGCGACGGACTCTTTATCATCCAGCTCAATACCGCTTTGACCCAACGTGACATGGCCGACTACACGCGTCAAATCCAACAAAAGGTGCAAACCTTCATGGACGCCGGAGGTTTCTTCGGCAGTATCAACCACGACACCTACGACGAGCACGAGAACGTCGCCTACTCCGTGGCGTTCCGCACGCTCCGCCAGGCAGCCAGACTTCTCGACGACGAGGCGATCCGTCGGTTTGCCTTCGACACATGCTTAGCCGGTCTGGACGAATTCAAGATGATCGAAGACCGCAACGGCGTGCAAACCAAGGGATTGCTCTACATGGAGAAAAGCTGGGACACCTCCTACCTCTGGGAGAACGCCGAGGCGGCCCTAGCCTATCTCGAAGCCTACCAGGACACACACAACGAGCAGTACAAGCGCGACGGCCTGACCATCCTCCGCGCCGCCGCCCGCCATCACCAGCGCGACACGGGCTTTCTGACCGAAGGCGTAGACTGGAACAACCACGTCGGAAAGCAGCACCATTTCGACGAGGCCGAATACGGCGACATCAAATACACCGAACCCCTTCTGAACAACCTGCACATCGTCGAACCCACTTTGCTCGCCCTCAAGCTGGGCGTAACCGGAAGCAACAATTGAACAGATGCCATTATTCCAATCATACAAAGCCGGTGAAAAGGGGCTCAAACGATGAGTAAGCACGTAGTCTTTGGGGTCGTCGCATTCGGTGTCTTCGTCTTCGGCGCCTGTGCCATCGCAAACGAGAAACATCTCGTACCCGCCGACAAAGGGCTCTCGAAGGAGTATTTGCAGAAGCTCCGCGCGCGCGGCGAACGCGCCGTTTACGCCGGTGACGATCTCGAAACGATCGGAATGCCGGTCGGCGGCATCGCGGCGGGCCAGTTGTACCTCCGCGGTGACGGCACGCTCGGTCTCTGGCAAATCTTCAACAAACACGTCTTCACCGGCTACGGCCGCGACTGCTACCGAACCTACCGGCCCGATTCCCCGGTCGATTCGGGATTCGCCGTGGCGGTTGAATCCGATGGGAAACCTCTGACCAGAGTACTGGACAAGGATTTCGGCACCGTCGAGTTTGCCGGCGAATATCCTATCGGCCTGGTTCGCTACCAGGCGGACGATTTTCCCGTTGCCGTCGAGATGGAAGCGTTTTCGCCATTCATTCCGCTGAACGCAAAGGATTCGGCGCTGCCGGCGACATTGTTTCATCTCACCTTGAAAAACACGTCGGAGAAGACCGTGACGGCAAGTGTGTTGGGCTGGCTTGAGAATGCCGTGTGTTTCCACTCGGCCAAGGCGATCAACGCCAATCGCCGGACACGCATCCTCGACGAACGCGGCCGGACGCTCGTTGTGCACACCGCCGAGAAGGCCCCCCCGCCGAAAGAGACAGCAGCGCCACGCGAGAAAATCATCCTGATGGATTTCGAGGGCGACGACTACCACCCGTGGCAAGCCATGGGCGAAGCCTTCGGAAAACAACCGGCGCGCGGGACGCTGTCCGGTCAGCAAAAAGTCAGCGGCTTCCAGGGCCAAGGCCTTGCCAACACCTTCCTGGGCGGCGACGGGCCCCACGGCACGCTGACCTCGCCCACCTTCCAAATTAACCGCAAATATATCAACTTCCTCATCGGCGGCGGCAACCAGGTCGAGAAGACCTGCATCAACCTCCTCATCGACGGCAAGGTCGTTCGCAGCGCCGTCGGCAAGGACAACGAGAGGCTCGAGTGGCACTTCTGGTCCATCGCAGACTTTGAGGGCAAGCAAGCCCAAATGCAGATCGTGGACAACGCCAGCGGCGGCTGGGGGCATATCAACGTCGACCAGATCGAGCTTTCGGACGTAGCACGCTCCGGCCTGACGGGGCCGCTGGAAGAACTGCCCGATTACGGCTCGATGGTTCTGGCCTCGGCCCGGAAAGGCAACGTCGCTGCTGACAGGCGTCTGATTCCCCCGCGCTTTGCGCCGAGTGACATTGACTTCCATGCAGAGGCAAACGCCGTCTACCCGGCCGTCCGTGAAAAAGCGGGCGTTGTCCTGGCGCCGGCCGTCGAGATCGAGCCGAACGCCGAACGAACGTTCGTCTTCGTCCTTTCGTGGTTCTTCCCGAACCACGATCAGGGGCGTGAATACGCCAACCGCTTTGCCGACGCCGCCCAGGTCGCTCACTACGTCCTGGACAACCACGACCGGCTCGCCGGCGGAACGGAGAAATGGCACCGCACGTTCTACGAAGACAGCACGCTGCCCCGGTGGCTGCTGTTTCGGCTCCACTCGACGGTGGCGAATCTCGCCACGGGGACGTGCCAGTGGTGGGGTAACGGCCGGTTCTGGGCCTGGGAAGGCGTCGGCTGCTGCCCCGGGACCTGCACGCACGTGTGGAACTACGCCCACGCGCCAGGACGGCTCTTCCCCGAACTGGAACGCAGCGCTCGCGAGATGCAGGACTTTGGCGAGGGTTTTCACTCCGACAGCGGTCTCGTCGGCTTTCGCAGCAACCACGCCTACGCCGCCGACGGTCAATGCGGCACCGTGCTCAAGGCCTATCGAGAGCATCAGTGCGCGCCGGATGATTCGTTCCTGCGGCGCACCTGGCCCCGCGTCAGGAAGACCCTGGAGTTCTCGATTGGACAGGACGGCAACGAGGACGGCCTGATCGAAGCCAGCCAGCACAACACGTTCGATATCAACTTTGAGGGCCCCAACACGTTCGTCGGCTCGCTGTATCTGGCCGCCCTTCGCGCCGGCGAAGAAATGGCCCGGGAAATGGGCGACGAGCCATTCGCCGAGCGATGTCGCCGGATCTTCGAAAGCGGCAGGAAGCTCACCATCGAGCGGCTGTGGAACGGCGAGTATTTCATTCAACGTGTAGACCTGGAAAAGCATCCTAAGTACCAGTATGGAAAAGGATGCCTCTCCGACCAGCTCTTTGGCCAGGGCTGGGCCCACCAGCTCGGTTTGGGCTATATCTACCTGCAGCAGAACGTGCAGGATGCACTCGGCTCGGTTTGGAAATACAACTGGACGCCGGACGTCGGCCCCTATAACGACGTGCACACACCGGAGCGCTGGTTCGCCCTGCCGGGAGAGCCCGGCTTGTTTACCTGCACGTGGCCCAAGAGCGACTACATGGCTCAGGGCGTACGCTACAAGAGCGAGATCTGGACGGGAATCGAATATCAGGTCGCCGGCCACATGGTCTGGGAAGACATGCTCGACGAGGGGCTTGCAATCTGCCATGGGATCGAGCAGCGTTACCACCCGGCCGCTCACAACCCGTTCAACGAAGTCGAGTGCGGCGACCACTACGCCCGGGCCATGGCCAGTTGGGGCGTCTATACCGCCTTGGCGGGATTTGAATATCACGGTCCGAAGGGACACATCGGCTTTGCGCCGCGCATGGAGCCGAGAGACTTCCAAGCCGCCTTCACCGGCGCCGAGGGATGGGGCACCTTCGCTCAGAAACGAACGAGAAACACCCAAAGCGAGCAAATCGAGCTGCGCTGGGGACACCTGAATGTGAAGACACTGGCCTTCTCCGTTCCCAGACGGTGGAAATCCGTGGGTGCAACCGTTCGGTGCAGCGACAGGACCGTCGAAAGCACCTCCACTCTTCAGGGCACGCGTGTCGAAATCACGCTGACCGACAAGACACGCTTGTTGGCGGGACAGAAGCTGGTAGTGGAGATTCGCCGGACGCAGAAATAGGTGTTGAGGATGCGAACCTTCACATGGAGTGACAAGACATGATAGGGGACCTTGTCCTGCGAAATCGGAGCTGTCGCCGCTTCGACGAAGAGTCCACCGTCGCGCGTGACACGCTGGAAAGTCTCGTGGCCCTGGCGCGGCTGTCGCCCTCGGCGGCGAATTTGCAGCCGCTCAGGTATATCCTCTCCTGCACACCCGAGAAGAACGCGCGCATCTTCCCGCACCTCGCCTGGGCGGGATACCTGAAGGATTGGCCGGGCCCCGCCGCAGGCGAGCGTCCCGCCGCGTACGTCGTCATCCTCAGCGATACCGAAATCGGCGATGCGTTCGGCTGCGACCACGGGATCGCGGCGCAAAGCATTCTGTTGGGAGCCGTCGAGCAGGACCTGGCCGGCTGCATGATAGGCTCGATCGACAGAGAGGCCCTTCGGGCCGCCCTGGACGTACCGGATCGGTATAAAATTCTACTCGTGGTAGCTCTCGGCAAGCCCCGTGAAACGGTCGTGATCGAGGAGCCCGGACCTGACGGCGACATCAAATACTGGCGCGACGAAAAGGGCGTCCATCATGTCCCTAAACACCCGCTTCGAGAGCTGATCATCGGCTAATCGCACACACCGCACAGCCCGCAGGTCGCCTTTTCGCTTGCGTTTTCGGGGCCTCAAAAGGTACAATAGTATACGTTGAATCCCTGGGGGGCTTCCGGAGGAATGCCGTGTCCGCAGCGACAAGACACTGGGTCGCCCTGATGCTCGTCTCGCACTTCACCGGCGCCACGCAGGCGGCTCTTGGAGATGTGGTATGGGGCCGGTTGGCCAATCCGGGCTTCGAAGGCCAGGCCATCAAGGCCACGCTCTTCTTTCCGGGCCAGGCCAAAGACGGCAGCCGTCGGTATGAATGTGCCGCACCGGCGAACACGTTTCTGTATACCGTCCACCCCGGTGACGAGCGACACCTGAAGTGGGCCGAAAGCCGGGCGAATCGAACGTATGTCATCGACCAGATGGTCGCCGCCGGTCTCAACGTCGTCGCCACGTCGGTGTGGGGCGAGTCGTTCCTTCCGTGCACCACGGGCTGGGCCCCGTGGGCTCCGATGCAGTGCGCACCGCAAGCCCACGATGAGCTCTTCGCCGCGGCCGTGGGAAAACACGTCCTGATCGTCCCGTTCATCGAGTCGCGGGCCGACTGGTCGTTTCGCGACGAGTTTCCCACGTTCGGGGGGCAAGTCGCGCCGGGCACCGTCAGCCAGATCGCACACCTGCTCGAGCGCTACGTGCAAAATCGCAGTCATCCGGAGTGGGCCAACAAATGGGCACGGGTCTACGACCAGAGCGGAGAGGGCCGGTACGCCGTGGCTCTCATCCACGCGTCCTCCAACCGGCTATCTGCTTACGACCACGCCGGCTACGCGGCCGGCTTCGACAGGGTCGCCCAGGCGGTGTTCGACCGGACCGGCGTGAAAGTCGGCTTCTTCATCGATGCCCTGCCGCCCAACACCTTCGCCCCCGGTACGTTCAGGCCCGCCTGGCAATCGACGGGTACGCATTTGAAGAACGCCACATCGATTCTGGGCGTCATGTGCTTCATTCCTGAGGTCTGGGTCGGCTCGTCGAACGAAACCTATCTGGTCAACTGGAAACGCGACTTCTCCCACGGGTGGGCCTCAACCGGCATCCCCTTCCTGATGGACGTCTCGCCCGGCTACGACGCCCACCTTGTGTTTCCGGATTCGGTGCGGTACGGGCTGAGCCTGACCTGGATCAGTGCGCTAACCGCTATGGTCCGGGACTGCGGCGAAGACGGATTGGTCTACAATTCGTGGAACGGCTACACCGAAGGGATGGCGGCCATGGATCTGCGCGAGTTCGGCGACGTTTTTCAACGCTGGCTGGGCGTCATGACGTGCCTGTACCCCACGGCCACCTGCCAGGACGTGTACCGTTGCGGAGAAAAACCAATGGGAGACGTCAACGGGGATTGCCGGGTGGACTTGTCCGATCTGGCAGCACTCGGGGAATGCTGGCTCCAGGAAACCGAGCCCGAGCTGTCGCAGACAACGACCCCGTCCAACAACATGCCCCCGGGCAGATAGGCAAACGCAGGAGCGGCATCCCGGCGCCGCGACGCGGACTCGGCTGTCTGCGCCATCACTCGGGCACGATCTGTATTCGCTTTTCATCCTGCGAAACGAGCAGGTGCGGGCGTTTCTCAATGCCGAGGATCTCGGCGTGGGAGTCGGCCATGCGCCGGTACCACAGTGTCGCCCGCAGGTGGACCTGCTCTTCTTCCAGAGAGTCGGGCACATTCCAGGAATAGGTTTCCGTGCGAGTCTCGCCGGGCTCCAGCCGGTTGCCCACGATGCGAACGGCGTACCACTGCCCGAACGTCGGATTCCCATCCGAGTCCAGAAACACGTCCTGGTAGATGCGGTCGCCTTCGGGAAGCGAATCGCGGGAGATGGCCTTGCTGTACGAACTGTGCGAAGGATAGGCCTCCGGACGGTTGGAGGTGATGAAGTACCGGTCGTTGGGATCACCGGGGTTGGGCGGCACACGAAGATGCTGGAGCTCACGGCCTTCGGCATCGTAGACCGCCACGTGCAGCCAGACATCCCGCTCCTCCGTGGCACCGGTGGGGAAGAGATGGCCGGTAGCGATATCACTGAGGGTCACTTCGAGAGGCACGGTGCTCCCGGCCTTGACACTTTCTTCGTGGAAGCGCAGCTTGACGCGGGCGGCTCCCTCGACAAAACCGGTGAAGCCACCGCCGAACCAGTGCTGATGGTTCCAGGGCCGCTCCCGGCCCATCTTGGCCGGTTTGCCTTCGCGCGGCGGCATGTGACACCACTGGCACACGATGTCGCGTTCGGCATACACCGTCTCACTCCATTCGCGGTGCGTCGCCTTGACCCACAGGCCGAAGGTGTTCTGCTCGTTATGGCAGATGCCGCACAGGTCGGCGCTTTCAAAGAGTTCGGAGACTTGCGTTTCGTGATAGGGCGCCCAGGGGAATTCCAGATCGGCCCGCTTGGTGTTGCGGTCGGGGCCGGCGTCGGGACGATAGTTGTGGTTGAAGGGCTGGCGACCCGTCGTGCTCGCAATCGAGTGGCAGAAATCGCAGAAGACGCCACGGTCGGCCTCCTCCTTGTCCGCCGGAAGACTGTTGCGATAGCGGTCCCTGTAGGGAGGAGTCACAGCCCCGCTGTCTAATCCCTTCTTGAGCTGGCCCAGGCTCTTGAACGAGCCCAGCCAGGTCCAGTCCCGGTTCCAATAGTTCTCGCCCAGCCGGGACGGGGGCGGCGGAATTTGGCCCGTCAAAAACGCGGTGGGCGAATGGCAGCCGAGGCAGTCGCCCGCCAGGTCCCTCATCTGCGGGTCGCGTTTGGAATCCTCGACGGCATACTGGAAATACTGCGCCTGAAAGAAATCCCCCGTGTACGCGCGTGACATCTGCGAGGACGACCAATCGACGAACCGCTCGTAGTGACAGCCGAGACAATCGCCGGGGTCCTCCCAGTGGCGCATGGCATATTCCTGCTTCTTCCGGCGGGCGCTGTCGGCCGAGCTCGCAAACAGCAAAACACCGCCACACACAGATACAATCGCAATAGCCTGAAATGTTCGCCTCATCGGTGACCAACCTCTCTGTCTGAACCGCAAAACGGTTTCCCACGGTGAGATCAGAACAAAAATTCCACGGTCAAAATGCTCTTGAGCACAAGGTCGTCGGCCTGCCCCCCGAGACCGAAGCCCGTGCCGAAGTTCCAGCGCAGGGCCCAGTTGCCGTAGCGCGGATAATACAGATCGATCACGGGAAAGACGTAGTGGTCCTGGTCGCTGGAACCCTTGCCTTCGGCGATCTCCCCCGTCTCGCCATAAAACTCCACTCCCGGCCGCAGATGCCAGTTCGTGGAGTTCCAGAGCCCGTCGCCCCCGTTGTCATAGTAGATCCCCGCGGCGTAGGCAAATTCAACACCCTCCTCCATATCCTCTCCGCTGGTGTTCTTTTCGAGGATCGGGTTCAACGCCAGACGCCAGGGGCCGATGTCCTTCTCAATGACGGTGCGAAACTCGAACTTCTCCGAGTCACGGTAGTCGTCGTCCGGTATGATGTACTCGCCGTACAAGGCGATATCCACCGGCAGCTCGTACTTCTGGAACAGGCGATAGCGAGCCAGCAGCTTCGACTGAGTGTATCTGAAGTTCCCATCCTCTGGGTCCAGACAGTCCACGTAGTAGCCCACCGTGAACTTGTGCGACAGGCCGTATTCCAACTCAAACGAATGCGCCCAGAGATCCTCGCGATCGACGTCGCGACCGAAGAAGCTCATCTGCTCGTCGGAAGATGACACGTAGGTCATCCAGTGGCTGAACTCGATCGCGCCGGCATCGGCAGTCTTATACTCGTACACCTTGAAGAACTGCGCGCGCCCGGGCGCCGCCAAGAATGCCGCCGCAAACGCGCCGGCAAAAAGAACCCGCCAAGCCGATCCAGCCATATTCCTGAATAGCCCATGCCTCTCGCTGCCTGCTACGCCCGATCCCAGCTTCATGTCGCACTCCCTGTCCGTTCACAGCCTCTGTACCCGCAGGCTTGCGATGCGCATCGCCTGCTGTCTGTGGTTTCTCATGCTCGCGAGAAGGATGTCAGAAAACGTATGCGTCCCCGTGAAGCGTTAGTCATGGTATCATCCCTGGTTCCACTGCATAACGCCATCGATCCAGACGGATTTTCCAAAACACCAAAAAAATGTCAAGGAAATTCGTGAGATATTTGGGCCTTGCCAGACAGGCAGCCAGCCGAAAACACTTGCACCGGCGCAACCGGGGTATTACAAGCAACAAGTGAGTGAAATCGAGAAAGGGCTCGGTGGTAAACGTGGATCCGTTTCCTTGTTTTCCCAAAGGAACCCAAGTGATGCGAGGTGAAATCATGGACATCCAGCTAACAAGCTCTGCATTTGCAGAGTCGGGGATGATTCCGCCCAAATACACCTGCGACGGCCAGGACGTCTCGCCGCCCTTGCAGTGGGAGTCCGTTCCCGAGAGGACCGAGAGCATCGCCTTGATCTGCGATGACCCGGACGCTCCCATGGGGACGTTCGTTCACTGGGTCCTGTACGACCTGCCCGCCGATGCCAGGGAACTGCCCGAGAGCGTGCCGGCCGAGGCGACCTTGCCGAACGGGGCCAAGCAGGGTACGAGCGACTTCGGCACCACCGGCTACGGGGGCCCCTGCCCCCCTGGCGGGACCCATCGCTACTTCTTCAAGATCTACGCCCTGGACGCCCCGGTCGAGCTCTCGGCGGGCACCACAAAGGCCGAACTGCTCGGCGCCATGGAAGGCCACATCCTCGCCCAGGGGCAACTCATGGGCAAATACAAGAGGCAGTGAGCCGCGCGGGGCGCAAGAACCGTCTTTCAACGACTCGAAAGCATGACAACGATCCCTGCCAGAGCAGCCCTATGGCGACGCGGCCCTCCCAGTACACGGAGAATTCGCCGCTTTTTTCTGTTCAGGCGTAAAACCGACCCGTATACTCTGTCCGTATCGGGAACAACTGGAGTTAACATCAACCGAAGAGTATCTCAGGAGGTTTAGCGATGAGGCAACCAAGAAGTTCCAGGAAAACACTCGCTCTGTCCGTCTTGCTGTTGGCATTTTGCCTCGGAGAACTGGGATTGGCTCCCGGTGCGCAAGCGGCCGAAGACCCGTTGAAAATGGTGCCCGACAACTGCCTGTTTTGCGTGCGCATCAACAATCCGGATGCCGCGATGGGACAAGTCGATCTGTTTCTGACGGGTCTGCTCCCGATGGGGGTCTCCATGATGGCGAAGGCCCAGTTGGGACAGGTTCTGGGCAGCCCGGATGCCAAGGGGCTCAACATGGCGGGCAACATCGTTCTGTTCGGTCCGCTTCCCGGCGGGGCCGGCCCCGATCCAACCCGCATCGGCATACTGATCCCCGTCAGCGATTATCAACAGTTCGTCGGAGGCAACCCCAACGTGAGCGACGCCGACGCGATGGGGATATCCAAAATCAACGTTTCCGGCGGCCCGATCCTCGCGACCATCCCGGTCGGCGGCTACGCCCTGGCCAGCACGCCGGGCAACGAACAGGCGCTGGTGGACATGAAGAAGTCGGTGGCAGGCACAACGGCAGGGCTGGCGGCAAAGCTCGACGCGGCCGAGCTCAAACGCGCCCAGACCGCTCCCGTATGGGCCTACGCCAACGTCCAGTTGGCAGGCCAGATGTTTGGACCCCTGATTCAGGCCAAGCTCCAGGAAGCCAAGCAAGGCTTCGAGGAAATGAAGGAACAAGGCGGGCCGATGATGGGCAACCTGGGCGGTGTCATGGACATGTACGCCGGCCTGATCGATACCATGATGAAAGAAACGAAGTTCGTCAGCCTCTCGCTTGAGCCCAGCGCCAACATGATTCGGCTGGCGTTTGTCGCTGCCGCCATGCCCGGCACAGATATGGCCAAAATGCTCGCCGGGGGCGCCGCGACCCAGCAAGGAGCCGATCTGCGAGGCTATTTGCAGGACGGCGCGATGATGAATTTCCAGCTTCGGGCAGACTACCCGGCCATGCGTGAATTTGGCATCGAATACACGAATCTGATCTCGTCCCTGACCGGAGGTGACATTCCGGAGGAAGAGGCGCAGAAGCTCAAGACGCTCACAACGAACATGATGGACGCCATGGGCGGGCCGATCGTCTTCTCAATGGCCGCAAACCCAAAGACCAAACCTCCTTTCGCCATGAAGTACGTCCTGGCTGTAAAAGACAAAGAGAAGTTCTACGACAGCATGGAGAAGATGACCGAGTGGATGACGGCCGGCGGGCTGACCCAGTTCTATAAGCAAATGGGCCTGGAGATGAGCTACGCGATGACGCGCAAAAGCGACAGCTACCAGGGCGTTGCGATCGACAGCGTGAAGTTTGCCCTGAAGTCGACCGACACGGAGTCGCCCCAGGGTCAGATGATCGCCAACATGTACGGCGAGGGATTCGAAGGTCGACTGGCGCTGGTCAACGGCCTGTGCGTGCAGGCCATCGGCGGCGACTGCGACAAGGGGATTCGCGATCTTATCGATCAGGCCAAGGCGGGCGGCCCCAAACAGACTTCATCGGAAGTGCAGGCCGCCATGCAGCTCATCCCCGGAGCTGAAAAGGCCGACTTCTTCGCCACATACAACTATCTGCGGCTGATGCAAATGGTCACGGCCATGATGCCGATGCCGATGCCACAGATGGACATACCGACCCAGAGCAACATCGCCATGGCCGGCACCGTCGGCAACGGCGGTTTCAAGCTGGAAATGGCCGTGCCCAAACAACACGTGCTTGAGGTCATGATGGTCTTCATGAAGATGCAACAGCAGAAGATGCAGCAAAGTCAAGGCCAGATGTAATCGCGAGTTTTCCTCGGCGTCCGGCCGGTCCAACGCCGACCGGACGCCGGATCGTTCATCCGGCGGGATGCTACTTCAAGTCGCTGAGGGTCACGGTCCTGCCCACGCCAACTTCAACGTAGCGATCCCCAAAACGCTGTTGGAATAACTCCCGCGCGTTGTCACCTGTGCAATGTGTGGGAGCCGCATAACCGACACCGAGACTCTCAAAGGCCGTGATGATCTTCCCGATCCTGCGTCTCGTAGCCCATTCGAGATGGAATCCACCCATGACGAGAAGGATGTCATCCTGCGCGAACGAACTGGCCGCTCGGTCCACCATCTTCGTCACGCCCGGATGGGCGCAGCCCGTCAAAAGGACCAGGCCGCGCTGCGTCCGAACGACCAGCGCCTGCTCCTTGATAAGCGTACCCATTTCCCCGGTCGTGTAGACGTCCTGGCAAATCTCTCGAGAGTCCTCGACTTCAACCACGGTCGCGCCGTAGCCCCGCACCGTATCCTTGAATCGCTCCGGGATTGCCGCCGGCAGAAAAACCTCGACATGAGGATTCTCTCTCAGAAATCCCGTCAGCCCTCCCGTGTGATCTCCATGGACGTGTGACAGGACGACGGTGTCGATGGCGTTGGGTTCGACCTCCAGCCTGGCCATATTGTCCAACAGGAGTTCCCCGTCACTGCCCGTGTCAAAGAGAATCGTCCTGGCGGCTCCCGTCACCAGGGCCGAGAATCCCCAGGCCGTCTTCAGCCCCTTCGCGCACGGGTTGTTGTCGTGGAGGACCTTGATGGTGAGATCCTTCAGCATGGGGGCCCTGGCTGAATCACTGTCCTGTTTCATCTGTGGAGACTCTCCCTTCTCTGCGGCGAGCCCGCCCGGCGAGCCAAGGCGCCCGAGCCCAGAAGCCGCGACGAATTCGACTGAGACAGGCACGGTGGCCAACATATTCACGTTTCCGACTGCTCCGTGCCGACATACTTTTTATAGCAACGTGACCCGGTACGGTAAACCGAGATTCCCCAAACCGACGGTTGCAAAGGCTGGGCCCTTTTGTTAATTTGGTAAGGTTGTTTTGCGACCGGGCGGCAGACGGACCGCCCCGCACGACACGGAAGAGGCCCTTGTACGGGAATTCCGGCCTTTGCACGGCAACGCTCGTAGGAGATGCGTCCCATGGATGCAAAGATCGCTCGACGCGGTTTCCTGAGGCTGATGGGGGCAGCGGCGGCTTCGCACGCTCTTCCCGGGCCAGCACATGCTGCCACGCCCACCTCCGAACCTCCGCGTCCCTGGAAGATGAAGCTTTCCACCTCTTCGATACACTTCATGGAACTGCCCATTGAGGGCGCCTGCGAGCAAATCGCCGCTCTGGGCTTCGAGGCCATCGACATCTGGTCCGCCCACGAAGGCTGCCCTCATCTCGACGACGTAGCCAAGCGATTGGGGCCTGACGGCCTCAAGGCAGTGCTGCGCCAGCACAAGCTTAAGCTGTTTGCGTTTTCCGTGTATAGCGGCGGCTACGCCCGGTACGCGGAACTGCTGGGCCGAGTCGGCGGCGGTGTCGCCATCCAGGGCAGTGCCGGCCCGTGCAAGCCGGAGGAGCTGAGCACGCGGATGCGACAGTTTATCGAGGGACTCAAACCTCTGTCTGAATTGGCGGAGAAGCACGACTCCTACCTGGCCATTGAAAATCACGGGAACGCCCTGCTCAATTCGCTTGACTCCCTCAAGGCGTTCGTCGATATCAACACGTCGCCCAGATTGGGGATCGCCCTGGCCCCCTACCACATCCAGGGGCTGAAAGCTTCCGTACCGCAGGCCATCCGCATCTGCGGCAAGCAACTGTTGTTCTTCTATGCCTGGCAACGCGAGCCCGAGTCCAAACAACTCCCCGGTGTAGGTACGACGGACATGACGCCGTGGATTCAAGCCCTGGCTGAGATCGACTATCGTGGCTACGTGAATCCCTTCATGCACGGACATCCGCCGACCAACGTCATGCGAGCCAACCTTGCCACCGCCCGCGACTACCTGAAAGACTGTTACGATCGCACGAGCAAGAAACCGAAAGCCTGACGGCTTTGAGACCAAACGACCCCTCATAAGGAGAGCACCATGAAAAACGACAGCCAGAAAGCCACCCAGGGCAACGACCTGACCCGGCGTGCATTCATGCGCGACGGCGCCTCCGCGGCGGCCGGGTTCGCCGCCGGACTCACGGCGCTCGCCGCTCAACAAGCCGAGGCCGCTGAGCATATCGAAAAGACGCGCAGCTACAATCCCAATATGGAATACCGCCGCTTGGGCAAGACCGAATTGTGGGTCTCGGTGGTGTGCCTGGGCGGACACTGGAAGCGCGTCGATAAAATGGTCCCCGGCGTCTTCAAAGCCCGCAGCTGGCTCAGCGCCGACCTGGAGAACCAGGGCTTTCAGAAAAACCGCCGGGATGTTGTCACCAAGTGTATCGAATGTGGTGTCAACTACATCGATGCTTGCACCAGAGAAGAAATCCTGGCCTACTCCGAAGCGCTCCGGGGCCGGCGGGACTCGATGTTCCTGGGCTTTTCGTGGTACCAGGAAGAAATGCGCAATCCCAAATTCCGTACGGCCAACGCCCTTCTGGCCACCCTGGACAAGGGAATGCGAGCGGCCAAGCTCGACTACGTCGATCTGTGGCGTCCCACCATGCACGAGCAAAGCGGGCAACACTCCAAGGCGGAAGTGGACGAGATGATGAAGGCTCTCGAGAAGGCCAGGAAGCAAGGCAAGTGCCGCTTCACCGGTTTCTCGTCGCACGACCGTCCCCACATCAAGTGGATGATCGAAACCTATCCCGAGATCGTTCAAGCAGTGGTCACACCGTACACGGCCAAGAGCAAGGTCTTGCCGCGAGACAGCATTTTCGACGCCCTCAAGCAGCACGATGTAGGCATGTTCGGCATCAAGCCCTTCTCCGGCACCCATCTGTTCAAGGGCGACAGCTCGCCTGACAGCCCCCACGCGACCGAAGATGACAAACTCGCCCGCATGGCTATCCGCTACATCCTGAACAATCCGGCCGTCACCGCCCCCATCCCGGGCATGATCAATCCGCACCAGGTGGAGAACATGGCCAAGGCCGTGCAGGAACGACGCGAGCTCGACATGGCTGAAGCCAAGGAGCTGGAAGAGGCCATGGACAAAGCCTGGGCCCAACTGCCCACCGATTACGAGTGGCTCAGGGACTGGGAATACGTCTAATCGACAACGATCAGCAAGACGTCGAAGGAACACTCGCCTCAAGAAGAAGATGCGATAACAGGAAGGAATATGGGGATCATTCGCAAGGCGTTTTTTGCGTGGGCGACGATGGGAACGAGCAGTTTGCTGCTGGTGTGGCTGGCAAACTGCTCATTGGTCGACTTGTCCCGTCTGGGCACGGCGACCGTGGCGGAAGCAAACGAGCCGGCCGGACAGGAGTCGCCCGCTGACGACTATTACGCACAAGAGAAGACTTTTGTAGCCAACTCTTTCTGTAAGGCGTGCCACCTGGATTTCGACGAGGACGAACTGGCATTGAACCATGAATTGGCGGGCATCGGCTGCGAACGCTGCCACGGAGAATCGTTACGGCATCGTTCCGACGAGGGGAATATCACCCCGCCGCAACTCATGTACCCCAAGGAACGAATCAACCCCACGTGCATGATGTGCCATCCCCGGCACGACATTCGGCACGTCGAGGATCACCAACCTATCCTGGAGACGGGCCTGAGCATCTTCGAAAGCGAGGAACCCAGCGAGGAAGCCGGACATGCGGCCAAGTACTGCACCGATTGTCACGGCCCCGACCATCGCATGCAGGTCCGCACCGTCCGCTGGAACAAAGCCACCGGAGAGATACTCAAGTAGACGCATAATGCAAGAGAGGCAGAGCGATGCAGGCTCTGCCTCTCTTCTTCATTCCGACATCAGCAAACGGCGCCCCGAACGTTCACAATCCCGTGAACGTCACACGGGCTTTCCGGTCGAATCCTTGTACGCAGCGCGCAGTTTTTTCAATTCGGCCTTCAGCTCCTTGACGACTCCGGCGTATTTCGGGTCGCCGCATACGTTCTTCAACTCTTCGGAGTCCTTCTTCAGATCGTAGAGCTCCCACTCGTCGATATCGTGGTAGAAGTGGATGAGCTTGTAGCGTCGAGTGCGCACACCGTAATGCCGCTTGACGCTGTGGACGGCGGGGTATTCATAGTAGTGATAGTACATCGACTTGCGCCAGTCCTTGGGCGTGCGGCCGCGCAACACCGGACGCAGAGAACGGCCCTGCATATCCGCCGGCGCTGGAACGCCCGCGTAGTCGAGAAAGGTCTCGGCAAAGTCCAGGTTCAAAACAATGTCCTTGCTCACCGAGCCCGGCCGAATCTCGGGCGGATACCGCACGAGCAGCGGCATCTTCAGCGATTCCTCGTACATGAACCGCTTGTCGAACCAGCCATGGTCGCCCAGGTAGAAGCCCTGATCGGAGGTGTACACGACGACGGTATCCCGGGCCAGGCCCGACTCATCGAGGTAATCCAGCAACCGCCCGACGTTGTCGTCCACCGACGCAATACATCGCAGGTAGTCTTTGATGTATCTCTGGTATTTCCACCGAATCAGCTCCTTACCTTGAAGGTTCGCCTTCTTGAAGGCCTCGTTCTTGGGGCCGTACGCCGCGTCCCACGCCTTCTTCTGCTCCGGCGTAAGGTTCTTCATCGGCGTCAGTTTCAGGTCATTCTGTGTCATCGTTTTCTCGATGCTCATATCCTGCTCTTTGGCGGCGGTACCCCGGCCCGAATTGTCGTCAAAGAGCGTCGCCGGCTCGGGAATCTCGCGGTCGTCGTACATCGTCAGATACTTCGGGCCGGGTTCCCAGCGGCGGTGCGGCGCCTTGTGATGGTACATCAGGCAGAAGGGCTTGTCACCTTGCCGGCCCTTGAGCCAGTTGAGACAGTGGTCGGTGATGATGTCCGTGACGTAGCCGGTATATTTCTTTCGCTCGCCCATCTCGATCATCACCGGGTTGTAGTAGGCCCCCTGCCCCGGGAGGACGTTCCAATAGTCAAAGCCCGTGGGATCGGTTTTGAGATGCCACTTCCCGACCATGGCCGTCTCGTAGCCGGCCGCCTGCAAAAGTTTGGGGAACGTCTGCTGCGAACCGTCGAATTTCAGACGATTGTCGGTCACGCCGTTGAGGTGGCTGTACTTGCCCGTGAGAACGACCGCCCGACATGGGGCGCAGATCGAATTCGTACAGAAAGCGTTATCGAGGCGCATCCCTTCCCGGGCGATTCGGTCCAGGTTGGGTGTCTCGTTGATCTTGCTTCCATAGCAGCTCACCGCGTGGGAGGCGTGATCGTCGGTCATGATGTAAATGATATTCGGCCGCCTGGCCGGTTCGGCTGCGCTCGCCCGCCCCAGACCGCTGCAACCGGGCAAGAACGACACCCCTCCAGCCGCTCCAGCGACGAGCCCCATCGCTTTTAGAAACTCTCTTCTCGTGTGCTGCCTCATATCCAACTCCTTTCGAACTGCATCAGGAAAGCCACAGACACTTCAGAATTCTGTCGCACTCTCCGGCAAAATCCAACGTCAACGAGTATACCACCACGCGTCTCGGTGCGAAACCGTGTCCGGGACATCCAGTCGCGACTCCCACTGCCTCAACAAATCCCTGTGCTCGGCCACGGCTGAGGCGTAGCGTGCCTCGGCGGCCAGGTTCCGGGTCTCTCCGCAGTCGTTCTTCATGTCAAAGAGCTGTTCCGTCGAGTCGCCTGCATAGGCAACGTATTTGTAGCGTTCGCTGCGCACCATTCGCCCCGCATTGCCAGCGACCTCCGACACAATAAAATCATGCGCCGGGGTGCCGTTTTCCAGCACGCACCGGAGATCACTGCCCCGGGTGTGCCCCGGCGCAGCGATACCGGCATACGCACACAAGGTCGGCATGATATCGAGGCCCCAGGCCAGATGGGTGGTCTCCGTACGATCCTGCGGAATGTGCCCCGGCCAGGAGACGATCAGCGGAACCCGGACGGCCTCATCGTACAGCGTGTTCTTGCGCACCATCTGGTGATGGGCGAGTCCCTCACCGTGGTCGGCCGTGAATATGACGAGCGTGTCCTTGGCGTAACCACAGTCATCCAGCGTCTGTAGAACGCGACCGATCTCCCCGTCCACGTATTCGATGTTGCGATAGTAGCTCCACAGATAATAGCGCCACTGTCTGCGGCTCCAGCCGGTCTTGAAAGGCTCGTTCGAGGCCCGCCCGCGACTGACAATCTCGGGTTCTCTTTTGTCGAAGTCGAAGTTCTCCGGCAGCGGAGGCAACTTTCCCTCCAGCTCGGGATACCGCAGACGGCCCGGGTCTTCGGTGTTCAAACGCAGCCACTCGCAGATATCGTGGGGCTGCATGAAGGAAGTCACCAGCAAAAACGGCTTACCGCGCGACCGGTTCCGCAGAAATCCTTCACACGCCCGGGACATGACCGTGTCGCACAAATAGCCGAAACCGCCGATGCCCGTGTGGAGCACCTTGAAACCCGGGATGTCACTGGTGTACGTTCGCGGCAGATGCCATTTGCCGGCGTAGAACGTCTCGCAGTCGGTGTGCGCGGAGAACCACTGGCCCAGGTTGGGCAGCTCCGAGCGAATGGGCCGGCCGTTGACGGGGACCGCCGCCTCGCTGCTCGTTCGCCCGGTAAAGATCGCGCTGCGAGCCGGACTGCACACCGGATTGGCCGAATACGACTGCATGAAGCTGACACCCCGGCGTTTGAGCCGATCCAGGGCCGGCGTGCGAACGTGTGCGCAGCCCCCGGCTTGGATCGTGTCGATATGCTGCTGGTCCGTAATGATCAGAAGAATGTTCTTCGGCTTCGGTCGGCTCTGCGCAGCGGCCCGTGGCCGTGCGGCCGTTGCTCCGTGCGTAGCGAGTGCTACGGCGCTGCCGCCGAGTTTTATGAATTCCCGCCGATTCATCGTGGATCGCTCGTTCATTCCAGTTTCCCCTCTCATTGTCCCGGCTGCCTTCGACGCATCTGAGCTTTACGATAGGATTCCTGAACCGCCCGCTGCCTGCGTTCGATTGCATCTTCGGCCTGGTCGTCCAGGATATACGCCTTGTTCATGGAAACCACCGCCAGAAGACGACGGTCCCGGTCGAGCCAGTACTCAGTCGGCAACGCTCCCTGGCCCAACTGCTGAAAGCAATGCAGGGATACCGTCTGATCCCCGAGCTTCTCCTGCGACAGCCCTCGGTAGGAAATCTCCTGGTCCGGCTTGAGAACGCTCAGGCCCTCCAGCAAATTGACCTCCCATTTGCGGCCGGCGCCAACGTCCAGACGCTGGATGGCCTCAAAAAGAGACCAATCCGACGTCACAGGCACGGGGACTTGCCTGCGCCGCGCTGGCCCCGGCGTCTCGACAACCAACGTGTCTGCCTGTACAGAAACGGCCTCCGCCAGAGCCAGATCGCCCAGTTCCTCCCCGTCGGGGCCAAAGAAGCGGCTCGACAACCGCCACTTCAATGGCGAGGCGCGCTCATCATCGCGACAGAGGATCTCCGCCTCGATCCGGCTCAGCAAGGCATCTGTCTCGACAACCACCTGCTCCACGCGGAGCTGAAACGTGCCTTCTCCCGAGGAGCTGTCCCTGCGAATCCGGAGAAAGCCGACGTCCTGATTGCCCGTTTCGCGATAGCCGTGACACGTCCAGATGCGATATCTGTGCGTCCAACTGGCCTGCGGATCGAAAGGACCGAAAGAAGTCCATTGGTCCGCCACAGCACCCAGGTCCGCCAACAACCCCACCGTCAGGGGGCTGCCCACGATGGTCCGATCTGCTTTTGCCATTGCCTGCCCTTTTCCCCGGAGGGGTCTCTTCTGTTATCGATAGTCCCGACCCGCGTCGCTGCGCTTGCACGAGGCCCGCCACGCCTCGAGCTTCGCTTTCATCTCGGCCAGAACATCGGGGTTCTCCGCCGCCAGGTCGACTGTCTCGCCGGGATCGGCGATCAGATCGAACAGCGCGTAGCTTGACCCACCGTCCTTACTGTAAATCTTGTAGCGGTTGTCCGTCAGCGCAACTTGTTTGCCGGATTCAAATGCGATGGGAACCGCTCGCGCGCTGGCCCCGGTCTCGACAACCGGCAGCAAACTGACACCGTCGATGGGCTCGGGCTGTCCGGCCATCTGGAATCCGAGCACGTCGAGGACGGTGGGGAAATAATCCAGCGTGCTGCAGGGCACGTCCGTAACGCGACCGCCGTCGATGCGTGCGGGCCATTCCAGCAGCGCCGGCACGCGCGTTCCCCCTTCAAAGAGGCTGCGCTTGCGCCCACGAAACGGACCTGCGGAGCCTCGATAGCGTCCGGTTTTGCCGTCTTTGCCTTCCGGACCGTTGTCGCTGCAGAACCACAGCATCGTGTTCTCGGCCGCGTTCAAGCGACGCAGTTCCGCGCGGAGGCGGCCGATCTGCTCGTCCATCGCCGTGATGCAGCCGTAGTAATGCTGCTCGTCCTCACTGTACGTCGAGTACATCTGTCGGTACTCAGGCCCCGCCACCACCGGTGCGTGCGGCGCGTGAAACCACACCACGGCCAAGAACGGCCTCGCGTCCCGGACGGCTCTGCGAACAAACGGCAGCACGCGATCCATGATAATGCGGCTGTCGTCGCCCTGGAGTTCTTCCGTGACGTTGGTGCCGTTGTGCCAGTACAGATTTCGCACGTCGTGCTTCTTGCCGTGCGCATTGGCTGGATCGTACGGGTCCCAGGTCGCCACCGCATACTCAGTGGAAAACCACTCGTCAAAGCCGTTCATCCCCGGCGTCATGTAGTTCTTCGCCGGGTTGCGTCCGCGCCCCTTGCCTGAATAATCGGGCGACAGCGTCCCGAGATGCCACTTGCCAAAATGCCCCGTGGCATAGCCCTGGGTCTTGAGCGCCTCGGCCAGCGAGACTTCCTCCCGGCGCAGATGCCCCACGTTGGCGAAATAGATCCCGTAGCGATACGGATGGCGGCCGGTCAGGCAACTCCCTCGCGTGGGCGAACACACAGGGGCGCCGGAATAGAACCGCGTAAACCGCAGGCTCACCCGGGCCATGGCATCCAGATGCGGCGTCTTGATTACATCATTGCCGTTGAAGCCCGGATCACCCCAGCCTAAATCGTCGGCCATGCACAGAATGATGTTCGGCTTGCTTGCCTGTCCTCCTCCGCGCACAAGAGCGGACGGCAGCGATGCAGCCGCCGCCATCGCTCCCATCGACCGAAGAAAACGCCTCCGCGTGACACCTTTCTTTTTCATCGCAATACTCTCATCCTCAGAGACCTTCGTCACGGCTGCCGGACGCAGCCTTCAAAACACGCAACGATGCACGCTCGCCCACCGGCTCACGCCTCCTCGACAACCTTGTACCCCAGGGCATCGCCAAGAGCGAAGGCCGGCTCCTTCAGATCTCCGTAGCACGTCACGCGGTGCCAGCCCCACTGGTCCCACATGGAAAAGAGCTTCTCAATGTCACCGACGGGCTCGACGGCCAGCTTCGTTCGGCACGCCCGGTCGTCCGGATCGTTCTCGACTGACTTGCCCTGATGGAAAAGAATCTCCTTGCGCCCCTGATCGATTTCGATCGTCGTCGTCATGTAGCCCAGCGGCAAGACGGAGCGGACCGAGGCCCCCTGCCGATCTTCGGAGTGGGTCATGATCGCGAAGGGATTCGTGCTGCCCTGCGGCCCGAAGACCCGGTTCGATGCCACGCAGTGGGCGTAGATGATCTGTCGCTTGGACGTGTCGATGACCGGATCGGAAATGTAGCCGGGGCGGCCCTGTGTCAGAGCCGTCAGCGTAACCATCGTTGCCGTGGAGCGCACGTCGCATTCGCAGGCGCCGATCAGACCCTCGTTGTTCAACTCATGAAAGCCCAGGCAGGGATAGGCGTGAATGTGCCCGCCGTAGAAGCCGCCGAGACAGTTGATCGTGATGGCGTTGGCGTCGTGCTTCTTCAACACGGCCTTCATGCCAAGGTACATTGCGGCCGACGTTTCGAGGGTCGCGCGCGAAACGTCGATGACGGCCGTGGCATTGTTCTGCCAACGATCCGCCACGGCGCGGGACTCGTCCTTGTCGGCGGCTTTCCAGGCCTCGTTGACCTCCGCAAACGAGACGCGCTCCATCGGAATGCCCACGAGCGAAGCGGCCGGCCCGGAATTCTGATCTCGAACGGCCAGAATCTTCGCGGCTTTCATGCGGCGAATACACTCGTCCGCCGAGATGGTCCTCAACGCATCCGGCTTGCAGGCAAGATCGCCGGCCTTCGGTGTCCGCTTGCTTCTTATGCGGACCGTAGCCGCCACGAAATCGGATACCGAGCCGCCCTTCTTCACCAGCGCGAAGCACTTCACCGCCTCGACCAGGTCGTCGAACCGCGATGAGGCGACGAAACCGACGTTGGGCGTCTGACTGCGGAGGAAGCCGGCCGTATAGACGAGGAAGCCACCACTGCCGCCGTACTGGAAATCGGCATAAAGCACGGGCTTGCCCGAGGTCGCCATCGTCTGGACCACTTGGTTCCAGCAGTTCATCTGGTAAACGAGGTAGCCGTCGATGTCCGCTGCCTTGTCCGCCTCCAGGATCTGCTTGGCCTGATCCGGCCCGTTTGCCAGCGACGATACAAACTCAAAATCCGGACACCGCTGGGCCAAGCCGGTATTGATCCGCTCCATGACCGGACGGAAATCAAACCCCTTGTTGGGCCAGTCCGGACCCGCCTGCTGCGCACCGTGGAGCGAATACACAATGCGAATTCTCACCTTGCCGGTGCTCGAAGCCGCCGGGATCCGGCTCGGACGGCTCAGCAGGCCCGCCGCGCCCGCGCAGGTAGCGCACCCGGCCGCCAGAAAACGCCGGCGACTTACTCTGCAGCACGAACATCCGGAAATGACTTCACGTGTCCTCATGATCGACCTCCATAAAACTGACTCGTCCGCCGCCGTTCGAGCCGCGGACTGTTGTTAGCGCAGCAGGGCCCTACCATGCCCCACAGTAGCCAATGTACGATGATTCTCGTCATTGTCAAACAGTAAGCCGAACGACCTTTCAGAGCTGGGCCTTGTTCACCAGCTCTTCGCATTCGGGATAGTCCCACGGAATGTCCGGGTAATCTTGCCACATCTTCACATCCCGCGTCAGCAGGCCGTACATCTCCGGACGGCGCTGATGCATGGTCCGCAGGTGCTTGCGCCTCCACCGAAGTCGCGCCAGGTTCACCGTGGCGTGCACGCACGCGTCACCCGGTTCCTTGATGCGCGGGAACAGGCGGCTCTCCTCGGGGACACCCCTGGCTTGAATGCAACCCGGGCCGGCAAAACCGGTGTTCTTGCCGTCGGTGATGTTCGCACCGACCACGCAACCGTACGCCTGCGCGGCCATCAGGCAGTGGGAATCCTCGATCATTCCCTTGCGGCCGTTGATCCAAAGGATGATCTCCGCCCCGGAGTACGAGGTGCAGCCCCACGCCTCGGGGAAGTAGCCGTCGTAGCATTGCAGTATACCGACAGGACCGAAATCCAGGTGAAAGACCTTGAACTGGCTGCCGAGAACGCCGCGGGCCTCATGATCCTGTCCTTTGACAGGCGGCCAGAAATGGGGCGGCGGACCACTGGCGGGATGCGATTTCAGGTACCGGCCCAACAGGTTGCCCGCCCTGTCCACCACCAGGGCCGTCGTGGCCCAGCGGTTGCCGTGGGTCTCCACCAGCCCCGCGATCGCGTACATCCGGTGCTGCCGGGCCAAGGCGAAAAATCGCTGCACCCTCTCGTGCTCGACAGCGATATGTGAACCGAGAACGTACTCCGGAAAGACAATCAAATCGGAGCCGTACTCGGCGGCTTGGGCAAAGAAATCAGGCATCCGGTCGATAGCGGATTCGGGACCACCTTTCGTGGTCAGTTGCACCAGGGTAATCCTGGCGGCTTCTTTCTTCCGCCCGAGGGCAGCCTTGCGCGCCGGCGGCGTTGCCCGAGGCCGTTCGTCGCCGGCCTCGGCCGCGTTCCATGACCCCGGCATCGCCACGCCTAAAAGACCCGCAGCCACCAACCCGGACGACCGAAGAAAGCTGCGTCGATTTGAGGATTCACTGGAGTGATTCTCGAAACTCGACACTTCGTCCCCGTCTTTCACCATGATAGATTCCTCACAAGTACAATTGACGTCACCGGCTCGACGCGGCTATCTCGCGATAGGCGTCAAGGGCGCTGCGGTATTCCTGGATGGCATCCGGCGGCAGAACGTCTTTATTGCGCTCGATCTGTTCCTGCACCCGTTGCATGAGAAACTCAATTTCCTCTTTCCGAGGGCACAGCGGTTTGCCGTCGGCCTCGATGTGAAACGGGCCCGTATGAGCGAAACGCACGCGATTCTCGGGCGCCTGCTCGAAGCAGCGCACCGCCAGCCACGACGACGCCGTCACGGGAACGTCCTCGTCGATCTCGTTCAGGAATGCTCCCGATTCCATCCGTTTGTTTTGCGGCCGGACCGTCCTGCTCACGTCCGCGTTGACCACAATCTCGATGCTCTCCAACGGGTGTGCGGACCTTACGGAGCCTGTGATGGAATAAGCAGTGACACGCTCACCAGACTGCTGGAAGGCGTGCCCCGGCAAAAAGCCGTTGACCTGCGCAAACAGCATCGGCCCGGTAGTAACAAAGCTGCGGCCCTTGTCCAGCCCCTCCATCCAGGCATCGTAGTCGAAGCCGCCTTCGAGCTTCACGTACACGCGTCCATGCCCCAGCGGAACCGGATGAACGCCGGAGGCCGTCCCGGCCGTCGGACGCAAGCGAAACCCGCAGCTCAAAAGCGCATAGTAATTCTGGAAGCCGTATCCGATCCAGCCCCGTTCCGTAAATCCCTTCTCGTCCGTATCGACGTCCATGTAATCCGCCGGAGCCTCGCCAAATTTCGTGAAAGCGAACTGCGTGCGCCACATGTGATTGTTGGCCAGCTCGAACAAATCGATGTCCATGACGGGAACGAGCATCATGGACCAGGGCCAATTGTGCTTGTCCAGCTCCAGCAAGGCGCCTTCGCGCCGGGCGACCTCGGCGATCGGTGTCACCGGCGGAACCCCACGGGTGAAAACGGATTTGTGGTTCAAAATGAAGAACGCCCCCAACGTGTGGCGCTTGCCACCGACGGAGAATAGCTCATACTCGGTGTTCATCGGGTAGATGACGTGTGTCTTATCGATATGGATCAGACGCGGTACGACGGGCCCTCCCGTGCTCTTGTCGCCTGTACTGGGTGGCTTGAAGGCATGGGTGACCCAGTACAGCAGCGGAAAAGACACATTCAGGTCTTCCGCAAGCTGCACGTTGGGCAGTTCCGCCAGGCTGCGGTGCACGTGCGTGTCGCCGGAGTACCAGCCAAGCTCGGCCATATCGACCCAGCGTTTCAGTTTGAATCGCAGCGTCATCGGCTCGGTGCCCACGGTTACCGTGTTGGTGGCCGGGAAATACTCCTTGCCGCGTTCCACAGTCATGTCGTATTCGCCCGGCGGCAGGTCCACGGCAAATCCGTGGGCCGACAGTGTCGTGTGCATCTCCACGGATTCCTTGTTGTTCCAGTTTTGCTTCTGGTAGGCGACGGCCGAGCCGGCCAGCGCTGCGGACCGGGCAAAGTGCCACCGGCCGTCTTCGCCACGAATGTAGATTCGACACGCCAGAGCAGCCCCGGTGTCCGCATCGACCACCTCACCGGTTACGGTGATGGTATCGGCGCGCGCCGGCAACGAAAAAAACGCGATGAGCAGAAGCAACGACATGATCGAGAACGCAGACTTCATCATGAGAAACCTCCTGATTTGGAAGCAACAGTGCTCTCACACGTACGGGGACATTCTAACAAGTCATCCCGCGTCTGTCGCCTGTCCGACGGTACCGACCATTGCACAGACCTCTTCGAGACCCGTCCCGTCAATCTCATCGAAGGCGCCGGGCCGGTCCGAATCAACGTCCAGCACGGCTATGAGAGTCCCGTCGCGAGCCATTACGGGGACGACAATCTCCGAGCGCGTCGAGGCCGAACAGGCAATGTGTCCCGGGAACGCATGGACATCAGGCACGATCTGTGTTTGGCGCAGGCGCGCCGCCGCCCCGCAGACGCCCCGGTCGAAGGATATCGTCAGACACCCGTGCGACCCCTGATACGGACCGACCTTGAGCAAGCCCGGTTCGACGACCCGGTAGAAGCCCGTCCAATCGTAGTAGTCGAAAGCGTGGTGAAGCTCGCAAGCAACGGTTGCCATCACGGCAATCCGATCCGTTTCGCCCGCAATCAGCTCTCGGATTCGAGGCAACACAAGATCGTACGCTTGCTGTTTGTCTTTCACGTCCATCCCAGGTATTTCACCCCGTTCTCAAATGTGCGTGTTGGTATCAGCGGCTGGCGCCGTCGGGGGCCAATTCATCAGCGCCGATGTACGGCCGGACGCCGCGCGGCTGTCCGTCGACGTCCTCTGTCACTTCAGGCAGCGCGACCGCTCGGTCGAGCAACCCGGCCGCAGCGTCGGTCAGATGCAAATTCCCACGGCCCGGATCTTTCAGAACACTTGTCATCTCCCCGATGTGATTCTTGACGAATCGGATACTGCTGTCGGACTCATTGCTCATCCTGGGGCCGCTGAGAAGGTTGTTGGCGACCACGAGACCCTCGTTCGTGAAAACCGTACGAATCAGCCGGCCCAGTCGGCTTTCCGGGTCGTGAATCGTGTTGTGGAGAATCTTGCAGTCCTTCGTGTACGTCGTGACAATCCCGGCCTCCGGGGCCCTCGTGATGAAATTGTTGCGGGCCATGCAATCGACGCAATGGTCCTGCACTCCGTCGGCGCGGTGCGGATTGCCGAGTTGCAAGCCCACGTCGCAATCGATGATGATGTTACGCTCGACGATGCAGTCTCGCGCGTCGAACCAGAGGAAGATCGCCCCCCGGCCTTCGTGCGTGCGGCCCTGGATCCCCACAAACACGTTGTCACTGATGACCCAGTCCCTGGCGTACATCACGTCGACGCCGGCGATGTAGTTGCCCTTGGCGATATCCGCCGGGTCGTCGCTGAGGCGCTTCGGCCGGTCGTTGTAGAACAGGCAGTACTGGACCCGGCACTTTCGCGGGCGGATGATCTCGCGGTTCTCGGGTGGAACCTTCACGCCCTTGACGCCGCGCTGCCAGATGTTGTGGATGATGCAGTTGGTGATGGTCAGCCGTTGGACGTTGGTCTCCGAGTTGATCTTGAAACCGTTCCACCGGACGTTTTGAATCGTCAGATCGGAGACGGTCACGCCGGAGCAGGCCCGAAAACCCAGCAACTCGCCGTCGCGACTTTGGGCCCCATCCAGCACCACGCGTTCGCGGCGCCCCGACGCGCCGCGCAGGGCCACGTCATTGGCCCGGATCTCGACGTAGTGCGGCATCAGATAATGACCGTCCGCGACGAGGATCGTCTGGCCCGCCGTCGCTTCTCCAAGAGCCCCCACCAATTCGCCCACGTTCGAAACCTTGACGGCCCGGTCCGGCGGCTCCGGCCGGCGCGGGGCCTTCGGAAACCAGCTCTGCACGGGCGGATCAATGGAAAACCCGCGTAAAACGCCGGGCACTTCAACAGAGACCGGCCCGCTCTCGCCACGGACCCAACCGAGTGCCTCCATCACTTCCGCGTATTTCAACAGTACCAGGTAATTGCGCAGCGAAAAACCGCACCGGTCCAGAGCTTCTTCGGAATAATCGTTCTGATACTTCTGCGGATGGCTTGGATGCACACCGTCCCGCGCCAGCAGCGTTGGTACGTTGTAACCGGTGTACGCGGAGAACTCAGGGCCCGCTCCGTCCCAATCCGCCGGACGACGTTTGAGAATCTCGGCGTGGAAATCCACCAGAGGGACACGCTTCTCGCGCGCGATGTCCCGGACTTCCTGCGCATAGGCCGCCGCCTTCTCGACAAACCCGTGGCGCGGCGGAATCGTGCTGAGAATTACGACCGTCCCGTTGTCGAGGCACTTGTCGACCAGCGTGCGGATCTGGCGGCCGTACTGCGCCACGGATACCCCACCGAGATCGTTGGTCCCGAACATAATCAGGGCCGTCTCCGGGTTCATACGCTCGAGCCAGCCGGCCACGTTGTCGCAGGCCCAGCGAGCCGTCCGTCCCCCTTCGTTTCCAAACTGAGGTCCCTTCCAGCCCTGCCAGCATTCAGGGCGAAGGTGTCCTTTGACCCGGCGCAACGCCCGCTCCATGTCCTCGGGCGCGTTTCGTACCGCATGCGACAGCGGGGCCCAGAAGGCCATGGTGACCGTGATCGAGTCGCCGAAATGAGCGCAGGTTCCTTTTTCCCCGGTGAAGCGCGCATGCACGGGCGCCATGGCCTCCACCCAGCCGGAGCGCTCCGCCGCATCTCCGGCCGTCTGCACTTGTGAGAACGTCAGAACGACAAGCGTGACGCCGCATAGGACCGATCTCATGCCACCTCCCTTGGCGATGCCTTATACACGAATCCTCCTGCCCGCGCACGTCACCAGGTTACCGTCCCGTCCCGTCGGCGCCGCGTCGCCCTATGGTAAAAACGACTTCGTCGCCGCCAGCTTGGCGGGCAGATAGTGGGACATCACAAAGTTCAGGTCGTGCACGGCAAACGCCTGCTGCTCGGCCCTGACGCCCATGTCGAGCAACTGCTGAATCGAGCTCTGCCAGGCCTTGTAGTGCCGCACGAAGGGGTCGTTCTTCAGCGCGTCCTTGGCCCGCTTGATG
>JAFGCA010000190.1 GCA_016932895.1 Sedimentisphaerales bacterium | reverse complement strand
TGTTGGTGATGGCGGCGATCGCGGTGGTCTCGATTGCGGCGGCGACGATGAGCGGTGCCCAGCCGCGGTCGAGTGCGGCCGGCGGCACCCGAGTGGCGGCAGTGGACCTGGTCAAGGTCTTCAACGACTTCGAGCAGACCAAGGCGGTCAACGAGGCCATGAAGGCATACCGCGACAAGCTTGCCCAGGAAGCCGATCAGAAGATGGCCGAGATCAGGGCCGAGCAGGACATCTTGGATAAGACCGACGCCGCCAGCCCCGACCGGCAGGCCCGCATCACCAAGATCAAACGCATGCAACTGGAATACAACGTCTGGGAGTCTCTGGAGAAGGACTTCGTCAGCGAGCAGTACGTGGCCTGGGTCAAGCGGACGTACCAGATGGTCACGGACGGCATTGCTGAGGTCGCCAAGAAGCAGGGCGTTCAGTTGGTCGTCACCGAGGAGCAGGTGGATACGAGCGTGACCAAGCCCGAGGCTTTGTTACAGCAAATCCTCAACCGCAAGGTGGTCTACGCGGACAAGAGCGTGGACATCTCGGCCGAGGTGCTGGCCACCCTGAACGCCAACTTCGCCAAACTCGGCGGGCCGGCGTCGGTGCATTTCGGCAGGTAGGGCTCGGCTTGAACCGCAGGGACTGCCGAAGGCTGAGAGGCACCGCTCGGCCCGGAATTCGTTCCGCTCGGCCCGGAATCCGTTCCGGGCCAGTCTTGCGAAGCGCTGGCCGTGAGGCAGGTCCTTCTCACCTGTGCGGAATTCGCTCTGCGTCCGGTGAGAATGAGGATGGGAGTCTTCTCCACGGAAGGCCCCAGAACGGATTCTGGGGCCAGCGAGGAATCTGCTCTGCGTCCGGTGAGAATGAGGATGGGAATCCTCCACGCGGAGGGCCCCAGAAAGGATTCTGGGGCCAGCGGAGTGGATTCCGGGGCTAGCGGAGTGGATTCTGGGGCCAGCGAGGATTCTGGGGCCGGCGGGCCTGCGAGGAGCAGGTGCATTGATGAGCAAGTCGTATCCTCTGGCAGAGATTGCCAAATGGGTTGGCGGCGTGGTTCGCGGCGACGCCAGCACTCGGATCGCGGGAGTGGCCGGGCTCGATGAGGCCGATTCGTCTCAGATTGCCTGGCTGGCCGATGAGCGATACACGCTTCAGTTGAAGAACAGCAGAGCCGGGGCGGTGATCGTGCCCAAGCATTTCGGCGCGACATCTATACCCGCCATCCTGTGCGACGACCCTTCCCTGGCGATCTCAGCAGTGCTTGAGAAGTTCGCCCCGCCGATCCCGAGGCCGGCGCTGGGCGTTCATCCCACGGCGGTGGTCTCTCCGTCAGCCAGGCTTGGGCAGGGAGTGGCCGTCGGGCCGTGCGTGGTGATTGGGGATAACGCGGTGGTGGGGGATCGGACGGTGCTCCACGCCCAGGTCTTCGTCGGATCGGATGTCCGCATCGGCAGCGATTGTGAGTTCTGGCCCGGCGTCGTTATCCGGGAGCGGTGCGGAATCGGGAACCGTGTTGTCATACACCCGAACTGCAGCATTGGTGCCGACGGCTTCGGATACCAATATGTTGGGGGCCGTCACGTCAAGATCCCCCAGATTGGCGGCGTGGAGATCGAGGATGACGTCGAAATCGGGGCCAACAGCACGATTGACAGGGCCAAATTCGGGGTTACCCGCATCGGCCGGGGCACCAAGATTGATAACCTTGTCCAGGTTGCCCATAATGTCCGCATTGGGTCCAACTGTATGATTGTGGCCCAGTGTGGTATCGCCGGCAGCACCCGCCTGGGACAGGGCGTGGTACTGGGCGGAAAAGTGGGCTTGCGGGACCACATCTCGCTGGGTGACGGCGTGCAGGTCGCGGCTTGTGCGTGTGTTTCCAAGGATGTGCCTGCGGGCAAGACAGTCATCGGGAGCCCGGCGGTCGAGCACGAGCAGTTCGTCCGGGAGAGAGCCAAGGTACGGCGGCTCCCGGAGATGGCCGACCAGCTCAGGGCTCTGGTCAAGCGGGTCGAGCAACTTGAAGCCTCAACAGACCATCCGCAATCCCGTTGAACTGACCGGCCGGGGGCTCTTCACCGGCGAGCAGGCGGTCATGCGTTTCTGCCCGGCCGACCCCGACACCGGCGTGGTGTTCGTGCGGGCCGATCAGAAGCCGCCAATCCGAATTCCGGCCGTTGTTGAGAACGTCGCCAAACGCCTCCGGCGGACCTCTATCCGGAACGGGACCGTGCAGGTCGAGACCATCGAGCATTGCATGTCGGCCCTGGCCGGGCTGGGCATCGACAACGTGCTTGTGGAGCTGAATGCCAACGAAGTCCCCTCCTTCGACGGAAGCTGTGTTCCTTTCGTCGAGAAACTCAAGGAGGCCGGCGTCGTCGCCCAAGACCGTCCTCGGCAGGTATTCCGGATCACCGAGACGGTTCGCGTGGCCGAAGGAGCGCACTACGTCATGGCCGCTCCGGCCGGTGAAGGCGAGGACGCGCTCGAAATCATCTACGACCTCAATTACGGCAGCGGGCCGATCGGGCAACAGATCTTCAAGATCCGCCTGACC
>JAFGCA010000189.1 GCA_016932895.1 Sedimentisphaerales bacterium | reverse complement strand
GTGTCCAAGTGCGACCACATGCGGGTCAGGCGGGGGTAGGTGTATTCGAGCTGGGCGAGCTCGACCTGGAGGCGGGCTTCATAGGTCTGGGCCCGGCTGGCGAAGATGTCGAGGATCAACTCGCTGCGGTCAAGGACCTTGCACTGGGTGATTTCTTCGAGCTCTCGGATTTGGGCTGGAGAGAGGTCATTGTCGAAGATGATAGTGTTGGCGTCGGAGTGCTGGGCGAACTCGGCGATCTGCAGGGCCTTGCCGTGGCCGACGTAGGTGCCCGGATGAGGCGAACGGCGTTTCTGGCAAATGCGGCCGACGATGCGAGCGCCGGCGCTGGCGGCGAGGGATTCCAGCTCATCAAGCGATTCGGCGGAGCTTACGACATGGCCAGGCCCAAGCACGGTGACGAGCAGGGCGACTTCGTCGCGGACTTTCAGGGTTTCGCGGGTTCTCTCCAAGCGTTTCTCAGGGTTCCGGGGGGTCGAGGCCCGGGTAGCAGGTCGGTGAGGATTGCTCGTAATTCCATCCATAGTATAGACTTAAGGGGGTTTGTATGTCAATGGCGACTTTCCGGAATGGCTGCGAGATTGTCCGGGATCGGGTTCAATTCGCACCCGGCGGACAACGATGATAACGATACCGGCCTTGGCGGCTGCCAGGCTCGCCGGGTATTACGCACAGGCTTTGTCGGACGGGCGATCGGTGGCTCGCCGGGAAAACTATTGACGTAATGCTATTTCTGACATAGAGTTAGGTGAATTTTGGCCTTGCGGGGGGCAAGGAAAAATCTCGTTTTCTGGGACGCAGAGGCCGGTTCGGGCCACTGGTAGCATAGAGGGCCGAACCAGCCCGAGGCCTCCGACGGCATTGGACCGGACCGGGAGCATGCACTTGGGACAACCCGACGCCAGGCTGGTGGAACGGGCCCTCGCGGGCGATGAATCGGCGTTCGCCGAACTGTATGACCGGTACGCCCGCTTGGTTCGAGCAATCGCTCGGGACGGCACCAACGATTTGCAGCAGGCGCAGGACTTGGCCCAGGAAGTGTTCTTGCGAGCGTACAGCAAACTGGGCGAGTTGAAAAATCCGGATAGGTTCGGGTACTGGCTGGCGAGCATCGCGCGGAATGTGGCGCGGGAAAGCCGGCGGAGTCGGCTGCGAGAGCGGCACCTGTGGCTCGGCGAAGAGGCCGAGGAGCTCGTCGACGAAATGGCCGAGGAACTCCGCGACACCCAGGAGACCCGGGATCGACTGGTCTTGCTGGCCGAGGCGATTGCGGTCCTCAACGACAAGGAAAGATTGGCGCTTCACAGCTTTTACCTTCAGGGGCAAGACATCGAGCAGGCCCGGCGGATCGTGGGAGTATCGCGGTCGAGTTTTTACCGCTTGCTGGGCCGGGCGAAAGAACGGGTCGAAGCGTACATGCGGGAACGAGAAGGACGCTGAAAAAGCCAAGGAACTGCATGATGAATGAATTGGAAAAGGAATTTCAAGCGTACTATGGGCAGTTCGACCGCGAGCATGGAAGTTTGCGTCAGTCGTTCGTGGCATCCATGGCGAAAGCCGAGGCTCCGGCCCGGGTGCGGATCCGACTGCGGGGGTGGGCCAAGATGGCGGTGGCGGCTGCGGCGGCTCTGCTGTTCGTGATCGGGGCGACGATGTGGGGGCCTTCGGCGCAGCCGGGTGGGTTGAATGGCCAGGCGGCCTGGGCGACGGTGGTCGAGCAATTCCCGCGAATCAACAGCATCCACTTCACCCTGGAGACGCCTACGGGCGACGAAACCGTGCAGGTGGAGATGTGGTGGCGCCGGCCCCACGAGTATCGGATGGAGCTGCCCAACGGGCTGGTGATCACCAGCAATGGCGAAAAACGCTGCCAGTACGATCCCGCGACGGACAAAATGTTGATTACTGCGCCCGGGCCGGGCCCGGAAATGTTCATCCTGGGCGAGCTGGGCGGCCTGTTCGCAGCCGAGAGCGAATTGTCGCGAGACTGGGCAAGTCAGTGTGCATATCTGCGAACGGAAGAGTTCATCTACAAAGGGGCGCAGTGCCGCAAGGTGTTCTGCGAGAAGGATGGACGGCTGTATGAGTACGTGATTGACGGGCGTGTGAGCGATGAGCCCGGAGGGACTCGCATGCCGTTCTATGAGGTGAAGGAATACAGCGGCGTCAAGGACGGGCGGATGCTCAGCCATCTGCAGGTGATCGAGGTGGGGGCCGATTGGCCGAGCGATCTGTTCGAGGTTGTGCCGAAACCGGGGATGAGTGTAGTCGATCGTCGGGAAGAGTAAGGGCCGTGGCTGTCGGGTTGGCCTGGCGGCGCCGTGGTTACTTTCGTTGACCGAGCGTCTCACGGAGACCCTGGTTGGCCGAAACTGTCCGCCGCCGGCGGGGCAGACTCCGCTACCGGGGTCCCTTTTTAGGTGCTCACGCCGATTCGGGGGGCTGCCAGGGATTGCTACTACTGACAGTGGCGGGCTTTGTAGCTTTCGGCAATCCGTAGGAGTGCGGCGGGGGTGTCTGATCGCAACACGTCCTGCTGAAGAAACAGGCACACGTAAGGCTCATCCGGATAGTAGTACAGGATATACTCGAGCAGGGCGTGGCGGGTGTCGAGCTGATCGGCGCCGCGGAAGGCTCGGCAGACGTCGGCCACGGCGGGCCGGTGCTGCAGGAGGGCAAGATCCTCCGGCCGATCAATCGTCAGGCGAGGCTCCTCCCCGGAGGCACGGGCAATCTCACGGTCACGCGCGGCGAAACGAGGGGCCGTGTCATGGGGGAATTCGAAGACCTGGTCCACGGCGTAGTGCTTCTTGCCTTCAAGTCCCTGGACGGCTTTGAACGCCAGGTGGAGCGTGATCTCGTTGCCGAAAGTGGCGGCGCCGGGCTGATCGGGGTCGATCTGCATCGTGGCCAGGAAGTCGGGCCCGACTCGCTGGACGAGGTAACGACGGATCCGGTCGAAGTGGTCCGCCACCTCGCCTCGGGAGGAAAGACCTGCGATCTGGGCGGCCTTGGTCTGGCTGCCGAGCAGGCCGTAGGCGCCTGGGTACACTTCGTCCGCCTCGTTCTGAATGGAAGTCCAGAATTGCCGGGTGGCTTCGGCCGGATCGAGCGGGTACGGATTGTCCTCTTCCACGCTTTTCCACACCCTGTGAAATCCGTACCACACGCCTGCGGTGGGGATCGCCAGGACCACCAGGATCACGATAAGCTTGCCCAGAGAGCCCAGCCGTTCGCGTAGGAGCCCCATCGTCTCTCCGCGACGGGCCGGCTGTCTGCCTCGCCCGCCTGCTCGCCGCCCACCACCGCCACCGCCGCCGCCGCCACCCCCGCAATCAGGACATCTCGACGCACTCGGCGGCAACACCCGCCCGCAGGAGGGACACACCCATTCGTTCTGTCTGGCTGGAGTCATACGCATTCTCTCCACGGGGTCTGGCCGATCGGGTCAACCGGCGGATGACGGCTCCAGTCTCCCAGCGACGCAGTCAGGCGCCCGGCACCCCGGAGTCGGCGTCATCGGTGTCGGCCGGGGCGGATTCAGGCGACGTGCCCGCTTCGTTCGCATCCGGCTCCGGGCTCTCGGGCGACTCGGCGGCGGAATGGTCCGCGGGCGCCGGCGGCGCGGCGGGTTCGCCCTGCGTAAGGAGCTTGCGGAAACCTTCGAGCGTCTCGCGCCGTTTCTCGACAGTCGCCTGGGCAGGATAGTCCCACAGTCGGCTGTCGAGCTGCGAGAGCACCGTGATTGCCTCAACGTCTTCAGATGTGGGGGCCTCTGCCAATACTTGCAGCTGCTGGTCGACCAGGTCGATCTTGGCCTGGCGGACGCGTTGTTGCCACGCGATTCTGCTCTCCGCGGGAATCTTGTCCATGACGGGCACAATCAACACCGCCAGCAGACGTGCCCGCTGCAAAGCCGTCACGGAGGCGTCGGGATTTCCGGCGCACGCGTGGGCCGCCTTGTCCAGGGCCTGGGTTCCCGCGCCTCGCCCCAACAGCGACGCCAGAGCCTCGGCGCCTTGACTGAGCATCGCCACATTGTCGCGATTCTCCAATGCCAGCTCGAACATGGCCAGACGGACCTGATCCTTGCGATCCGCCGAGACCGCCAGGCCGGTCAGGTCCTGGTAGTAGCGAATGGCCTGGGCCGGCTGATTTTCTCGACGCGCACGTTGAGCCTGATACTCCAGCACCAACGCCTGAGCCTCCACAGGAACGTCCTGGTTGACCGCCTGGGCCTGGCTGATCTTGTTCGCCAGAAGAGTGACGATCTGGTCGTACAGCGCCCTGGGTTCCCGCGGCG
>JAFGCA010000188.1 GCA_016932895.1 Sedimentisphaerales bacterium | reverse complement strand
CCGTCGCGCCGCCGTACCACGGCTACGGCTACCGCAGGGGCCAGTGGTACTACGGCATGAACCTGCTGTGCGAGCTCGACTCGCCCGGCGAATGGTACCTCGACCGCCAGGCCGGCATCCTTTACTTCTGGCCGCCGGCGCCGCTGGCCGAGGGCCAGGCGATTTTGTCCAACCTCCCGACGCTGCTGACCATGAAGGACGTCGAGCACGTCACCTTCCGCGGCATGACCTTCGAGGCCGCCCGGGGCACCGCGATCAGCATCTCCGGCGGCACCGCCGACGTCATCGCCGACTGCACGCTTCGCAACCTCGGCAGCTCGGCGGTCTCGATCTCCGGTGGCACGGCCAACGGCGTCCGGGGCTGCACCCTCTACAACCTCGGCAGCGGCGGCATCTCGCTCGGCGGCGGTGATCGAAAGACGCTGACGCCCGCCGGACACTTCGCCACGGACAACGAAATCCACGACTACGGCCAATGGCGGCGGATGTACAGCGCCGGCATCTCCTTGAACGGCGTCGGCCAGCGGGTCGCCCACAACCTGATCCACTCCGCCCCGCACATCGCCGTCATCTTCGGCGGCAACGACCACGTGATCGAGCTGAACGAGATCCACGACGTCTGCCGCGAGTCGAACGACGCCGGGGCGATCTACGCCGGCCGCGATTGGACCATGCGCGGCACGGTGATCCGCCACAACTTCATGCACCACGTCACCGGCTTCGAGAATCGCGGCTGCGTCGGCGTTTACCTCGACGACATGTTCTGCGGCACCGAAGTGACCGGCAACGTCTTCTACAAAGTGACCCGGGCGGCCTTCATCGGCGGCGGGCGCGACGTCTTGATCGCCAACAACGTCTTCGTCGACTGCAACCCGGCGATCCACGTCGACGGCCGCGCGCTGAACTGGGCGTCGTACCACGTCGACACGACGATGAAGGAGCGGCTGCTGGCGATGCCCTACCGCGAGCCGCCATGGTCGACCCGCTACCCGAAGCTCGTCAACGTCCTCGACGACGAGCCGGCCGCCCCCAAGGGCAACCTCATCACCCTGAACGTCTGCTCCGGCGGCCGCTGGGACGGCATCCACGCCGACGCCCGACGCTTCGTCACGCTCAAGGACAACCTGATGGAAGACCACCCCGGCTTCGTCGACGCCGCGAAGATGAACTTCCAACTCCGCGACGACTCGGTCGTCTACAAGAAGCTGCCGGAGTTCACGAAGATCCCGTTCGAGGAAATCGGGTTGAAACGTTGAACTCGCGCGTGTGCCACTGCTTGCCCCGACCGTCGCGGCACTGCTTGCAGTAGCGAAGCGGAACGAAAATGGGACTGCCCCCCTTCAGGGGGACCGCCATCAACTCGGCGGCCAATCGAACGTCGCCGACTTCACCGCGTTGTAGTTGTCGTCGAGCTTGGGCCCGAGCAAAACAACGGCCGCGATCCGCCGGGCGATGTTCATCACCTCCCGCGCTTCCTCCGGCCGCAGCGCCCGGCCCAGGATCTTCGCCTCGCGGTAGCTCAGCCATTTCTTGATCACCTGATAGCCGCCGATCGTGTACTTCCACACGTTCGACGGAACGTTCCGCCAGTAGGCCGCGTCGTTGAGATACACGTCGCACGTCGTCTCGCCCAGCAACTGTTGCGCATCCTTGTACGTCATGGTACGTGCGAGCGTCTCGGCGATGGCATTGAGTTCCGCTTTCTCGTAGGGGCGTTCGGTCACTCTACCCTTCCCGGGCATCACTGGTCCGCCCTTCCCGGAATGTCCCCACCCGGTGGTGACGGCCAAATCCTCGCCCGAGCCATCAAGTTGGCCCCCGCCAGTCTTCGTAATCACCCCGATTGTCTTCAGAATCCCAGGTATCTTCCCACATGTCACGCCGGGGACGTCCGCTTCCGTGTCCAAGAGCGCCGCGATTTTCTCGCCCAGCGCCGCCGACGCTTCCAGCGCCTTGCGACTGGCCGGCAGCGGGATGCGCGGCCAGTCACGCCGGATCCCATCGGCGTTTTCGCTCAAGTAGGCGGGGCTATAGCCAATGGCAAGCGCGTGCATCCAGATGAATCCTGCTACTCGGGAGTCGCCGTCCGGCTTCCTGATTTCAAGCCTGGTCAAATACGCACGGGCGCACTTGGAGAGGTTTGCGACCGCTTTACCTGCGTCGAACAAAGAGCTCTGTCCGTCCTTTGCCTTCCGCCTACGTTTCGGAATGGGACGTATCGGAAAATGGTATGAATGGCCTCGAATGGAATCCATCTCACACAGAATCCGAGTGTGAAGAAAGGGCACGCCTTCTGGTGACGCGACGCCTGTTGGTCGCGTCACAAGGAAGGCGTCACCAGACATAACTTGCTCATAGAACAACGGCCTCGATCGATTCCAAATGGGGTGAATATCTGTCCAGTAACACCATCGTGTATCAAACGGACGCACGCCGTAACGATGAATCTTCTCTAGATCGAACGCTTGCGACCGAAGTAGCTTCTCTCGGGCAGATTTCGGGTCAAAACCTGCCATTCTTCGGGTCATCCAGTGGGACTCGGCGACATAGTCGTTCCACGGAACACTTGAGTCACAGTAGAGCCTCATCCTCTGTTCAAGCGCATCCCGATCAACGTCATATAGCGCACCACCACGGTTCTCATTAAGACCGAGCAGCGGCGGAACCTCGGCGAACTCAACAACCGAGGCCCAGGATTCGTATTCAGCACTCACATTGTCAGGCCGAAACGAAAAGCGATTATCGGGCGAGGGCTTCGCGACCTTGTACGCGGTATTGAACTTCTGTGCCGTCAGGCTAGCGAGGAGGTCCTGTCGTTTCGAGACGCCCCAGAAATGGCGGAACAGCACGGTCGGCTTGCCGTCGCGATTCGGTTTGCGGACAATGACTGAGACGGCCGTTCCCTTGCGGATTCCCTCACGGTTGAAGTCCGTCGAGAAGACAGACGGATCAGGCTTTCCGTCAGGTGTTAGCTTCCCGGTCTCACGGCTGTCGCCATTCATACAGTCTATCCACAAGCGGTCGAACTGGGCCAGGAGACGCTGCCGCATAACGACGTAGGTCTGCTCGGCGACATAGGAGAAGTTACTGATGAACGAGACAACGCCTATGCCAGTCATTTCTGCGATCCGGCGTTCAGCCAATCGAAAGAACCGAACGTACAGATCGTCAAGGTAGTTTCGTGTAATACCCCACTCCGATGCAAGGCCTTGCTTGTATGGCTCAACCAGCCCTTGCTCTTCTTCGGGACTGACACCAGCATACCCGTTGTAAGGCGGGTTCCCCAGGACGACCAGAATCCTCCTATCACGTTTGACATGCTCGGCCGCGTCGCGCTCCTCTTCGAGTTCGGCCCAAGACATGACGTGTTGCTTGGGACCTTTCGGTGGTTCCCAGCCGGTCAGCGCGTTCGTGAGATACACGCCGGCGCGTTCGCCCTTCTTGTGTGACAGCGGCGCGCCTTCGGCTTGCAGCATGAGGCCCAATTGCAGGTGCGACACGACGAACGGCGCTGGCAGGATCTCGAAGCCGAACACGCGGT